>JAEYTW010000578.1 GCA_023433835.1 Pseudomonadota bacterium | reverse complement strand
CAACCCGGGTGCCGGCCGCGCCCATCGCCACGATCAGCTGCTCGTCGATCAGCCGCTCATAGGCTGCGCGGACCGTGCCGCGGGCGACGCCCAGCTGGGCGGCCAGGTCGCGCCACGACGGCAACCGTGCCTGGGGCGCCAGCCGGCCGTCGCCGATCGCATCGCGCAGGGCGGCGTGGATCTGGGTGGCCAGCGATGCCTTGGCCCCGCGGTCGACAATGATGCGGAAGGGAGCGGTCATGCTATCGGATGGTATAATGTTTTCCATCGTTCTTGGTGCTTATTCGTGGCCCGAAACCGGTGCATCTTCCGGTCACGCAACCCAAGGAGATCGTGTCATGACCCAACGGATGGATTACGCGGCCGCCGCCCCGGGCGGTATCAAGGCGCTGGGCAGCGTCTACGGCTATATCGCCCAGGCGCTGCCGGCCGACCTCGTGCACCTCGTCTTCCTGCGCACCTCGCAGATCAACGGCTGCGCCTATTGCGTCGACATGCACAGCCGCGACCTCCTGAAGGCCGGCTGCAGCGTCGAGAAACTGGTGCTGGTTCCCGTCTGGCGCGAGGCCGGCGCCCTGTTCAGCGAACGCGAGCAGGCCGCACTCGCCTGGACCGAGACGGTGACCCGGGTGGCCGATACGGGGGTGCCCGATCATGAGTATCAGGCCGTCCGGGCCCAGTTCGGCGAAAAGGAGCTGGCCGACCTGACCATCACCATCGGCCTGATGAATGCCTACAACCGGCTCGGCGTCAGCTTCCGCGCCGTCCCGGCGGCGGCAGCCGGCCACAAGTAAGATTGCGGCGACAGCAGCGCGGTGGCAGTCTCGCTCGCCAAGGGGGAGACGCGGCGGGGCACGAGGCCCGCGCCGCACCTCCGGTCTCGATTTTCTGTGCAAGGGACGGAGAGCGACGATGAAGAAACTGGGCAGCGTTGCCGTGATGCTGCTGCTGGTCGTGGGTTTGAGCGCCTGCGGCGGTGGCGGGGCGGATTCGAGCACCACCGTGACCACCACCACGGTGGGCCAGCAATTGACCGACCTGAAGAAGGCGCTGGATGCCGGCGCCATTACGCCGAGCGAATATGAGCGCCAGCGCAAGAAGATCCTGAACCAGTGACGACTCGGGCGGCGGCGCCCAACCGGATGCGGCCCGTGGCTTCTCCAGACGCTACTTCCGCAACCGCTCGATGAAGGCTTGCGCCGCCGCCGGATTGCGCTCCTTGGCCCCGGCGATGAAATAGGCAAAGCAGTCGCGCTTCTTCTTCGCCGCCTTCTTTTCATGCAGATGCGGCAGCCCCTCGGGCTCGCCCCCGGCGGCCCAGGTCTGGAAGCGCTCGACCCAGATGTCGATGTCCCTGGGCTGGTATCCGGTCGGCACGTCCGGGTGGGTGCGGCGCAGCCGGGCATAGACGAAGTCGGCCGTGACATCGGCGATCATCGGATGGTCTTCGCCGTCGACCAGGCAGATCGCCACCTTGTGCCTGCGTGCCAGTTCGACGAATTCGGGCACCAGGAAGGTCGGATGGCGCACCTCCAGCACGTGGCGCAGCGCATGGCCGTCGATCTCGGGCCGCAGGAAGGCGAGGAAGGCCGTCATCTCCTCGGGATTGAACTGCTTGGTGGCGGCGAACTGCCACAGGATGGGCCCGAGCTTGGGGCCCAGCTCGGTGATGCCCGATTCCAGGAAGCGCTGCACCGAGCTTTCGGCCTGGGTCAGGTCCTTGCGCTGGACGGCGATGCGCGGCGCCTTCATCGAGAAGACGAAGTCGTCGGGCGCCTCGTCATGCCATTTCCGGAATGTCTCGGGCTTCTGCGAGCCGTAGAACGTCCCGTTGATCTCGATGGCCGTGACATGGCGGCTGGCATAGTTCAGCTCGCGCGCCTGGGCCAGGCCCTTCGGGTAGAAATTGTCACGCCACGGGGCAAACACCCAACCGCCGATGCCCGACCTGATCGTGCTCATCCCCATGCTCTCCGTTCTTATTTCGTTTCCATAGTTGGCGCGCGCTTCATGTCTTGTCAATCCGGCAGGGAATGTCCTATTTCCGAAGGATGACAGGGGGTGGCGACAGAATGATCGACGATGCCGCGGCGGCGAAGAAGGCGCTGCGCCATCGGCGCATCGTCGAGATCGTCGGGCTCAAGGGATTCTCGTCGGTCGAGGAACTGGCGACCGGCCTCGACGTCACCACCCAGACCATCCGCCGCGACCTGCGCGACCTGGCGGGGGCCGGCCTGCTGCGCCGCTATCACGGCGGGGTCGGGCTGTCGGGCGAGGTCGACCAGGCCAACTACCGCCGCCGCAAGCAGGAGCAGGCCGAGGCCAAGCTTCGCATGGGCCGCTGCGTTGCCGCCATGATCATGGACGGCGCCACCGTCTTCCTCGATACCGGCACGACCTTGGAGGCGGTGGCCGAGGCGCTGACCGCGCGCCGCGGCTTACGCATCGTCACCTACTCGCTGCGGGTCGCCAATTACCTGTCCGAACGCACCGATTTCGCGATCGCGCTGCCGGGTGGCCAGGTGCGCAATGCCGACGGCGCGGTGTTCGGCGACGGGGCCCCGGCGTTCCTGCGCCGCTTCCACCTCGATGTCGCCGTGATCGGCGCCAGCGGCATCGACGACCGGGGCATGATGACCGACGACGATTTCGAGGAGGTGGCGCTGGTACGCGCCGCCGTCGCCCAGGCGCGCACGGTGATCCTGGCGGCCGACGCCACCAAGTTCGGCCGCACCGCGGCGGTCAATCTGGGGCCGGTCACCGATGTCGAGGCGCTGGTCACCGATGCCGAGCCGGGGCCGGCGCTACGGGCCGTTCTCGACGCGGCCCATGTCCGGGTCCACGTCCTTTAACCTTCGCTGCGGCCCGTCGCGGGGCGGTCGCGCTCGTGGCGCCGCATCAGCGGAAACGGCGGCAGCCAGGCTTCGCGCCGGATCGTCCACAGCTCGTAGGTCGGCTGCAACTGGTCGGGCGCGTCGAGCGAACCCAGGTTGACCTCGACCTCGTCGCCGCTGCGCGCAAAGACCGGCGAGCCGCAGTTCGGGCAGAAGAACCGCCCGGCATAGTCGCGCGTCTCACCCTCGATCGTCACCGCGGTCTCGGGGAAGATAGCCGAGGCATGGAACAGGGCGCCGTGATGCTTGCGGCAATCCATGCAGTGGCAGACCCCGACCCGATAGGGGCGTCCGGTTGCCGTGAGGCGGACGCCGCCGCACAGGCAGCCGCCGGTAAAGCGATCCATGGGCGCGCCCCTTTCAGTTCCAGAGTGCCGTTTCGATCTCCAATATGGATCCGAGGCAGAGATCGGCAAGCGGCCCCAGCGTGGCGCGCGATCCCGTGCCGGTCAGCACCCCGATGGTGAGCCCGACGCCGGCCGCCCGGCCCATGGCCAGGTCATGGGTATTGTCGCCGATCATGGCGACCTCGGCCGGGACGAGGCCGGTGGCGCGGCAGAACGCCTCGACCATGCCGGGATGGGGCTTCACGCCATGGCCGCTGTCGTAGCCGGCGATGAAGTCGAGCATGCCGTCGATGCCGAAATGGGCGGCCGTCGCCGCGATCGAGGCGGCATTGTCGGACGAGGCGATGCCGAGCTTGAGGCCGCGCGCCTTGTAGCTGCGGAACAGCGCGGCGAGGTCGGTGACCGCGACGACCGAGGTGGCGGCGCTGTGGAACAGCGCGTCGAGATCGCGGGTCAGCCGCTCGGCATCGTAGGGGCTGCCGCCTTCGGCCCAGGCCTGGGCGATCTCGGCGGTATTGCCGGCGGCCAGCAGGCTGTCGGCGGCGGCGAGGTCGGTCGCCGGGTCGACGCCCGCGGCAATCAGCAGCCGTTCGGTAAGCGCGAGGTCGCCGGCCGCGGCGAGCCGCGCGGCCTGGCGGTTGATCGGCGCCCAGCTCGCCGCATAGTCGAGCAGGGTGCCGTCCTTGTCGAACAGGAGGCCGCGGATCCCGGTCATCAGCGCTGTGCCGTCTGCCAGTTTTCGGCCTGGTAGACCGCCGCGTTCGAGCGGGCCAGCGGCGGCTTGCCGAGAATGATGTCGGAGGCTTTTTCGCCGATCATGATCGTGGGGGCGTTGAGGTTGCCGGTCGTCACCGAAGGCATGATCGATGAATCGACGACGCGCAAGCCTTCCATGCCGATGACGCGCGTTTCCGGGTCGACCACCGCCATCGGATCGTCCGGCCGCCCCATCTTGCACGAGCAGGAGGGGTGATAGGCGCTTTCGACCTTCGCCCGGACGAAGTCGTCGATCTGCTCGTCGGTGGTGATGCCGGGGCCGGGCTGGATCTCGCGGCCGCGATAGCGATCGAACGCCTTCTGGGCAAAGATTTCCCGGGTCAGCCGGACGCAGGCGCGCATCTCGACCATGTCGTCGGGGTGGCTGAGGTAGTTGAAGAACACCTTCGGCTTGACCCTGGGGTCGGGCGAGGCGAGCCGCACCCAGCCGCGGCTCTTGGTGCGCATCGGCCCGACATGGGCCTGGAAGCCGTGTTCGGTCGCCATCGACTGGCCGTCATAGGTCACGGCGATCGGCAGGAAGTGATACTGGATGTCGGGATAGCGGATGCCGGGCCGCGAGCGGATGAAGCCGCAGGATTCGAAATGATTGGTGGCGCCCAGGCCATCCTTCATCAGCAGCCAGCGCGCCCCGATCAGCCCGCGCGAGATCAGGCCCATCTTCGAGTACAGCGTGATCGGCTCCTTGCAGGCGACCTGGAAATAGAATTCCAGATGGTCCTGCAGGTTCTCGCCGACGCCGGGCAGGTCGTGCACCACCGGAATGCCCAGCGCCTGCAGCTCGGCCCCCGGGCCGATGCCGGAAAGCTTGAGCAGCTGCGGCGAATTGATCGGCCCGCCCGACAGGATCACCTCGCGCCGTGCCGCGACCTGGTGGGCCCGGCCCTCCTGCTCGTAGGCGACGCCGGTGGCGCGCCGGCCTTCGGTGACGATCTTACCGACCAGGCAATGGGTGCGCACGGTCAGGTTCGGGCGCGCCATCGCCGGTTTCAGATAGGCGTTGGCGGCACTCCAGCGGCGACCGTTCTTCACGGTCATGTCCATCCGGCCGAAGCCTTCCTGCTGCTGGCCGTTGACATCCGCTGTGGCGGGATAGCCCGCCTGCTGCGCCGCCGTGACGAAGACGTTGTAGAGCGGGTTGTCGAGCGGGCCGTAGCGGGTGCCGAGCGGCCCCTGGTCGCCGCGATACTGGTCGCCGCCTTCGTCGCGCGTCTCGGCCCGGCGGAAATAGGGCAGGACATCCTGGTAGGACCAGCCGGCGGCGCCTTCCTCCTGCCAGCGGTCGAAATCGAACGGGTTGCCGCGAATGTAGACCAGGCCGTTGATCGACGACGACCCGCCCAGCACCTTGCCGCGCGGGCAATGCATGCGCCGCCCGCCCAGGCCGGGCTCCGGCTCGGTCTCGTAGAACCAGTTGTATTTCGGCATGTTCATCGGAATCGACAGGGCCGACGGCATCTGGATGAAGACCGACTTGTCCGACCCGCCGTATTCCAGCACCAGCACGGAATTTTTTCCGTCCGCCGACAGCCGGTCGGCCAGCACGCAGCCGGCCGCACCGGCGCCGACGATGATGTAGTCGAAGGTTTCCATGGTGGGTGCCTCAGTTCTTATCGTCATTCCCGCGAAAGCGGGAATCCAGGGCAAGGATGCCGCAAGCGGCGCCGCGCCTACCCTGGATTCCGGGTCTCCGCTCCGCTTCGCCCGGAATGACGGCTAGCTCAATACGGCGCATCGATCGGCTGCAGCGCGACGTAGACCGACTTCAGCTGGGTGTAGTGCTCGATCGCCGCCTTGGAATTCTCGCGGCCGAGGCCCGATTGCTTGACGCCGCCGAAGGGCAGCTCGATCGGGGTGATGTTGTAATGGTTGATCCAGCAGGTACCGGCCTGCAACGCCGCCACCACCCGATGGCCGCGCGCCAGATCGCGGGTGAAGACGCCGGCGGCCAGGCCGAATTCGGTATCGTTGGCGCGGCCCACCACCTCGTCCTCGTCATCGAAGGCCAGGATGGTCATGACCGGCCCGAAGATTTCCTCGCGCACGATCGTCATGTCGTCGCGGCACTCGTCGAACACCGCCGGCCGGACGAAGAAGCCGGTCGAGCCGACCCGCTCGCCGCCGGTCAGCAGCTTCGCGCCCGCCGCCTTCCCCTGCGCGATATAGCCAAGCACCTTGTTCATGTGGTTTTCCGAGATCAGCGCGCCGACCTGGGTGCGCGGATCCATCGGATCGCCGGTGACCATCTTCTCGACCCGCGCGATCAGCTTCTCGACGAAGGCCGCCTTGAGCTTGCGGTGGACGAAGACGCGCGTGCCGTTCGAGCAGACCTCGCCGGCCGAATAGAAATTGGCGAGCAGCGCGCCCGAGACCGCATTGTCGAGATCGGCATCCTCGAACACGATCAGCGGCGACTTGCCGCCGAGTTCCAGGGTGACCTGCTTCAGCGTGGTCGCCGCATCGGCCATCACCTTCCTGCCAGTGCCGACCTCGCCGGTCAGCGAGACCTTGGCGATGGCGGGATGGCGGGTCAGCAGCCGGCCGGTATCGGCAAAACCCTGGACGACATTGAACACGCCCTCGGGCAGCCCGGCCTCGACGAAGATTTCGG
Organism: Pseudomonadota bacterium; assembly: GCA_023433835.1. Classification (GTDB taxonomy): domain Bacteria; phylum Pseudomonadota; class Alphaproteobacteria; order Ferrovibrionales; family Ferrovibrionaceae; genus JAFKFH01. Next base: position 10,997 of record JAEYTW010000578.1, on the reverse strand, counting down.
CCAGCTTGACGGCGGTCAGCGGCGTCAGTTCGGCCGGCTTGAAGATCATCGCGTTGCCGCAGGCCAGCGCGGGCGCCGATTTCCAGCAGGCGATCTGCAGCGGATAGTTCCAGGCGCCGATGCCGGCCACGATCCCCAGCGGCTCGCGCCGGACATAGCCGAAGCCGGCCGGGCCGAGATCGACATGCTCGCCGGTCAGGCCCGCCGCGAGGCCGGCGAAATATTCCAGGCAGTCGGCGCCGGAAATGACGTCGACCACCGACGTCTCCTGGATCGGCTTGCCGGTATCGCGGGTCTCGATTTCGGCCAGTTCGTCGTTGCGGGCGCGGAGCAGGTCGGCGGCACGCCGCAGCACCCGGCCGCGCTCGGTCCCGGTCATCGCCGCCCAGCGCTTCTGCCCGGTGCGTGCCGCGGCCACGGCGGCATCGACCTCGGCCTGGCCGGCAATCTCGACCTCGGCCAGCACCTCGCCGGTGGCGGGATTGATCGTGGTGAAGGTTTCCGGCTTCTGCGCGGCGACGGTGCGGCCGCCGATATGGTTGCGGATGACGGTGGTCTGGGACATCGGACTGCTCGGGTTCGAGGGGGCGGCATGGGCCGCGATCAGGCTGTCGGTATAGGCGGCGACGATGCCGCGGGCGGTGGCGCTGTCGATGCCCTGCGGCGCCGACAGGGTCGCCTTCAGCCACAGCCCGTCGATCAGGGCGGCGATCGACAGGGCCGAAGCGGCGGCATGGCCGGGATGCATCAGGCGGCGCAGCGCATGGCGCAGGTTCGACAAGAGCCGCTGTTCGTAGACATGCTGGATGCGCTTCAGCCGCCGGGAATGGATCACCTCGCCCCAGAAGGCCAGCCAGACCGAGCAGGTGCGGCGATCGAACTCCTCGGGCGCCAGCACCGAATCGATCACCGCCTGGATGCGGGCGCGCGGATCGCGCGCGGCGGCCAGCCGGCGGGTCGAAGCCCGGGTCAGCCGCGCCGACATCGCGCGCAGCGTGGCTTCCAGCAAGCCTTCCTTGTCGTCGAAATAATGCGCGACCAGCCCGGGCGAAACTCCGGCGCGGCGGGCGATATGGGCAAGCGAGGTCGCCGCGAAGCCGAGATCGGCCATCGTGTCGATCGTCGCCTCGATCAATTGCCGGCGCCGGTCATCATCGGCCCCGGCGCGGCGGACGGCGTTGCGTTCCATGACCCTCGCGGCCCCTCTTGCGGCCGACCACTCTAACAGGCCTTGAATGACCGTTCAATGAGCCGCCCGGGCCACTTCCGGCCGATGTCGCATCGCTCCCGTCGTCATGTCGGATTAGCGCAAAATTCCCAGAAATCCGCCATTGTTCGATTGCTGAAATCCGAAAAATTGCGTGACAACGCCGTTAAGCTGTCTTTGAATGGTCATTCAACAGGGAACTTCTAAACGGAGACACGGCAATGCGTAAAGCAGCTTTGATCGCCTTCAGCCTCGCCGGCCTGCTGGCCGCCACCTCGGCCCAGGCGGCCGACCCCGCCGCCTGCAAGACCGTGCGCTTCGCCGATGTCGGCTGGACCGACATCACCGCGACCACGGCGCTGACCTCGGTACTGCTGAAGGGGCTGGGCTATGCCCCCAAGGCCACCGTGCTGTCGGTGCCGGTGACCTATACCTCGCTGAAGAACAAGGATATCGACGTCTTCCTCGGCAACTGGATGCCGACGATGGAGGCCGACGTGAAACCCTTCGTCGACGACAAGTCGGTCGAGGTGGTCGGCGTCAACCTGACCGGCGCCAAATACACGCTGGCGGTGCCCGATTATCTCTACGACGCCGGGCTGAAGTCGTTTGCCGACATCGCCAAGTTCAAGGACAAGCTGAAGGGCAAGATCTACGGCATCGAGCCGGGCAACGACGGCAACCGCCTGATCCTCGGCATGATCAAGGATGGTAAGTTCGGCCTCAACGGCTTCGAGGTCGTCGAATCGTCCGAGCAGGGCATGCTGGCCCAGGTCGACCGCTCGGCCCGCCGCAAGGAACCGATCGTGTTCCTGGGGTGGGAGCCGCATCCGATGAACACCAAGTTCAAGCTGAAATACCTCTCGGGCGGCGATGACGTGTTCGGCCCCGATTTCGGCGGCGCCACCGTCTACACCAATGTCCGCGCCGGCTATCTCGCCGAATGCCCCAATGTCGGCAAGCTGATCAAGAACATGACCTTCAACCTGAAGCTCGAGAACCAGATCATGGGCTCGATCCTGTTCGACGGCATGGACCCGGAGAAGGCCGCGCAGAAATGGCTGAAGGCCAATCCGGCTGCGATCAACCCGTGGCTGAAGGACGTGACCACGATCGACGGCAAGCCGGGCCTCGAGGCGGTGAAGAAAAGCCTGGGCATCTGATCGCGCCATAAAGCGCCTGCCGGGGGAGGGCCAAGTCGATGTATGAGTGGTTGACCGAGCACAAGCTGACGCTCGGCGCGTGGTTGAAGGATTTCGTCGATTTCCTGACCGACAACGGGCGGCCCTTCTTCGACTTCGTGTCGGTGGTGCTGGGCGGGCTGATCGACGGCCTCACCGACCTGCTGCTCTGGGTGCCGCCGCTGGTGCTGGTGGCGGCCATCGGCGCCTTCGCCTGGTTCCTGCATCGCTCGATCGCGCTCGTGGTCTTCGTGCTGCTCTCGCTCCTCCTGATCGCCAATCTCGGCTATTGGGAGGCCGCGATCCAGACGCTGTCGCTCGTCTTCTGCTCGACCATCGTCTGCGTCGTGGTCGGCGTGCCGGTCGGCATCATGGCGGCGCACCGGCCCTGGCTCTACGTGGGCCTGCGGCCGGTGCTCGACCTGATGCAGACCATCCCGACCTTCGTCTACCTTATCCCGACCCTTGTGCTGTTCGGCCTCGGCGCGGTGCCCGGGCTGATCTCGACGGTCATCTTCGCCATTCCCGCCGCGATCCGCCTGACCCATCTGGGCATCTCGTCGGTGCCGAAACCGCTCTACGAGGCCGGCACCGCCTTCGGTGCCACCCGCATGCAGCTCCTGTTCAAGATCGAGCTGCCGCATGCCCTGCCGACCATCATGGCCGGCATCACCCAATGCATCATGCTCAGCCTGTCGATGGTGGTGATCGCGGCGCTGGTCGGTGCCGACGGCCTGGGCAAGCCCGTGGTGCGCGCGCTCAACACCGTCAACATCTCGATGGGGTTCGAGGCGGGGCTTGCCATCGTCGTGCTCGCCATCGTGCTCGACCGGCTGTGCAAGCGGCCCGAGCGGAAGGCAGGGGGGCATTGAGATGACCACGGCAGTCGAATTCCGCAACGTCGACATCATCTTCGGCCGCGAGCGCGAGGCGCTGGCCCTGCTCGACCAGGGCGCCACGCGCGAGAAGATCCTGGCCGATACCGGCTCGGTGCTGGGCGCCGCCGGCGTCAACCTCACCGTGCAGCGCGGCGAGATCTGCGTGCTGATGGGCCTGTCCGGTTCGGGCAAATCGACCCTGTTGCGCGCCGTCAACCGGCTGAACAAGGTCTCGCGCGGCCAGATCATCGTCGCCCACGGCGACAAGACGGTCGACGTGGCCAACTGCGACGAGGATAGCTTGCGCGACTTGCGCACCCGCACCGTCGCCATGGTGTTCCAGCAGTTCGGCCTGCTGCCCTGGCGCACGGTGCGCGAAAACGTCGGCTTCGGCCTCGAACTGCGCGGTACGCCCAAGGCCGACCGCGCCCGCATCGTCGAGGAAAAGCTGGCGATGGTCGGCCTGGCCAAATGGGGCGACAAATACGCCCACGAACTCTCGGGCGGCATGCAGCAGCGCGTCGGCCTCGCCCGCGCCTTCGCCACCGATGCCGACATCCTGCTGATGGACGAACCGTTCTCGGCGCTGGACCCGCTGATCCGCGACAAGCTGCAGGATGAACTTCTCGAACTGCAGGAACGGCTGCAGAAGACCATCATCTTCGTCAGTCACGACCTCGACGAGGCGATGAAGCTCGGCAATACCATCGCGATCATGGAGGAGGGGCGGATCGTCCAGGCCGGCACCGCCGAGGACATCCTGCTGCGCCCCTCCGACGGCTACGTCGCCGAATTCGTCAAGCATGTGAACCCGCTGAACGTGCTGCGCGGCGACGCCGTGATGACCCCGGCCGCCGCCCTGCGCCGCGACGGCGCGGTGGTGGCCCTCGACCCCGCCGGCGCACTGCGCGTGACCCTCGACGGTGAGGACCGCCCGGTGGCGGTGACCATCAACGGCCGCAACGGCCACCTCGCCCACGCCGATTCCGAGACCGGCGCGGTGCCCGGCGCCGGCTACGACATCGTGCTGGCCCCCGTCGACCTCAAGCTGCGCGCCGCGATCGCGCTGCGCCAGCAGGCGGGCTGCCCGATCGTCCTGGTGGATCAGCTCGGCCGGATGGCGGGGCTGTGCGGGGACGAGGAGATTTACCGGGGGTTGCTGCGGGGAAGCAGTTAAGGGAATTTCTAAGCCCGTCCAAATGCGTGTAGGAACAAACTGGAATTCATCGGATGAAAGTGCTATTTGAGTAATTCTTCATATAAAAAAATCAATGGAGGGATGAATGGTCGATTTTACAAAGCGACTCGGTGGCAGAAAAGCCGAGAAGCCCTCCGACCCAATAGAACTATATGGCACCTTAGATCGTGCCCATGATAAAGGGCCTCTTCGGCCACCTCAGCACGCTATATTAAGTGATTGGTATAAAAAGCATAAAGACGCGAGAGATATTATAGTTAAATTACACACCGGGCAGGGAAAAACTTTAGTTGGATTGTTAATGTTGCAATCGAGAATGAACGCCGGGAATGGCCCATCGGTGTATTTATGCCCGGATAATTTTCTAATCCAACAGACTTGCGAACAAGCTCGTCAATTTGGAATCAAAACTTGCACAACAGATGGAGAGTTACCTGAGGCATTTTTAAATTCTACGAAGATTTTTGTTACCTCTGTTCAGAAGTTGTTCAATGGATTAACAAAATTTGGTTTAAATAATCAGTCGGTTGGCGTGGATACCATCTTGATGGATGACGCTCACGCTTGTTCAGATATTATTCGTGAGCAATGCCGTATTCGAATACCCCATGATGAGCCTGCATATACTGCTATTCGTGATCTATTCGCAAATGATATTGAGCAACAGGGAGCTGGGACATTTGCCGATATAATCAACGAAAAAAGAGATGCCTATCTTCCTGTCCCATACTGGGCTTGGTTGGAGCGTGAGTCGGAAATAGCGAGCATCCTGTCAAGTAATTCTGATAGAAAGTCTATTAAATTCTCGTGGCCTATACTTAAGAATATATTGGCGAATTGCCAATGTATTATTTCCGGATCGGCTATTGAAATTGAGCCATATATTGCGCCATTGTCGAATTTTGGTTCATATCACAAAGCAAAACATCGAATTTTTATGTCGGCAACGGTTACCGATGATGCTTTTTTGGTGAAAGGTTTGCAGCTTTCCCCGGAAACTATAAGAAATCCATTGGTTTATTCTAAAGAAACTTGGTCCGGAGAGAAGATGATTGTGTTGCCTTCTTTGATTCATGAGGATTTGGATCGGGAAGCAGTTGTAAATGTATTTGGTGTTCCCGTAAAAAAGCGACGTTTTGGGCTTGTTGCTCTGGTGCCAAGTTTTAGCCGTACCAAAGATTGGTCAAAACTGGGTGCGAAGATTGCTGATAAAGACACCGTTTCGGATGTTATCTCCACTTTGCGCAAGGGGGAATTCGATAACTCTATAGTCCTTGTAAATCGATATGATGGAATAGATTTGCCGGATGAGACGTGTCGGATATTGGTTTTTGATTCGAAACCTCATTCGGAAAACTTGATTGATTTATATCAAGAGCGTTGTCGGCCGGATAGCGAAGCTACTCTTATGCGAACGATTCGATCGGTTGAGCAGGGAATGGGACGTAGCGTCCGGGGCGAGAAAGACTATTCCGTGATAATCGTTGTTGGCACCGATATTGTGCGTTTGTTACGGGAAAAATCATCGAGAAAATATTTATCTCCTCAAATGGCTGCTCAAATAGAGCTGGGTCTTGAGATCGCTGATATGGCAAAGCAAGACATGGACAGGAATAAGCCGCCTGCAACCGCTCTAGATGAATTAATAAGGCAATGCTTGAATCGTGATCCTTCATGGAAAGCATTCTATGTGGAGCAGATGGATGGAATAAAACCTGCTCGTGCCAATTCTGAAGTTCTTCGTGTTTATGAGGCTGAGTTGCGAGCCGAAGAAGAGTATATTGGGGGTGATTATGAGAAGGCAGGCAATATTATTCAAAATTTAATGGATGGCGGCAGAGTAAATTCGGACGATAAGGGGTGGTATCTGCAAGAAAGAGCTAGATATCATCATAAATATTCTCCAATAGAAGCTCAAAAATTGCAAATTAGTGCCCATAAAAAGAACAAATTGCTTCTTAAGCCTCCATATGGTGTGACCGTTGCTATGCTCACCGTTGTGAGTCAAGGACGGGCTGAGAGGATTGCAAAGTGGTTGGAGGGCTTTGAAGATTATGAACGTATGGATTTAAGGATCCGTGATATTTTGGGGCGGCTTAATTTTGGTATTAAGGCCGATAAGTTTGAGTTGGCGCTGCACGAGTTAAGTTTTGCTCTCGGTTTTCTTGGTGAACGCCCGGATAAAGAGTGGAAAGAGGGGCCTGACAATTTATGGGCGCTAGATCAAAAAAACTACGTGATATTTGAGTGTAAAAGTGAAGTTGACACTCAGCGAGTGGAAATTAATAAGAGGGAAGCGGAGCAAATGAACCGATCTTGTGTTTGGTTCGAAAAACATTATCCAGGGATGAATGGTGTTTACATTATTGTTCACCCCGCCACAAAAATTCAAAGTGCCGCTGGGTTTACTCATTCGGTGGTTGGTTTTGATGTGGGGTCATTAAGAACTTTTACGAAGAATGTAGCCAAATTTTTTAAATCTTTTGAAGGTAAGAATTTTAGCGATTTTTCTGCGAAGGATATTCAGAGCATGATAAATAAGTGTGATCTATCTGTAGATAACATTATGAATTTCTACTCAAAAAAATTAAGAAACATCAAGTGATATTTGATTTCTTTTATAGAGAGGGCAAGATTGTGTGGCCGCCTGGCATTATTAGTTGGTAGGTCGTTACTTTAACTGGTTGATGCTAGGGGTGTCGCATCCGTTCAACCACCAGGGCGTCCGGATGCTCGCTTCTTCCCCTCGTCTCGCCCGAGCATGATAGGCAAATCAGCAGGGCGAGGCGCCGATGAGCGGGACGATCTCCACTTTCTTTGAAGCCCCACTATCCCAGGCGGATCGGGCGGTTTTCGACGGCATCCAGGCCGAGCTCGGCCGCCAACGCGACAAGCTGGAGCTGATCGCCTCCGAGAACATCGTCAGCCGGGCCGTGCTGGAGGCCCAGGGGTCGGTTCTGACCAACAAATACGCCGAGGGCTATCCCGGCCGCCGCTATTACGGCGGCTGCGAGCATGTCGACGTCACCGAGCAGTTGGCCATCGACCGGGCAAAGGCGCTGTTCGGCGCCGGGTTCGCCAATGTGCAGCCCCATTCGGGCGCCCAGGCCAACATGACCGTGCTGTTCGCCCTGCTGCAGCCAGGCGACACGCTCATGGGCCTCAGCCTGCCGCATGGCGGCCATCTGACCCATGGCGCGGCGCCGACCGTGTCGGGGCGCTGGTTCAAGGCGGTGTCCTACGGCGTCGATGAGCAGACCCACCTGATCGACTACGATCAGGTCGAGGCGCTGGCGCGTGAGCACAAGCCGAAGCTGATCATCGCCGGTGGCTCGGCCTATCCCCGCATCATCGATTTCCCGCGCTTCCGCGCCATCGCCGATGCGGTCGGGGCGTATCTGATGGTCGACATGGCGCATTTCGCCGGCCTCGTCGTCGGCGGCGCCCATCCGAGCCCGATGCCGCATGCCCATGTGGTGACCTCGACCACCCACAAGACCCTGCGCGGCCCTCGCGGCGGCTTGGTGCTGACCAACGATGCCGATATCGCCAAGAAGCTCAATTCGGCGGTGTTCCCGGGCATCCAGGGCGGGCCGCTGGAGCATGTCATCGCCGCCAAGGCCGTGGCCTTCGGCGAAGCGCTGAAGCCCGAATTCAAGACCTATGCCGAGACCGTGGTCGAGAATGCCCGCACCTTGGCCGCCGGCCTGGTGCGCCGCGGCTGCGCCATTGTCTCCGGCGGTACCGATACCCATCTGATGCTGGTCGACCTGCGGCCCAAGGGCCTGACCGGCAAGGCGGCCGAGCATGCGCTGGACCGCGCCTCGATCACCTGCAACAAGAACGGCATTCCGTTCGACCCGGAGAAGCCGGCCGTCACCTCCGGCATCCGCCTCGGCACGCCGGCGCTCACCACCCGCGGTTTCGGCCCGGCCGAGTTCGCCCGCGTGGCCGACCTGATCGGCGACGTGCTCGATGCGCTGGCGCGTGGCGAGGAGGAGGGGCCGAGCTATGATGCGGTGCGTCAGGGTGTCGCCGAGCTCTGCCGCCGCTTCCCGATCTATCCCGGGCTCTGATATCCATCCGGCCAGCCAACCAGTCATACCGGTAGCCATCATGAACGACGCAGGTCCGCTCTCCACCCCCTCGCTGCATCAGCTGCTGGCCCGCCGCCGGCCGAATTTCAGCCTGGAGGCGCCGTTCTACACGTCGCCGGAGATCTTCAAGGCGGATATCGACCTGATCTTCCACCGCCACTGGATCTATGTCGGGGTCGAGCCCGACGTGCCCGAGCCGGGCGACGTCGCCACGGTCAGCATCGGCGAAACCTCGGTGCTGATCGTGCGCGACGACGACATGCAGGTCCGCGCCTTCCACAATGTCTGCCGCCATCGCGGCGCGCGCCTTGTCACCGACGAGAAGACGTCGGTCGGCAACCTCGTCTGCAAGTATCACCAGTGGACCTACGGCCTGACCGGCGAGCTGCTCTATGCCGAGCATATGGGCGATGGTTTCGACAAGAGCTGCCGGGGCCTCAAGCCCGTGCATCTGAAGAACATCGCCGGCCTCCTGTTCATCTGCCTGGCCGAGAACCCGCCTGATGATATCGAGGACATGGCGGCGACGATGACGCCCTATATCGCGCCCCATCAGGTCGCCAACACCAAGATCGCCTACCAGGCCGATCTGATCGAGCCCGGCAACTGGAAGCTGACGCTCGAGAACAACCGCGAATGTTATCACTGCAGCGTCAATCACCCTGAGCTGACCATCCCGCTGTTCGCCAATTCCTACGGCTTCGTGCCGGGCGACGAGCTCGGGATCGAACAGGCCCGGCGCTATGACGAGATGGTGGCCGAGCGTACCGCCACCTGGGAATCGCGCGGCCTGCCGTCGCGCGAGGTCGATCATCTGGCCGACCGCGTTACCGGCTTTCGCACCCAGCGCATGCCGCTCGATGGCACCGGCCAGTCGCAGACCATGGATACCAAGGTCGCTTGCCGCAAGCTGTTGGGCGGGTTCAACGATCCGGCGCTGGGCGGGCTGTCTTTCTGGACCCAGCCCAATTCCTGGCACCATTTCATGAGCGACCATATCGTCACCTTCTCGGCCCTGCCGCTCGATGCCGGCCGCACCCTGGTGCGTACCAAGTGGCTCGTCCACAAGGATGCGGTCGAGGGCGAGGATTACGATATCGAGAACCTGACGACGGTGTGGAAGGCGACGAACCAGCAGGATTCCGACCTGGTCGGGCTGGGCCAGCTCGGCGTGGTCAGCCCGGCCTACGAACCCGGCCCCTATTCGCCCAACACCGAATATCTGGTCGAGAAATTCATCTCCTGGTATGTCGACCGCATGTCGGAACACGTGAAGGCCTGAACAAGCATGTCGATCGAGCCGGTTGCCCGCCTTCTCGAGCCCGGCCGGGGCCCGTGGGACCCCGAGGCGTCCGACGTGCTGATCTGCCGGGGCGTGCGCGACGAAACCCACGACGTGCGCACCTTCCTGTTCGAATCCGAGCAGCCGGCCCGCTTCCACTACGAGCCGGGCCAGTTCCTGACCCTGGAACTTGAGATCGACGGCCGGACGGTCAACCGCTGCTACACCATTTCGTCGGCGCCGACCCGGCCGCATCTGATCTCGATCACCGTCAAGCGCACGCCCGGCGGCGTGGTCTCGCCCTGGCTGCATCAGCACGTCAGGGCGGGCAGCCGGATCAAGGCGGTCGGCCCGCTGGGCGATTTCACCTCGTTCCGCCACAAGGCGTCGAAATACCTGTTCCTGTCGGGCGGCAGCGGCATCACGCCGCTGATGTCGATGGCGCGCACCTATCACGACCTGGCCGAGGCGCGCGACATCGTCTTCGTCCATGCCGCGCGCAGCCCGGCCGACATCATCTACCGCTACGAACAGGCGATGATGGCCCAGACCAACCCGCATTTCCGCGCCGTCGCGATCTGCGAGGCGGATTCGCCCACCGAGGTCTGGGGCGGTTTTCGCGGCCGGATCAGCCTGCCCATGCTGCAGCTGATCGCGCCCGATTTCCTCGAGCGCGAAGTCTTCACCTGCGGCCCGGCGCCGTTCATGGCGGCGGTGCGGGCGATGCTGGCCCAGGCCGGCTACGACATGGCCCGGTATCACGAGGAAAGCTTCGACTTCGGCACGCTGATGGCCGACGACGCGGCCGAGGCAGCCGCCGGCCCGGCCGAACCCGGCGAGCAGGTCTTCAAGGTCGAATTCACCAAGAGTCGCCGCGTCATCGAATGCGGGCCCGATACCAACGTGCTCGATGCCGCGCGCAAGGCCGGCATGCGCCTGCCGTCGTCCTGCACCAAGGGCCTGTGCGGCACCTGCAAGAGCAGGAAGCTCGCCGGCGAAGTCGAGATGAAGCACCAGGGCGGCATCCGCCAGCGCGAGATCGATCAGGGCATGGTGCTGATCTGCTGCTCCAAGCCGCGTTCGGACCTCGTCATCGAACGCTGACATAAGAAAGCCCGCCGCGCGCCATCGCGGCGGGGTTTTTGCGTCCTGGG
>JAEYTW010000402.1 GCA_023433835.1 Pseudomonadota bacterium | reverse complement strand
GTCCCCAACCCCAGGCCCGCCGGTGCGGAGGCTTTTCGTCACGGGGCCGCGGCGACGCGGCCCTTTGCGATTCGATCCAGCAGATCGGTGAAGGCCGGCCGGATCACCCGCGCGAAATCGTAGCGCTCCACCACCGATTTGCGCGCGTTCTGCCCGAGCCTGGCGTGGTCGCCCCGCTCGGCCAGCACGCCGGCGACCTTCGCGGCCAGCGCGCCCGCGTCATGGAAGTCGACCAGCAGGCCGTTCTCGCCGTCCGTCAGCATTTCGCGTACCGGCGGCGTATCCGACCCGACGACGACGCATCCCGCCGACATCGCCTCCAGCATCGACCAGGACAGCACGAACGGGAAGGTCAGGTAGACGTGGACGGCCGAGACCTGGAGCACCGCCAGATACGCCTTGTAGCTGACGCGGCCGAGGAAATGGACGCGCGAGAGATCGACGCGGTCGCCCACCTCCTCCAGCATCACCTCGCGGAACGAACGCCCCGACGGATGACGGCTGCCGTAGGACACCCCGTCCGCGCCGACGATCAGGACCTGGGCCCGTGGTCGCTGTGCCAGCAGTTCGGGCAGCGCGCGCATGAAGACGTGGAAGCCGCGATAGGGTTCCAGGCTGCGCGAGACGAAGGTCACGACCTCGTCCGCCCGCGTCAGGCCGACATTGTCGGCGAGCTTCAGCACCATGTCGGGCCGCGGGGCGACCGTGGCGGTATCGATACCCTCGTGGATGCAGAACAGCCGAGGCCGATGGATCGCCGGGAATTGGCGGCGCTGCCATTCGGTCGGGGTATGGCCCCAGTCGCAGGCGGTGAGGCCGAGCAGATTGATCGAATTCTTGACCCTGAGCCGGGGCGGGTCGTCCTCGCGCAACGGATAGATCGGGTCGAAGCCGACATCGGCGCCGGTGCTGTAGAAGAATTCGAAATAGCCGACCAGCGGGACGTCGGGCCAGACATCCTTGACGAACAGGGTTTCGCCCCAGCCGTTGTGGCCGACCACGATATCCGGCCGGAAGCCGTCCGCGGCCAGCCGCCTGCAGGCCCGCCAGACCGCCTGGCCGTTGAGCACGGCACCTTCGAGGTCGCGGACGTAATGGTGGATATCCTTGGTTGGCGGTCGTGCCGGCTGGTACTCGACCCGGACCACCCCCTGCAGCCGGTTGGGATTGGGCTGGGTGACGAACACCACCTTGTTGGCGGGATCCGCCGCCAGATGCCGGGCAATGTTCTTGTACTGGCCGGGGAAGTTCTGATGGAGAAACAGATAGTTCATTGACCGATCACGGGTATCGCGGGGCGCGAGCACAATGATACGAAACCCTCGCTGCCGCCACCCCGTCCTTGTTTCAATCCGGTGCCGGTCTATAAAAGGCGCGGCCGAACAGCGAAAGAAAGACAGTCCGATGATCGAATGGCTTCAGGGCCAGGCCAGCACCACGACCTGCCCGGTTTGCGGGCATGCCGGCAGCCATCGCCATGTTCTGGCCGTGCCCAGCGCCGCCGAGCCGGAAAAGCGCCTGACGCTGCTGGCCTGCGCCGCCTGCGGCAGCGGCTTCTACGACGATCGCAACCCGCCCGGCTATGACGGCGCCGAGGTCGCGCATTATTCGGTCAAGTTCTACGTCGAGAAAGGGGCTGGCATCGACACCATGCTGCAGCCGCTGGCCGGCATCCCCTTCACGGCGGCCAGCCGCTATCTCGAGATCGGCTGCGGTTTCGGCTTCGCCCTGGATTTCGTCAGCCGCCACTATGGCGCGGCCGTGCGCGGCATCGATCCGTCGGCGCTGGCGGTCGATGGCGCCAGGCGCCTCGGCCTCGACATTGTCCACGGCTATTTCGACCGGGCCATGGTCGCCGAGATCGCCCCGCGCGACGTCGTCTACTGTTCCGAACTGATCGAGCATGTGGCCGATCCCGCCGCGCTGCTCGCCGATATCGGCGCGGTGCTGGCACCGGGCGGCCTGCTCATGCTGACTACCCCGGCGATGGAAGCGGTCGACCCGTCCGCGTCGGAAGCCGCCCTGTTCGGCACGCTGAGCCCCGGCTTCCACCTCACCCTCTACAGCGCCGGCGCGCTCGAAGGGCTGTTGCGTCGGCAGGGTTTCACCCAGGTACGCGTGGTGCGCGACGCCAACAGCCTGATTGCCTATGCCAGCCGCGACGGCGTGCTACCGCCGGTCGATGCCACCCTTCCGGCCGACACCCTGATCGACTATTTCCGCGGCCGCTACCAGGCATCGGGCGACGATGCCCTGCTGCGGAACGGATTCCTGTTCCGCCTGGTCAAGCATCTGGCGATTGCCGGCCGCTTTGCCGAGGTCGATGCGCTGAAGTCCGCCGTCGACGCCCAGTTCCGCGATACCTACGGCCTCGACCTTTCCCAGCCCGGCAACCTCGTTCTGCCGGCGGTCGGCGATGCCGGCGTCGTCGCCACCCTCGAGCGGCTGCCGCTCAACCTGCCCGGCCACCTCCATTTCCGCGGCCTGGCCGCCTTGCTGCATCATCACGACGGCGCGGCCGCGGTGGCGCATTTCGCCGCGGCGGCGCGGCTGGCGCGGACGACCTGCGACGTCCTGCAGGCCCACATGATCGCCGACGGCGAGCTCGAGGCGACCGTCGGCGCCTGCCTCGGCCTGACCGTGCATGCGCTGCGTAGCCTCGGTGCCGCCCCCGCACGCGCGCAATTGCCCGTCGTCATCGCGACGATCGATGGCCTGCTGGACGGACGCGACCTCGCTACGCTCGGCCCCAAGGCGGGCGACGATCTCGGCGCCCTGGCGCTGCTCGCCTGCGATCTCGCAGCCGACGCGGTCAATACCGGCGAGGAGGATGTCTCCGATCTCGTCGGGCTGGCCGAAGACTGGGCCGCGCTGTCCGGCAAGGCCGATCCGGGCCTGCGCGACCGGCTGGTGCAGTTGCGCCGCTTCCTGATGCGGCGCGATCCGGCAGCCGGCCTGATCTGGCTGGATGCCGCCGACGATGCCGGGATGAAGGCTGCCGTGGCCTGGCCGCAGTTCGTCCAGCTGGTCGCCGCCGGCGAGATGGCGGCCGCCGCCCGCTATGAGCCGGCGCTTTCCGGCCATGCCGCGGTTCGCGCGCTGGCCGGCGAGGCGGTGCGGGTCACCTTCGATCGCGACGCGCTGTCGTTCCTCAGCGCGCTGGCCGCCTACCGCCACCACCATCAGCAGCGCCACGCCGATGCCCACCGGATCTACGACATGCTGCTCGGCGCCATCGATGCCCGGCCCGATGTCGCCGGCGCCCAGGCAGGCGAGATCGTGGCGGCGCTGAAGACGGCGAAGGCCGCGCTACCGGCGGCCTAATCCTTGCCGGCCAGGTGACGATCGATCAGCCCCGCGTCATAGCCGCTGACCGACCCCACCACCGAGCGCCAGTCGGCCATCTTCAGGCCGTGCGGATTGCGGGTCAGCAGATCGCGCTTGAGGAAGGGGAACCCGGCGCGGCTGATCAGTTCGTCCCAGAAGAAATGGGTCGGGTTGACCGGCTTGCCGGCCCGGGTCCCGGACAAGGCGGCATAGGGAAACAGGGCCGCGCATTTCAGCCCGGCTGCTTCCAGCGCACGGGTCAGCCCGATCTCGTAGTGGCGGATGATCCAGCGCTTGGAGGCGACATGGCGCACGCCGCGCCAGAACGCCGCGAAGGCGGGATGGCGCAGCGCCCGCGCATGGATCAGCAGGAAATAACTCTGCAGATGCCGGCCGCCCTCCCAATTGTCGGTCGCGCCCCAGACGTCGGCCACGGCCGGATCGGCGCGGGCGACGAGACCCGCGAGGTCGTGGAACGGCCCGTAGACGCTGTCATTGGCGAGCAGCAGCATCTCGAGCCCGTCGCGGTGCCGCAGCGCCGCCCAGCAATCCTTCCATGCCCCGAAGTCGAGCCCGATATTGCGCCGGCGCACGATCGCGCGGCAAAGCGGCACGATATCGGCCGCGTCGAGCCGCGGGGCGTTGGAAACGAAGACGATCTCGAATCCCGCCGCGCGCAATGCCTCCAGATAGTGGCGGACATAGGCGGCGACGGTACCCGCGGCGTCGAAGTGCATGAAGATCGCCAACCGGCGGACGCCTGCGACGTCGAGATCGCCGGCGACGATGTCCTCGATCGCGCTGGCATCGCCGGCACGGCGATAGGCCAGCCAATCGGCCGCATCGCCGCGCAGGGTGGCGAGCTTGGCGGCGAGGCGGCGGATCATGCGGCGCGATCGGTGGCGCGCAAGCTGTCGAGCAGCTGATCGGCCAGGAGCCGCGCGGCGTGCCCCGCGCCTTCGGCCCGGCGCAGCGCGATCTCGATCACCGGCAGGGTCGGCAGGCCGTCGGCCGGGCCGAGCCGGCGATAGCCCGGCGGCACGGTGGCGGCGGCGAGCGGGGTGATGGCCAGGCCCGAGGCCACCGCCGACAGCACCCCGGCGATCGAGGCGGCGGTATAGGCGACGCGCCAGGCCCGGCCGGCACGATCGAGCGCGCCGGTGGTCAGCGGGCGGAAGATGCAATCCTCCGGGAACAGGGCCAGCGGCAGGGGATCGAGCCATTCCGGGCGGTGATCGGCGGCCGCGACCCAGACCAGCTGCTCGCGCCGCAGCAGGTCGCCGGGCGGGGAACCCGGCCGGCGGGTCAGCAGCGCGATGTCGAGCCGGCCGGTCTGCACCTGTTGTTCCAGGTCGTTGGACATGCCGCAGACGATCTCGATCTCGACCCGCGGATGCGAGGCGGCAAAACGCGCGATCAGCGGCGGCAGCAGGGTCAGCGCGTAATCGTCCGGCGTGCCCAGCCGCAATTTGCCGGCGATGCCGGTGGCGGCGAGCGAGGCCATGGCATCGTCGTTCAGCGCCAGCATGCGCCGGGCATAGCCCAGCAGGTCGATGCCGACCGGCGTCGCCCCGACCGGCTTGCGGTCGCGCGCCAGCAGGCGCTGGCCCAGCTGTTCCTCCAGCCGGCGGATCTGCATCGACACCGCCGATTGCGTCCGGTTCAGCCGCGTGGCCGCCGCGGTGAAGCCGCCCTCCTCGACCACGGCGACCAGGGCGCGCAGGCATTCGAGATCGAGGGTCGGGTTCACGTACATCAAATTCCTTGATGGTATGATCAATCCTATTCGTTTCCCTGATCCTCTGGCAAGCGCGATCATCGACCCACGGCACAGGAGATCCGCCATGACGCTTGCCCAGACGCGCCCCAACCTCGCCGCCCCGGCCGTCAACCAGGCCTGGGCCGCGCTGATTACCGGCACGCTGATCGTCGCCGCCTCGCCGATCCTGGTGCGCTTCACCGAGGTCGGGCCGGTGGCCAGCGCCGCCTGGCGGCTGATCATCGCCGTGCCGGCGCTGTGGGCCTGGGCACTGGCCAGCGGTAGCACGGCCACCGGGGGGCGGCGCAGCCGGACCGAAACCTGGATGCTGATCGCGGCCGGCGCCGCCTTCGCCGGCGACCTCGCCTGCTATCACGCAGCCGTCGGACTGACCTCGATCGCCAACGCCACCTTCATCTGCAACCTGGCCCCCGCCCTGGTCGTGCTGCTGGCCTGGCCGCTGCTGGGCGAACGGCCGCGGACCCGCACGCTTGCCATCCTCGCCGTCGCCGCGCTCGGCGTCGCGCTGATGGCGCAGGACAGCAACGGCCGGCCCGGCGCCAGCCATCTCGGCGATCTCTGGGCGATCGGCGGGGCGGTGTGCTTTGCCGGCTACCTGCTGCTGATCGCCCGGCTGCGCCGGCGCTTCGGTGCCGCGACCGTGATGCTGTGGAGCAGCGCCAGCGGCGCGGCGATGCTGGCGGCGCTGGCCGTGGCGCTGGGCGAAACGCTGCTGCCGGCCGGCATCGGCGGCTGGGCCGCGTTGCTCGGCCTCGGGCTCGCCGTGCACGTGATCGGCCAGGGCCTGACGGCCTCGTCGCTCGGTCGCCTGCCGGTCGGCGCCACCTCGCCGGTGGTGGG
>JAEYTW010000249.1 GCA_023433835.1 Pseudomonadota bacterium | reverse complement strand
CGCCGGGTTCGGCCTGGCGGGCTACGGCTCGCTGGCCGATCCGCAGCTCGTCGGCCGGCTGGCCCTGGGCGGGACCGAGCGCCCGGTCTATGAACTGGTGCGGCTCTACCGCCAGGGCGACGGGTTCTGGCAGGCCGACTGGCCGCGGCCGCTGCGCCTGGCCGGGCTGGGCGCCGATCTCAATCCGCGGGCCGGCAGCTGGCTGCTGGTCGCCGGCCGCGCTTCCTCCGACGGCCTGGCCCCGGTCAGCTATCGCGGCGCCGAATTCCCGGTGCCGGCCCTGAGCGTTACGGTCGAGCATGCCGCCGCCTGCAGCGAGGCGGCCTGTGCCGAATACCGCGATCCGCTGGCGCTGGCCCTGCGCAAGCTCGGGCCCTTGCCGCCATGAGCCGGACGCGGCTGATGCTGGGTCTGCTCGGCGTCGGCCTGCTGGTCGGGCTGGTCGCGGCCGCCCTGCTGTTCCATGCCGCGGCGACTGCCAGCGCCACGAGGCTCGCCCAGCGGCTGGGGCAGATCGAGGGGCTGAGCTGGGCGGCGATCGACCCCGCCGTGTTTCGCCGCGCGCTGCGCGTGCGCGAGGTCAAGGCCTGGGGCTGGCCGCTGGGTGACGCCGTGGTCACCGAGCAGGGCGGCGAATACGTCATCGACCTGGCGCCGCCGCCCTTGGCCATCACCGCGCTGGAGCCGCGCGCGCCGGGCCTTGCCTTGGCACTGGCCGCGCTGGGTTACGACCGGCTGCAGGCCCTGGCCGGGATCACCCTGATCTTCGACGGCGACGACCTCGTCCGCCTGCGCTTTGCCGGCAGCGTCGCCGGGCTGGCCAGCGCCACGCTCTCGGCCCGCACCGTCGCCGACGAGGCGTTGGCCCCGGCCCTGTCCGAGGCGACGCTGGTGCTGACCGATGCCGGGCTGGTGCCGCGGCTGCAATTCCTTGCCGAACCCTCCAGCATCCAGGCGGTACTCGACGGCCTCGACCTGCCGCCCGGCTGGCGCCAGGCGCTGCAGACCCTGGCCGATACCGGCGTGGCCCGCATCGAGGCCGAGGATCCCGTGCCGCTGGCCGAACTGACGGGGCAGTTCGGGCGGTAGCCTTCCGCGCCGGACAGGCCTATTCTCCGCGCCCCATATCTGCGTTCAAGGGATGCGGCCGTCGATGCTGACCCAGTTGACGATCCGGAACTTCAAGGCGCTCGAATCGGTCGATATCGAGCTCGGCGACCGCGTGGTCTTCATCGGCCCCAACAACGCCGGCAAGACCACGGCGCTGCAGGCGCTCGCCTTGTGGGAGACCGGGCTGCGCCGCTGGATCGAAAAGCGCGGCAGCGGCCCGGCCGCCCTGAAGAAATCGGGTGTCGCCGTCAATCGTCACGACCTTGCCGCGGTGCCGGTGCCTGATGCCAACCTGCTCTGGCGCAACCTGCAGGTCCGCGGCGCGGCGCCGAAGGGCACCCGCAACATCCGCATCGACATCATCGTCCGCGGCGTCACCGATGGCACCGCCTGGGCCTGCGGCCTCGAATTCGACTACGCCAACGAAGAATCGTTCTATTGCCGGCCGCTGCGCCTGTCGGAGGATGATACGCCCGAGCGGATGCCGATCCCGCCGGAGGCCACCACCGTTCACGTCGCCTTCCTGCCGCCGATGTCGGGGTTGTCGGCGACCGAATTGCGCATCGACCCCGGCGCGATCAACGCCCGGCTGGGCGAAGGCCGCACCTCGGAAGTGCTGCGCAACCTGTGCCACCAGATCGCCGCCGGCGACGACGGCAAGTCGCGCTGGGCCGAGCTGACGCGGCGCATCCGCCATCAGTTCGGCCTGACCTTGGAGGAGCCGCGTTACGTCGCCGAGCGCGGCGAGATCACGCTGGGCTATACCGATGCCAATGGCGTGCGGCTCGACATCGCCTGCTCGGGCCGCGGGGTGCAGCAGACGCTGCTGCTGCTCGCCCACATGACCGCCAATGCCGGATCGGTGCTGCTGCTCGACGAACCCGACGCGCATCTGGAAATCCTGCGCCAGCGCCAGATCTACCAGGTGCTGTCGGATGCCGCGCGCGAAAGCGGCAGCCAGTTCATCGCCACCAGCCATTCGGAAGTCATCCTCAACGAGGCCGCCGACCGCGACATCGTCGTGGCTTTCGTCGGCCGGCCGCACCGCATCGACGACCGCGGCTCGCAGGTGCTGAAATCGCTGCGCGAGATCGGCTTCGAACAGTATTACCAGGCCGAGGAAACCGGCTGGGTGCTCTACCTGAAAGGCGCTGCCGACCTCGCCGCGCTGCGCATCTTCGCCGCGACCCTGGATCACCCGGCGCTGGCCGCGCTGGAGCGGCCCTTCGTCCACTATGTCGAGAACCAGCCGCGCAAGGCCCAGGAACATTTTCACGGCCTGCGCGCGGCCAAGCCCGACCTTGCCGGTTTCGCGCTCTACGACCGCCTCGACGAACCGCTGCCGCCGGACGCCGGGCTCGTGCAGGTGATGTGGCGGCGGCGCGAGCTTGCCAACTACTTTGCCAGCCGCGAGCTGATCCTGGACTGGGTCGAGCAGAAATCCGGTTCGGCCGTCGGGCCGCTGTTTGCGTCGAACTGGCGCGATGCGATGGTCGAGACCATCGAGCGCATCAGCGGCGCCCGGATCGAACTGGGCGACGATCCCTGGGGACCCGACATCAAGGCGTCGGAGCAGTTCCTCGCGCCGCTGTTCAAGCGCTTCTTCGAACGCCTGACGCTGCCCAACCTGATGGGCAAGACCGACTATCACGAACTGGCGCGGTTCCTGCGGCCCGACCAGATCGACCCGGAGATCGTGGCCGTGCTCGACGCGATCAACGTGACGGCGCGGTCGGCCAGGCCGCTCAGGTGATGTGCGGCAGCTTCATGTAGTCGGTCGACTGCATTTCCATCAGGCGGCTGACCGTGCGCTCGAACTCGAAGGAATTGTCGCCCTGGGTGTAGAGGGTTTCCGGCGGCGCCTCGGCCGCCGCGAACAGCTTGACGCGGGCTTCGTAGAGCGCGTCGACCAGAGTGGTGAAGCGCTTGGCGACGTCGCGCTGGGCGGGGCTCAGCAGCCGGATGCCCGACAGGATCACGCTGTGATAGGTGCGGGCGATGGCGAGGTAGTCGGCCGGCCCCAGGGCCGCATTGCACAGCGCGTCGAATTCGAACCAGGCGACGCCCTTGGCCGCGCGCGGCACCAGTACCTTGCGGCCGTTGATGTCGAGGGTTTCGGGCGTGCCTGCCGCATCGTCGGTCAGGGTGGCGAAGGCCGCGGCAAGCTTGGGCTCGGTCTCCGGCTTCGTCCCGACATGCCAGGTCGGCTGGCCGTGCAGCCGGCCCAGGCGATAGTCGATCGGGCCGTCGAGGTGGAGGAGGTCGAGCTTTTCCTTGAACAGCGCGATGAACGGCAGGAACAGCCCACGGTTGATGCCGCCCTGGTAGAGGTCGTCGGGGGCGCGGTTCGAGGTGGCGACGACGACGATGC
This sequence comes from Pseudomonadota bacterium, assembly GCA_023433835.1. Lineage (GTDB taxonomy): Bacteria > Pseudomonadota > Alphaproteobacteria > Ferrovibrionales > Ferrovibrionaceae > JAFKFH01. The sequence continues at coordinate 4,190 of JAEYTW010000249.1, read as the reverse complement.
CGAGGTTGAACAAGGCTTCGAACAACCGGCCCAGGATCATCGCGTCGGCGACGTCGGTGACCTGGAATTCGTCGAAGCAGAGCAGCCAGGCGTCGTCGAAGATCTTCTGGGCCACCGGCGGGATCGGGTCGTCGCCGCCGCGGGTCTTCGGGTCGAGGTTGCGCCAGCGGAAGATGTCGGCGTGCACTTCCTGCGTGAAGGCATGGAAATGGACACGCCGCTTGCGCTCGACCGCGGCGCCCTCGAAGAACAGGTCCATCAGCATCGATTTGCCGCGGCCGACCGAGCCGTGGATGTAGAGGCCGTTGGGCGGCGGCTCCTCCTCGTGCTTGCGGCGGCCGAGGCCCAGCCGGGCAAGCCACCCGCCGCCCTCGCTGCGCGACGGCGGCTGGTAATGGCGCAGGCGGGCATGCAGGGCCTGCAGCTTCTCGGCGGCAAGCTCCTGGTTCGGATCACCCTTGATCGCCCCTGCGGCGAGCCTGGCGCGGTAGGCGAAAATCGGGCCGTCGGTCTCGGTCATGGCGGCAGACATAACAAAAAAGCCGGCAAGCCGGCTAGCGCGGCGTTTGCAGCCCCGATGCCCTGGTGTAAGGGTCTTGGGCAATGAAGACCGTCCGCACCGCCGCCAGGCTCCTGCGCCAGTTCACCGTCGCCGCGCCGGAACATGGCGTGACCGAGCTGGCGCGGCTGATGGACCTCGACAAGACCTCGACCTACCGTCTCCTCCGCAGTCTGTGCGATGCACAGCTGGTCGAGCAGGATCCGGTCTCCAAGCGCTACCGCCTGGGTTTCGGCGTGCTCGACCTCGCCGCCGTCCGCCTGGCCCAGTTCGGGGTGATCGAGGCGGCGCGGGAGGCGATGCATCGCCTGCGCGAGGCGACGGGGGAAACGGTCGCGATCATGGCGCGCGACGGCCACGAGATCGTCTGCCTGCAGGCGCTTGAGCCGCGCGGCGGCATGCGGGTTTCCTTCGTCGTCGGCGAGCGCGCGCCGCTGCACTGCACCGCCTCGGGGCTGCTGTGGCTGGCCGAGATGGCGGTGGCGGAGCGCGAGGCGCTGATCGCGGCGAGCCGGGCGCATCATCCCGCGCAACCGGCGCCCGATCCGGCGTTGTTCGACCGGGTCAGGGCCGAGGGTTGCGCCGCGCTGGCCCGCACCAATGCCGACGATGTCTCGGCGGCCGCGGCGCCGATCCGCGACCGCGACGGCACGATCGCCCATTCGCTGGTGGTTTCCTGCCCGCGGCCGCGGATCGAACCCGACGCGCTGTGGCCGCGCGCCCGTCAGCTGCGGGCCGAGGCCGACGCCATCACCCGGGCGATGGGCGGCCTGGTCAGGCCAGGATAGCGATCAGCCGCGCGGCCATCCCGGCCGTGTCCTCGGCGCTCAGGGTCAAGGGCGGCATCAGCATCAGCCTGCTGCCGGCCAGGTGGACGGGCAGGCCGGCGCAGGCCTGCATTACCGCCTCGCAACGCGGATCGTTGGCGGCGAGCGGGATGCGCCTGGGCTTGTCCGCCACCAGGTCGATGCAGATCAACAGGCCGCTGCCGTGCACGCGGCCGATCAGGTCCGAGGTTTCGGCCCGCCGCCGCAGCACGCCGAGCAGCAGCGCGCCCTGGCGCGCCGCGTTGCCGGCCAGGTTGCCGTCGACGATCGCCGCGATCCGTTCCAATGCCGCCACGCAGGCCCCCTGCCGGCCGCGGCGGCCATCGCCGGGCAGGCCGTGCAGCCCGTCGCCGGCCGCGGTGATGCCAAGCGGCCCGGCCAGGGCCATCAGGTCGGGGCTGAAGCCCCAGCCGCGCGATCCGAACATCAGCCCGGTGCGGCCGAAGCCGGTGACGGTCTCGTCCGCAATCACCAGGAAACCGTGGCGCCGGCGCAGATCGCGCAGCCGCAGCCCGCAGGCCTCCGGCCGGGCGATCACCGCCGCCACCGTGCCCCAGCCGGCGGGCGGGATCTGCCGCGACGACAGGATGCGGCTGCGTTCCGGATGGCCGGCGAGGCGCCAGTGCCGGCGCGCGATGGCGGCGGCCTGGACGATCGCGGCCGGCCCGTCGGCGGAAAACACGAACCGGGCCAGGCCTTCGGGCGCCAGCAGCCGGGCCAGCAGGCCGGTGAGCCCCGTGGCCGCATCCGCGTCCAGCCGGCGCCGTTGCGCCATGATCGCCTCGTCGTTTCTATATTAGGAACAATGTTCCTATATTAGTAACAATGAGCCGAGCAGGGCGTCAAGCATAGGTGACCAGTTCCAGCCGGTGGCCGTCAGGATCGAGGACGATGGCGCCGTAATAGCTGGCCGACAATTCCGGCCGCGCCGCCGGGCTGCGCGCCGCGGCCCCGCCCGCTGCCATCGCGGCGGCGAAGGCGGCATCGACCGCGGCGCGGTCGGCGCAGGCAAAGGCGACATGGGTACCCGGCGCGGTGACGCGGCCCGTCGCGGCCACGTCGATCGGGTAGAGGAAGAAGGGGCGGCCGACGGCCTCGTTGCCGAAGCCGGCCTCGGCGCCGGTATTCGACATCAGGTGGAAGCCGAGGGGCCCGAGCAGGGCGTCGTAGAAGGGTAGCGAGCGGCCGAAATCGGCGACGCCGAGCGAGAGATGGTCGATCATGGAGGCCTCCGGGCGGGTGTCTGTCCGGCCGGGATGCTAGGGGTAGGGCCGCGCGATAATTTCGCCCTTTCCCCATCGTCCTCGTTCATTATCGCCGCCATGCCGCCCGTTCTCGACGATTTCGACCGCCGCCTGCTCGCCGCCCTTCAGCAGAACAGCCGCCTGACCGGTGCCGAGCTTGCCGCGATCGTGCCGCTGTCGCCGGCGGCCTGCCTGCGCCGGGTCCAGCGCCTGCGCGCCGAGGGCGTGATCCTGGGCGAGGTCGCGGTGGTGGCGCCGGAAGCGGTGGGGCAGGGATTGAGCGTCACCATCCTGGTGACGATGGAGGCCGAGCGGCGCGACCTGATCGAGGATTTCAAGCGGCGCATGCGCCGCCGCGACGAGGTGATGATGTGCTTCTACGTGACCGGCGCGGTCGATTTCGTCGTCATCGCCACCTTCGCCGACATGGCGGACTTCGAGGGCTTCGTTTCCGAGGAGCTCCACGAGGACCGCAACGTCCGGCGCTTCGAGACGCTGGTGACGATGAACCGGGTCAAGGTCGGGCTGTCAGTGCCGATCCCCTGACCGCCCGCGGTTCTACCCGTTCCGCCTGAACCGCACGGCGAAGAAGCCGTCCCAGCCCTGGTCGGGGCGGGTGCGGAGCGTGCCGTCCGGTCCGATCGCCGCGGTCATGCCGCCGATTTCGTCGGCCCGGATGGCGTCCACCTTGAATTCCGGATTGCGGGCCAGGAACGGCTGGACCTGCGCTTCGCCTTCCTCGGGTTCGAGCGAGCATGTGCAGTAGATCAGGAGGCCGCGGGGCGCGACCATGCCGGCGGCGGCATCGAGCAGCCGGCCTTGCGCGCGGGCGAGTGTCGCGATGTCGACCGCGTCCTTGTTGTGGGCGATGTCGGGATGGCGGCGCAGCGTGCCGGTGGCCGAGCAGGGCGCGTCGAGCAGCACGACCTCCGCGGGCTCGGGCGGCGTCCAGGTGCCGGCATCGGCGACCACGACCTCGGCCTTCAGCCCGAGCCGCTCCAGGTTCTGGGTCAGGCGCGGGGCGCGCTTGGCATTCTTCTCGACCGCCGTCACCGTGGCCCCGGCCGCGGCCAGCTGTGCGGTCTTGCCGCCCGGCGCGGCGCAGAGATCGGCGACCCGTTCGCCCTGCCGGAGGTTCAGGAGCCGGGCAGGCAGGGCGGCGGCGGCGTCCTGGACCCACCACTGCCCCTCGGCGAAACCCGAAAGGCCGGTGACGGCCTCGCGTCCGCGCAGGCGCACCGAGCCGGTCGGCAGGACGATGCCGTCGAGTTTCTCGGCCCAGCCGGCCGGATCGGATTTGACGGTCAGGTCGAGCGGCGGCTCCTCGGCATGGGCCGCGGCGATCGCGTTGGCGACATCGGGACCGTAGGTCTGCGTCCAGCTCTCGCGCAGCCAGTCAGGGGTATCGGTCAGCGGATCGAGACCGGCGAGGATCGCCTCGCGTTCGCGCGCCAGCCGCCGCAGCACGGCATTGCCGAGCGAAGCGTAGCGAGAGGACCGGGCATCCTCGTGCAATTGGCGGATGGCGAGGTCGACCGCGGCGTGATCGGGCACGTCGAG
>JAEYTW010000118.1 GCA_023433835.1 Pseudomonadota bacterium | reverse complement strand
GGCCGGTGCCGCGCCGCCCAAGCCGCTGGCCGAGCCCGGCGTACCGGCCGCGTCGCCGCCCAACGCGGTCGAGACCTGCCGCGAAACCATCGATACCTGGGACGTTGACGGCGACGGCCTGCTGTCTTCCCGCGCGATGATCCGCTGGTTCTCGACCGGCGCCCGCCAGTATCTCGGCACGATCGGGCTGGACGGCGCGCGTTTCGCCCGCGACCAGATCACCGTCGCCGCGGTCGACTACGCGATCGCCGTGCCGACCAGGCCGCGCCAGGGCGCCAACGTCGTGTTGCGCTCGGCCCCGCTCGACGTCGGCGCCAAGTCGATGCGCTTCTTCCATCACATGACCGATGCCGATACCGGCGAAGTCTACGCGACCGTGCTGATCACCGGGGTGATGCTGGACCTCAAGATCCGCCGCTCGATGGAAGTGCCCGCCGACGTGCGCGAACGGCTCAACGCACTGCTCGGCAGCTGATAAGATCTTATTCTTATATGCGGTGCAGCGGGCCTCGCCATCGGCGGGGCCCTCTCATTTCGTAGCAACTCATTCCTAGATCCGCGGAATACGGCGTCGATAACGCGACGCCCGTAGCTGACGATCGCCTTATCGGTTGTGTCATCTGGCGAAATGGGTTTTGCCAATTGACACGCCCTGCGCGGCCATGCCAGTTTCGACCCAACAAGGACCGGAGGAACGCCATGGCTTGCCCGATGCTTCGCATCACGACGCCGTCCGTCTGTCGCGGACATGCGAAGACCATGGGCCGCGCCTGATGTCGGGCCTGTTCCAGACGTCCGATCCCCGCATTCCCGCTACCGCCGATTGCGTCCTGCGCTACCTGCTGGAAGCCTGGGCCGGCAAGACACCCGACGCGCCCTATGCCGTGTTCGACAGCGGCGAGCGCTGGTCCTATGCCGAAACGCTGCGCCAGACTCGCCGTGCCGCCGCCGGGCTGCAGGCACTGGGGGTGGCACAGCATGACAAGGTGCTGATCGCCCTGCCCAACGGCACCGATGCGCTGCGCGTCTGGTTTGGCGCCAACTATCTCGGCGCCGCCGCGGTGCCGGTGAACCTCGCCTACAAGGGCGGGCTGCTCGAGCGGGTCGTCACCAATTCGGAAGCCACCGTCCTCGTCACCACACCGGATTTCGCCGCGCGGCTGGCCGACGTCGATCGCGGCCGGCTTGCCACCGTCGTCGTGTTCGGCGAGGCGCCTTCTGCCATGCCCGGCATCAAGTTCGTCGCGGCTGCGGCCCTCGATGCCGCCGGCGAGAACCCGGCCCCGCCGCCCGAGCCGATCAAGCCCTTCGACCTGCAGTGCATCATCTACACCTCGGGCACCACCGGTCCCTCCAAGGGGGTGATGTGCAGCTACCTGCATCTGCACACCGCCGGACGCGCCGTCTATTTCATGACGCCGCAGGATCGCTACATGGTGAATCTGCCGATGTATCACGTGTCGGGCGTGCTGCCCTGCATGATGATGATGGCGCTGGGCGGGTCGGTCGCCATCGTCGAACGCTTCCGCACCGACGAATTCTGGGCCACCGTCGAGCGCACGCAGGCGACCTTCGTCATCCTGCTCGGCGTGATGACGCGCTACCTGCTGTCGCGGCCGCCATCCGAGGCCGAGCGGCGCTCCAGCCTGCGCCACATCATCGTCCAGCCGTTCGATCCCGATGCGCTGCTGCTGAAGGACCGCTTCGGCTTCGACGTCTACACCTCGTTCAACATGACCGAGATCTCGCTGCCGATCGTCTCGGGTCCGAACCCGACCGCGGTCGGCGCCTGCGGCAAGGTGCGCGCCGGCGTCGAGGTTCGTATCGTCGACGATTACGACTGCGAAGTGACGGTCGGCGAGATCGGCGAGTTGATCATCCGCACCGACCAGCCCTGGGCGATGAATCACGGCTATTACCGCGAACCCGAGGCGACGGCGAAGGCGTGGCGCAATGGCTGGTTCCATACCGGCGACGGTTTCCGCCGCGACGAGGATGGCAACTACTATTTCGTCGACCGCCTGAAGGACACCATCCGCCGCCGCGGCGAGAACATCTCGTCGTTCGAGGTCGAGGCCGAGGTGATGGGCCATCCGGCGGTGCGCGAGGCCGCGGCCGTGGCAGTGAAGAGCGAGATCAGCGAGAGCGAGGTGCTGGTCGTCGTCTCGCTGCAGCCGGGCGCCGCGCTCGACCCGGTCGGGATGATCGACTTCCTGCGGCCCCGCCTGCCCTATTTCATGATCCCGCGCTACATCCGCGTGCTGGACGAACTGCCCAAGACCCCGACGCAGAAGATCGAGAAGCACGTGCTGCGCAGCACCGGCCTCGCGGCGGGCGACGTCTGGGACCGCGAGGCCGCCAACGTCACGGTTGCCCGCGACGGCGCGGCCGCCCGCCGCGCCTGAGCCCCGCCATGCTGCAGATCCGCAATGCCCGCATTCTCTACGGCCGCGCCATCGAGGCGGTGCGCGACGTTTCGCTCGACGTCGCGAAGGGCCGCGTCGTCGCCCTGCTCGGCACCAACGGCGCCGGCAAGTCGACGATCCTGAAGGCCGTGACGGGGC
>JAEYTW010000111.1 GCA_023433835.1 Pseudomonadota bacterium | reverse complement strand
GTGCTCGACCTGGCGCTGCGCGACCAGGCCGGGGTGGAGGGCGGCTTCTGGCAGCCCGGCGCGGGTGTCGTCGCCTATGCCTTCCCGACCTATGACGGCACGGGCATCAAGCGCGATCCGCCGAGCGCCGAACTGGAGCGCATCGCGGCCACGGCCCAGCGCGCCCTCGATTCCGGGGCGCCGGTGGTCGACATGCGCCCCGGCTTGCGCGAGGCGGTGATATTTGCCGCCTGCCCCCCGGATGCGGTGGGCCGCGGGCCGATCGCCTGGACGCTGATGCGCGTGCCGCTGATCGGGGCCGATGTGGTCAATCCGCTGATCCTTGCCGTCAGCCTGCTGCTGGGCCTGGTCATCGTCTCCGGGGCATGGCTGGGCTGGACGCTTTCCCGCTGGCGGCGCCGGTCGGCGCAGTTGCAGGCGCAGCTGGCGCAGGCGGAACGCCTGGCGACGCTGGGCCGCATGTCGGCGGGCCTGGCGCACGAGATCCGCACCCCCCTGGGCACGATGCGGATGAAGGCCGAGAACGCGCTCGCCGCGCCCGCCGACCTGCGCGAGGCGCGGGTCGCGGGCGCGCTGGAGGCCGTGCTGTCGCAGACCCAGCGGCTCGAGGCCCTGATTTCCAGCCTGCTGGCCTTGACCCAGCCGTTCCTGGTCGAGCGGCGCCCCGTAGATTTGCGGGCCTGGATGGAGGAGCGGCTGCAGACCCATCGGGCGGCCGACCGGGGGAGCCAGGCGCGGCTGACGCTGGCGCTCGATGCCGAACTGGCGGCCGCACTGGGAAAGGCCTGGTTCGATCCGGACCAGATGGCCCGGGCCGTCGACAATCTGCTGCTCAATGCCCTGGCGCATACCGATGCGGGCGGCCTGGTCGAACTGGGCGCGCGGCGCGCGCCCCAAGGCGCGCTGCTCGTCTGGGTGGCTGACGACGGCAAGGGGGTTCCCGCCGACCTGCGCGACACGCTGTTCGAGCCCTTCACCACGTCGCGTGCCGGCGGCACCGGATTGGGCCTTGCCCTGGTGAGGGAAATCGTTCAGGCCCATGGCGGCCAGGTCCGCCTTGCCGCGACGGCGCAGGGAACGCGTATCGAGATGGAGCTGCCGTGGCCCGCATCCTGATCGTCGACGACGACCACGCCTTTCGCGACAGCCTGGCGGAGATGCTGCAGGATCTGGCCCATGACGTGCTGCAGGCCGACACCGTGGATGGCGGGTTGCGCCTGCTGCGCGCGGAAGCCGTGGATGCCGCCATCGTCGACCTGCGGCTGCCGGGCGAGGATGGGCTGGCATTCCTGCGCCGGGCGCCGACGGTGGCGAAGATTCCCTGCATCATGCTGACCGCCTATGCCAGCGGCGGCAACACGATCGAGGCCATGCGGCTCGGTGCCTTCGACCATCTCACCAAGCCGGTGGCCCGGTCGGCGCTGGTGGAAACGCTGGGCCGCGCCTTGCGGCTGCAGGCCCGCGAACGTGATGCCGAGCCGGCGGACGTCCATCCGCCCGCCGAAGACGGCGAACTGGTCAGCAGCAGCGAGGCCATGCGGCAGGTGTTCAAGCGCATCGGCCTGGTTGCCGGCAGCGACGCGACGGTGCTGATCCTCGGCGAGACCGGCACCGGCAAGGAACTGGTCGCGCGCTCCCTGCACCGCAGCAGCGCCAGGGCCGGCAAACCGTTCGTCGCGGTGAACTGCGCCGCCATCCCCGCCGACCTGATGGAAAGCGAGCTGTTCGGTCATATCAAGGGGGCATTCACCGGCGCCGTCGCCGACCGCATCGGGCGCTTCCGCGAGGCGGAAGGCGGCACGCTGTTTCTGGACGAGATCGGCGACATGCCGCTTTCTACCCAGGCCAAGATCCTGCGCGTGCTGCAGGAACGCGAAATCTCGCCGGTCGGGGCCAGCGGCGTCCTGTCCGTCGATGTCCGCGTCGTCGCGGCCACCCACCACGATCTGCCGGCCGCGGTCAAGGCCGGGCGCTTCCGCGAGGATCTCTGGTATCGCCTGCAGGTGGTGCCGCTGACCTTGCCGCCGCCGCGCGAGCGCCTCGGCGACGTGCTGCCCCTGGCCGAGCATTTTCTGCGGCTGATCGGCGGCGGTGCCCCCAAGCGATTGAGCGCGGCCGCCGCGCGGCTGCTGCTGGCCCATGGCTGGCCCGGCAACGTCCGGGAACTGCGCAACGCGATGGAGCGCGCGGCACTGCTCAGCCATGGCGCTTTCATCGAGCCGGAACATATCGGCCTCCAGGCGGCTGCGTCATCTGCCAGCGGGCTTGATATCGACTGGACCGGGCCGATGGCCGACGCCGTGGCCCGGGTCGAGCGCGAAATGATCGCGCGCGCCCTTGCCGCGGCCGCGGGCAATCGCGCGGAAGCCGCGCGCCGCCTTGGCCTGTCGCGCCAGCAGCTCTACCGCAAGCTGGCGGAATTCGGACTGGCCTGAGCTGCCCCGGTGCGGGAACGGTGTCCGATATCGTGACACCGGCTTGTCGCCGGACCGGACACATGAGGCCGGGGTTCACAACCAAGCTATTGATTTCACGACATATTTTAACTGGCACGCCGCTTGCTGAAGAGGGGTACGACCATCCCAGCAAGGAGTGCCCCAGATGCCCAAGCACCTCGTTTCGATCGCCGCGCTGACATTGACGCTGATCGGCACCGGCGCCTATGCCGCACCGCCGGAACCAAGGGCCGGTATCCGGCCGCCGGAACCCGGCGCCGGCCTGCGGCCGCCGCCGCCTCCCGGTGGCCCCGCCGGCCGCGCGGTCTTCCAGGGCGAGGTTCAGCGCCTGCTGATCAATCCCTATGGTGAAGTCGACGGACTGCGCCTGACCGACGGGGCCGTCGTCAAGTTTCCGCCGCATATGGCGGGCGCGCTGGTCGCGGCGGTCAAGGGCGGCGATGCGGTGCGCATCATCGGTCGCGCGGAAGGCGGCGGCATGGTGAAGGCCGACGCCATCATCAATGCCGCCACCGGGCAGACCGTGCTCGACCAGCCGCCGCCCGTCGACGAAGGCCGGCCTTTGCCGCCCCACCTCAGGGCCCAGCGGCTGGAGCCGCAGCAGGTCGAAGGCCTGGTCGACGCCGTGCTTTCCGGCCCCCGCGGCGAGGTCAACGGCATCATCCTGGCCGACGGCGCCATCGTCCGCTTCCCGCCCGACAGCCTGCGTCAGCCGGTGCAGCCGGGCGCGCGGTTCGCCGCCTCTGGGCTGGGGACGCGCAACGCGATCGGCACGTCGCTGGAAGCGGTCAGTGTCGGCCCGAGCCTCTCGGCGTTGCAGCCGCTCTACAATCGCTGATCCTTCAGGCCGGCGCGCGCCCCGGGGCGCCGGCCTCTCCCCGCCGTTCGATCGCGAGGCATCCATGGCAACGACCCAGGCACGCACCGCGTCGCCGCGCTGGCTGTCCGGACTGAACTTCTTCCTGGCCGATGTGCGCGACGGCCTGGGCCCGTTCCTGGGCGTTTTCCTGATGGGGCAGGGCTGGCAGGCCGACGACATCGGCTATGTCATGACGGCGGGCGGCATCGCCGCCATGCTGGCCACCATGCCGCTCGGGCTGCTGATCGACACCTCGCGGCACAAGCGGTCGCTGCTGGCTTGCGGCATCGTCCTGCTGGTCATCGCCAACCTGGCATTGTGGTACGCGCCGTCGCCGGCCGTGACCGGCGCGTCGCAGATCGTCACCGGCATCGTGGGCGCGCTGATCGGACCGGCCATCATGGGGCTTACGCTCGGGCTGGTCGGGCAGGACGGCCTGGCGCGCCAACTCGGGGTCAACGAGGCCTGGAACCACGCCGGAAACGTCGCGGCGGCCGCGCTGGCGGGCCTGGCCGGCTATCGCTGGGGATTGCCTGCCGTCTTCATCGTCATGACGGCGATGGGCTGCGGCGCGCTGATCTGCCTGCAGCGGATCCGGCCGGAGGACATCGACGACGACGTGGCGCGCGGCCGCGAGCCGCGCTCGGGCGCCATGCCCGGCCTGGACCAGGAACCCGCGCCCATCACCTTGCGCACCCTGGCGGCGTCGCCCACCCTGCGGTTGCTGGGCATCGTCATGCTGCTGTTCCACCTGGGCAATGGCGCGATGCTGCCGCTGCTCGGCCAGGCCGCCGTCGCGCGCGGCGACGCCGATCCCAGCGCCTTCACCGCGCTGACCATCATCGTTGCCCAGCTTGTGATGATCCCCGTAGCCCTGCTTGCCGGCCGCCACGCTGGCCGCCAGGGCTACGGGCGGCTGGTGCTGGCCGCCATGCTGGTCCTGCCGTTGCGCGGCCTGATCGCCGCCTGCTGGCCTTCGCCCTGGGCGCTGATCCCGGTACAGGTGCTGGACGGCATCGGCGCCGGCCTGCTGGGCGTGGCGCTGCCGGGACTGGTGGCCCAGATCCTGCGCGGCAGCGGGTATGTCAATGCGGGGCTGGGCGCCGTCATGACGCTGCAGGGGCTTGGTGCCGCGCTCAGCCCCGCCTTCGCCGGATCGATCGCGCAGCATGCCGGCTATGACGCGGCCTTCGTCGCGCTTGCGGCCGTCGCCGTGCTGGGACTGTGTCTCTGCTGGCGGCTCAGCGCCGTGCCATCATCTTCCAGGCCAGCGGTGCGATGATGACGACGAGGATCACGCGCACTAGGTGCATCGTCGCGACATAGGCGGTGTCGATGCCGAGGCCCAGCGCCACCAGCGACATTTCGGCCAGCCCGCCGGGGGCGAAGGCGAGCAGGGCACCGGCGGCGCCGATGCCGGCGAATTTCTCGATCAGCTTCGACATCAGGATCGCGGCCGTCAGCATCAGCACGGTGGCGAGCAACGACAGTAGCGCGATGCGCGCGATGCGGCTCCATTTCAGCCCGGCGAAGCGGCAGCCGAGCGCGGCCCCGACGCCGATCTGGGCGATGGCGACGAGCTCCGCCGGCGGCTTGCCGTCGGTCAGCCCGCCGAAATGGATTCCGGCCGACAGCAGCATCGGGCCCAGCAACTGCGCCGCCGGCAGGCGCAGGCAGCCTGCCAGCGGCCCGCCGATGGCGATGCAGCCGAGCAGCAGCAGCGCGTCCTGCCAGGTCAGATGCGTCGGCCCCAGCACTGTCACGCCCGAGGGCACGATCAACCCCTCAGCATAGCGGAAATAGAACGGGATCAGCATGACGACGGTGAAGACGCGGATCGCGTGCAGCAGCGAGATGACGGCGGTGTCGCCACCCTGTTCGGTGCCGACCGTGACCATCTCGCTCAGGCCGCCGGGCATGCCGCTGAAATAGCTGGTGGTCGGGTCCAGCCGGCCGACATAGCGGAACACGGCATAGCCCAGCGCCGACAGCACCGGCAGATAGATCAGCAGGGCGGCGAAACTGTCGATCCAGTCGCGCAGATGGCCGAGCAGGGCCGGGCTGAACGACGAGCCGAGCAGCACGCCCAGCACCATGATGAGCCCCGAGCGCAGCCAGGTGACCACCTCGGGCCGCGCGCCGCACAACGCCAGTACGGCGGTCGCGGTCATCGCCCCGAGCATCCAGGCCAGCGGCATGCGCAGCCAGTAGAACAAGGCGCCGCCGGCGGCGCCCGCCGCCAGGGCCAGGACGTTGCGGGCCAGCATCGTCACGTCAGGCGAGGCGCCCGAACCGCACCGCGGTCTGGCCGCGCGTCTGGCGCTTGGAGGGCATCACCATGACGCAGTCGTCATAGGGGGTGACGACCGGCCGGTCGCCGTCATGGCCGATCACGGTGCCGGCCTTGGGGATGACTTCCATGCCGCGATAATCGGCGGTGAAGGTGAAGCTGTCGCCGGATATCGCCACCGCCTCGGTCACCTCGACCACCAGCTGGGGCTGGGCGGGCGGCAGCGGGCGCAGGCCCGCGGCGTCCGCGCGATCGAGCATGCCGACGGCGACGAGGAAGCGCAGGCAGCACTCGATGGCGACGTCGGCCGCGCGCGGGTCGTAATGCTGGCCGCACTCGACCAGCAGCGCATTCTTCTGGCTGCCGGGATCGCCGAACCCGCCGTAATCGCGCAGGCGCACGCCGTTGGCATGCCCGGCATCGGCGACGATATGGACCGGCACGCCGACCGTGCGGGCGAAGGCGCGGCCCTTCGGCAGCGGGCCGGACAGGACCAGGGCCGGGCTTTCCGTCTGCATCGAATGCAGGTCGAGCAGCAGGTCGACCTTGTCGAACACCGGCCGCAGCAGCCGGGCCCGGGCGAGATCGCGCGATTGCCGCGGGCCGTCGAGCACGGCGGGCGACCAGACGCGGTTCATATCCTCGTCGAGGCAGCGGGCCGCATTCGGGTTCGCCGGGTCGAGGCTGCGATAGGCGTCGACATTGGCGAAGGCGAGCGTCAGCGCGCCGCGGGCCGGGCGAATACCGGCATCGAGCAGGAAGGCCAGCGCATGCGCACCGCACAGTTCGTTGCCGTGCATCAGCGCCAGGATCGCGGCATGCGGGCCTGAGACCGGGCCGGCGAAATGCCAGACATGCTCGATGCCGGTATTGCCCTGTGCGTAACGCTCGATGTCGATCGGCTGGAGCCGCATGCCCTTCACACCCCTCAGGTTTTTGCCCGTCGCGACAGTGATAGCACCGCCGCGCCGGCTAATGTAGAGTTCGCGCCAATGGGGCTTCTTAATAAACACATCAAAAATCGGGAGACTTCTGCCATGAGCAGCCGTCTGCGCCGCCTGGCGCTGGGACTGACCGTAGCCTTTCTGCCGTTTTCGGCCATGGCCCAGGATCTGACCGTCGGGCTGGCCGGCTCGATCACCTCGATCGACCCGCACTATCACAACGTCGGTCCGAACAACACCATTGCCGCGCATATCTTTGACCGTCTGGTCGATCAGGACGAGCAGCAGCGGCTGATCCCGGGCCTTGCCACCTCGTGGAAGGCGATCGACGACACGACCTGGGAATTCAAGCTGCGCCAGGGCGTGACGTTCCATGACGGCACGCCGTTCGGCGCGCCCGATGTGCTGGCGACCTTCAAGCGCGTGCCCTGGGTGCCCAACAGCCCGTCGTCGTTCTCGGCCTCGGTCCGCCCGATCGCCGAGGTCGTGGTGGTCGACGACCTGACCCTGCATTTCAAGACGGCCAAGCCCGCGCCGCTGCTGGCCAACGATCTCGCCTCGGTCAACATCATCTCGCGCAAGGCGGTCGAGGCGCCGACGGCCGAGTTCAATTCTGGCCCCGCCGCCATCGGGACCGGCCCCTACAAGTTCGTTTCCTTCCAGGCCGGCGACCGCGTCGTGCTGGCGCGCAACGATGCCTATTGGGGCGCGAAGCCGCATTGGAAAGACGTCGTCGTTCGTGTCATGCCCAACAACGCGACGCGCACCGCCGCGCTGTTGTCGGGGGACGTGCAGATCATCGACGCCGTGCCCTCGGTCGATCTCGCCGCGATCAAGAAGGCGCCGAACCTGACGATGGCGTCGATCACCTCGAACCGGCTGATCTACCTGCATCTCGACAGCTTCCGCGACGAGACGCCGATGGTCACCGACAAGGCGGGCCAGCCCCTGAAGGCCAATCCGCTAAAGGATCCGAAATTCCGCGCCGCGCTGAGCCATGCGATCAACCGCAAGGCGATCGTGGATCGCATCTTCGAGGGCGAGGCGATCGCCGCCGGCGGCTTCCTGCCCGAGGGCTTCTTCGGGGCCTCGGCCAAGTTCCAGCCCGATGCCTATGACGTCGATCTGTCCAAGAAGCTGTTGGCCGAGGCCGGTTTCCCCAATGGCCTGGGCATGACCATCCACGGCCCGTCGGATCGTTATCCCAATGCCGACAAGGTGATCCAGGCGATCGGCCCGATGTTCACCCGCGCGGGCATCGAGACCAAGGTGCAGACCCAGCCCTGGTCGACCTATGCGACGCAATCGGCGGCGCCGACCTATGCCTTCTCGGTGATGCTGGTCGGCTGGGGTTCGGGCACCGGCGAAATCTCGTCGCCCCTGCGCGCGCTGGTCGCCACGCCCAACAAGGACAAGGGTTGGGGCGCCTCCAACCGCGGCCGCTATTCGAACCCGAAGCTCGACGCGATGATCGACGAGGTCATGGCGACCATCGACGACAAGAAGCGCGAGGCGCTGATGCAGGAGGCGACCGCCCTGGCCATGCAGGACCATGCGATCATCCCGCTGTTCTACAACGTCAACTCCTGGGCGATGAAGAAGGGCCTGACCTACGCCCCGCGGGCCGACGAATACACCTACGCGATGACGGTCAAGCCGGCCGGCTGATCCGGGCCCATGACCGCCTACGTCATCCGGCGCCTGCTGCAGGCGGCGCTGGTGCTGTTCGTCATGTCGCTCCTGGTGTTCTTCGGGGTGTACCTGATCGGCGATCCGGTGGAGATCTTCGTCGCCGCCGACGCCGATCAGATCGAGCGGGCGCGGGCCATTGCCGCGCTCGGCCTCGATAAGCCGATCTGGGAACAGTATACGGGCTTCGTCCAGGGCGCGCTGGGCGGCGATTTCGGCCGTTCCTTCGTGTTCGGCCTGCCCGCCGTCACGCTGATCCTGCAGCGCCTGCCGGCGACGCTGGAGCTCGCCTTCGCCGCCATCCTGCTCACCGTGCTGATCGGCCTGCCGCTGGGGCTGTGGGCCGGCCTGCGCCCCAACGGTTTTGCCGGGCGCACCATCCTGGCCGGTTCGATCCTCGGCTTCTCGCTGCCGACCTTCTGGGTCGGCATCATGCTGATCCTGGTCTTCGCCGTGCAGCTCGGCTGGCTGCCGTCGAACGGCCGCGGGCCGGTGGCGGAAATCCTGGGCATCAAGTCGAGCCTGTTCACCGTCGACGGCTGGCGGCATCTGATCCTGCCGGCGGTCAACCTGGCGCTGCTCAACATCGCCTTGATGATCCGGCTGGTGCGGGCCGGGGTGCGCGAGGTGCTGCCGCTCGACTACATCAAGTTCGCCCGCGCCAAGGGGCTACCCGCGCGCCGCATCGTCGGCGTGCACGTGATGAAGAACATCATGCTGCCGGTCGTCACCGTGCTGGGCCTCGAGCTCGGCGCCGTCATCGCCTTCGCCGTCGTCACCGAATCGATCTTCAACTGGCCGGGCATGGGCAAGCTGATCATCGATTCGATCCAGCGTCTCGATCGTCCCGTCGTCGTCGCCTATCTGATGGTCACGGTCGCCATCGTCATCTTCATCAACCTGGTGGTCGACGTGGTCTATTCGCTGCTCGATCCGCGCATCCGCCTCAGGGATCTCGACCAGTGAGCGCGCCGGCCCTCGACGACGAATCGCCCTGGCGGCGGGCAGCCGCAAGCTATGCCGAAAGCTGGCTGGCGCTGTTCGGCCTCGCTTTGCTGATCGTCTGCCTGGGCCTGGCGCTCGCCGCGCCGCTGATCTCGCCGCAGAATCCCTATGCGCTGGCCCAGCTCGACATCATGGACGGCAGCCTGCCCCCGGGGGCCGAGGCCTCGGCCGGCTTCCGCTTCTGGCTCGGCTCCGACGACCAGGGGCGCGACATGGTCTCGGCAATCCTCTACGGCCTGCGCATCTCGGTCGCGGTCGGCGCCGCCGCAACCGCCATTGCGCTGGCGGTCGGCCTGGCCTTCGGGCTGATCGCCGCCTATGTCGGCGGTCGCATCGACGGCATGATAATGCGTATCGTCGACATCCAGCTTTCTTTCCCCGCGATCCTGATCGCCTTGATCCTGATCGCGGTGCTGGGCAATGGCATCGGCAAGATCATCTTCGCGCTGGTCACCGTGCAATGGGCCTATTACGCCCGCACCGTCCGCGCCTCGGCGCTGGTCGAGCGGCGCAAGGATTACGTCGAGGCGGCGCGCGGCCTGGGGCTCAGCCCCGCGCGCATCCTGTTCCGCCACATGCTGCCGAATTGCCTGGCGCCGGTCATCGTGATCGCCACGGTGCAGATGGCCCATGCGATCGCGCTGGAGGCGACCTTGTCCTTCCTCGGCCTCGGCCTGCCGGTGACCGAACCCTCGCTCGGCCTGCTGATCTCGAACGGCTTCCAGTACGTGCTGTCCGGCAAGTACTGGATCAGCATGTTCCCCGGCGTCGCGCTGCTGGTCACCGTCGTCGCCATCAATCTGGTCGGCGACCGGCTGCGCGAAGTGCTGAACCCGCGGGGGCCGCAATGACCCTCGTGGTCGAGGACCTGCAGACCCATTTCCCGACCCGCGCCGGGCTGATCCGCGCGGTCGACGGCGTCAGCTTGAGCGTCGGGCCCGGCGAGATCCTCGGCTTGGTCGGCGAATCCGGCTCGGGCAAGTCGATCACCGGCTTCTCGATCCTGGGGCTGATCGACGCGCCCGGCCATATCGCCGGCGGCCGCGTGCTGTTCCAGGGCCGCGACCTCGTCGGCCTGCCCGAGGAAGAACTGCGGTCGTTGCGCGGCGCCCGCATCGCCATGGTGTTCCAGGATCCGATGATGACCCTGAACCCAGTGCTGCGCATCGATACCCAGATGATCGAGACCGTGCTGGCCCATGACGATGTCGGGCGCGAGGCGGCGCGGGCCCGGGCGCGCGCGGCGCTGGCCCGCGTCGGCATCCCGTCGCCCGACGAGCGGCTGATGGCCTATCCGCATCAGTTCTCCGGCGGCATGCGCCAGCGCGTGGCCATCGCCATCGCGCTGCTGCACAAGCCTGAGCTGATCATTGCCGACGAGCCGACCACGGCGCTCGACGTCACCATCCAGGGCCAGATCCTGTTCGAGATGCGCAAGCTGGCCCGCGAGAGCGGCACGGCGCTGATCTGGATCAGCCACGACCTCGCGGTGGTCTCAGGTCTGGCCGACCGCATCGCGGTGATGTACGCGGGCCGCATCGTCGAAAGCGGCCCGGCCCGTGCGGTGCTGGCCCGGCCGCTGCATCCCTACACCCGCGGCCTGCTCGATTCGCTGCCGCGCGGGACGGGCAGGGGGCATCGCCTGGTGGCGATCCCCGGCATGGCCCCGTCGCTCGGCCGCCTGCCGCCGGGCTGTGCCTTCGCCCCGCGCTGTCCGCGCGCGACGGCGGCCTGCGAGACGATGCCCGATCTGGCCGAGGTCGGCGACGGCCGTGCCGTGCGCTGCATCCATCCGCTGAGCCAAGCCGCATGATCCGGCTGGAGGGCATCACCAAGCGCTTCGTGCGCAAGCTGGGCGTTTCGGCCAGGCTCGCCAACCTGCTCGGTGCCGGGCTGAAGGGCGAGGTCGTGCAGGCGCTCGACCGCGTCGACCTGGAGATTGGGGCGGGCGAGGTGGTCGGGCTGGTCGGGGAATCCGGCTGCGGCAAGTCCACGCTCGGCCGGATCGCGGCCGGCCTGATGGCGCCGACCGCGGGTCGGGCCCTGTTCGACGGGGCAGCGCTCGGGCAGGGCCCGGCGCGGCTCAACGCCCAGATGATCTTCCAGGACCCCTATGCCTCGCTGAACCCGCGGATGCGGGTCGGCGATGCCATCGCCGAGGCGCCGATCGCCCATGGGCTGCTGGCCCGCCGCGACAAGGCCGATTTCGTCGCCGGGCTCTTGACCCGCGTCGGCCTCGATCCGGCCTATGCCCGCCGCTTCCCCCACCAGTTTTCCGGCGGCCAACGCCAGCGCATCGGCATCGCCCGGGCGCTTGCCGTCAACCCGCGTTTCATCGTCTGCGACGAGGCGGTGGCCGCCCTCGATGTCTCGATCCAGGCCCAGGTCATCAACCTGTTCCTCGACCTGAAGGATCAG
>JAEYTW010000808.1 GCA_023433835.1 Pseudomonadota bacterium | reverse complement strand
TTCCCGGCGCGCCGGCCGGCGCCATGGTGCCGGAATCGAGCGAGAAGTCCTGGCCGGTGCTGGCCATCACCTCGGTCGAGATCCTGCGTTCGGCGAAGGGCGGGCAGACCGATTATGTCCGCGTCAGCGGGCTGGCCTCCTCGGGTGCCTGGACCTCGCCCCAGCTGGTGCCGCTGACCCGCGGCGCGCCGGCCGACGGCATCCTCGACATGATCCTGCTGGCCGTGCCGCCCGCCGACTACGTCAAGGCGGAAGGCTACATGCCGATGGACACGATCCTGCCGATCGGCAAGGACCATCCGTTCAAAGGCATCCGCGTCCGCTCGGCCACCAACGCCCTGACCCTCAAGGCCCTGCCGGGCGCGGCCGAGGTCCGGGGGCCCGAGGATTGCGGCACCTGCGTCGGCAAGTACTTCGTCGCCAAGGGCGCCACCGCCCCGGCGGGCGTGCCCGCGGCCGAGCAGATCAAGGAAGAGGCGCTGCCGCCGCTCCTGCGCGTCATCAAGCCCACCGACGGCATCGCGGTGCTCGACCCCAACCCGAACCGGCTGACCATCGTGCTGTCGGAAGACGGCCGCATCGCCGACGCCGTCTGGGACTGAGCCTCCCCCATCGCCTGTGCGACCGCCCGGCTCATTCGAGCCGGGCGGGTGCGACATGCCCGCCGCCTGCCCCGCGCCCAATGTGACATTTGTTTGAATCGATGCGGCGCGCCTTTCTTCCGCCGCCAAGACGGGGTACAACCGCCCCGCTCCTTGAGCCTGGGCAAGGGTGAGGCATGATTGCAATCTACAGTTTCGCCGATGGCGGTCTGCGCAAGACCGATTTCCTGGCCGACGGCGCCCTGCCCGACAGCGTGGTATGGGTCGACCTGCTGGAGCCGACCAAGCAGGAAGAACATGTCATCGAACAGGCGCTGGGGATCGAGATGCCCACCCGCGAGGAGATGCAGGAGATCGAGATTTCCAGCCGTCTCTACCGCGAGGGCGAGTCGCTCTACCTGACCGCCTCGATCCTCTATCATGCCGATACCGACCAGCCCGAGAATGCGGCGGTCACCTTCATCCGCAGCCCCCGGGCGCTGGTCACGCTACGCTATGCCGATCCCGCCTCGTTCCGGGTCTTCCCCCTGCGCGCCGCCCGCGCGCCCGACATGGCGGCGGCCCCCGACCTGGTCCTGATGGGCCTGCTGGAAACCATCACCGACCGCATGGCCGACGTGCTCGAGCATACCGGGCTCGAATTCGACAGCCTGTCGAAGGAAGTGTTCCGCAAGCGCTCGATCGGCACCAAGGGCAAGCAGAAGAATACCGATCTCGAAGACGTGCTGATCAAGCTCGGCCGCATCGAGGATCTGACCAGCCGCTGCCAGGATACGCTGGTCTCGCTCTACCGCCTGACCTCGTTCTACGGCGCGCTCATCGCCGAGATGAAGGGCCACAAGGATCTCAAGACCCGGGTGAAGTCGATCTCGCGCGACCTGCAATCGCTGCAGGACTACGCCAAATCGGTCGCGCAGAAGGGCGGATTCCTGCTCGACGCCTCATTGGGCTTGATCAATATCGAGCAGACCGCGATCATCAAGATCTTCTCGGTGGCGGCGATGGTGTTCCTGCCGCCCACCCTGATCGCCTCGATCTACGGCATGAATTTCGAAGCCATGCCCGAACTGAAATGGGAATACGGCTACTACGTCGCACTGATCCTGATGGTGCTGTCGGCCGTGCTGCCCTACTGGTACTTCAAGCGACGCGGATGGATGTGACGGATACGCCTAAACCCAAAGCCCGCAAGGTCCGCGACAGCGCCACCCTGATCCTCCACCGCCCCGGCCGGGCCCACCCGGAAATCCTGATGGGGCGGCGTGCCGAAACTTCCGGCCCCTGGGCCGGCATGTACGTGTTCCCCGGCGGCCGGGTCGAACCCGGCGACGGACGCGTCCGCGCGGCCAGCGAACTGGCGCCCGAGGTCGGCGCCCGCCTCGACGTCAACGGCCGCCGCCGCGGCCGGGCCCTGGCGCTGGCCGCGATCCGCGAAACCTTCGAGGAGACGGGCCTGCGGCTGGCTGCCGCCGATCCCGCGCCGGGCGCCCCGGTGGCGCCGCACTGGGCCCCGTTCTTCGACGGCGGCCTCGCCCCCGACCTCGCCGGTATCGACTATGTCGTGCGCGCGGTGACGCCGGTCTCGCGCCCGGTCCGCTTCAATTCGCGCTTTCTCGTCGCCGACGGCAGCCGGGCGATCGGCGACCTCGGCGGTTCGGGCGAACTGGCCGACATCGGCTGGGTGCCGCTGCCCGAGATCGCGGGGCTCAAGCTGCCCAACATCACCCGGCTGGTCTTCGAGATGATCGCCGCCGCGATCCGGGGCCCGCGGACGGCGGGCGGCCCGGTCCAGGTCTGGACCATGCGCGGCGAACGCCGCATCGTGCGCCAGGAATGAGGGGCGTCCGGCCGCGCGACGCGGCCACCCTGGTCCTGCTGCGCGAGGGGACGGCCGGGCTCGAGGTGCTGATGGGGCGCCGGGTCGCCGCCCATCGCTTCATGCCCAACATGTACGTCTTCCCCGGCGGCCGGGTCGATCCGGCCGATGCCAAGGCGCCGGTGCTGCGCGACCTGATGCCGGAAGTCGCCACCCGGCTGGGCCGCCAGGCCCGCGCCATCGGTGTCGCCGCGATCCGCGAAACGCATGAGGAAACCGGGCTGGTGCTGGGTCGCGAGGTCGACGGCCGGCTCGAGGCCGACCTCTCCGGCCTCGACGTGCTGGCCCGCGCGATCACCCCGCCGGAAAGCCCGATCCGCTTCCACGCCCGCTTCCTGGTCGCCCGGGCCGAGACCGCCACCGGCACGCTGGGCGGATCGGGCGAGCTGGTCGAACTGGGCTTCCGCCCGCTGGGCGAGGCGCTGCGCCTGCCGCTTGCCGACATCACCGAATTCATCCTGCAGGACATCGCCCGCGACGGCCTCGGCCGGCGGCCGACCTTCAAGCTCTACTCCTATCGCCGCAACCGCCCGGTGATCCGCCACGGGTGACAGCCTGAAGCCGCCGGGATAGAAACACCGTCCCGTAGTCGTCGGAGCATCCTTCCATGGCAGCGACGGCCGAGCCGGGCCCAGGCCTCGATCCCGCCACCCGGCGCATCACCCTTGCCGCCGTCATCGCCTGCATCTCGGTCTTCGGCCTGACCTACGGGCTGACCGCGCCGCTGATCGCGCTGCTGATGGCCCGCCAGGGCGCCTCGGACGCGCTGATCGGCATCAATTCGGCGATGCATGCGGTGGGGATCCTGGCCACGACCTTCACCCTGCCCCGCCTCGCCGCCCGCTTCGGCCCGCGGCGGCTGATCCTCGCGGCGCTGGCGCTCGCCGTCGTGACCCTGGCGCTGATCGCCGGCACGTCCAACTACTGGCTCTGGTTTCCGCTGCGCATCGTGCTGGGTTCGGCGGTCAACGCCCTGTTCGTGCTGTCGGAAACCTGGATCAACCAGGTGGCCGACGAGGCGACCCGGGGGCGGACCATGGCGGTCTACACCTCGTCCTTGTCACTCGGCTTCGCCATCGGGCCGATGATCCTCTCGATGTCGGGAATCGACGGCTGGCTGCCGTTCCTGATCGCCATGGCGCTGATCGCCGCCGCCGGGCTGACCATGTGGCCGTCGCGGGTGGTCGAGCCGCGGCTGGGCGGCGGCGGCCACCGCGTGCGCTGGCGCTACATGGCGCTCGCCCCCGTCGCCATGGCGATCATGGTGCTGAACGCCTGCCTCGATTCGGCCGTGCTGTCGATGCTGCCGCTCTATGCGATCCAGCATGGCTGGCCGGAGGGCCGCGCGCCGCTGCTGGTCACCGCCTTCCTGGTCGGCTCGATCGCCCTGCAATACCCGATCGGCTGGGCCGCCGACCGACTCGGCCGCCGCCCGGTGATGCTGGCCTGCGCGGTCGCCTCGACGCTTCTGGCGGCCGGCCATCCGCTGGTCATCGCCCATCCGGCTGCGGCCATGGCGCTGGAATTCGCCTGGGGCGGGCTGTTCATGGGCATCTACACGATCATGCTGGCGGTGGTCGGCGCCCGATTCCAGGGCGGCCGGCTGGTCGCGGTCTATGCGCTGCTCAGCCTGATGTGGGGCGTCGGCGCCCTGCTCGGGCCGATGACGGCCGGCGCCGCGATGCAGGCCTTGCCACCGCATGGCCTGGCGGTCTACATGGGCGCGGCGTGCCTGGCTTTTACCCTGTTCCTGTGGCGCAGCCGCTCTCCGGCTTGACTCCACGGCGAATCTCGCTATGTTCCGCACCCGAATTCGACCTTTGCGCCGGAGACTTAAGTTATGGCGAAGCCGACTACCCTGAAGATCAAACTGCTGAGCAGCGCCGGCACTGGTTACTTCTATGTCACCAAGAAGAACCCCCGCGCCAAGGCTGAGAAGATGTCCTTGAACAAGTATGATCCGATCGTGCGCAAGCATGTCGAGTTCAAGGAAACCAAGATCAAGTAAGATCGGTCTTCCGATCTCGCTTCGTCAAAGGCCCGGGCTCGCCCGGGCCTTTTGGCGTTACTGCGCCGCTGCCGGTTCGACCCGGCGCCGTGCCTTGGCCGCCACCAGCGCCTCATGGGCGCGGGAGACCAGCCGGCCGGCATCGTCGCCGGACTGGGCGACGGCAAGGCCGATACAGGCGCTCAACGGAATCGGCGCCCTGGCCCCGTGCGGCCGGGCCGGTTCGCCCGACAGCACCGCATTGAGGCGCAGGGCCACCCGCTCGGCGATGCCGCCATCGACGTCGGACAGGAGAATCGCGAAGGTCTCGCCGCCATAGCGGCAGGCCAGGTCGAACCCGCGCAGATTGCGCTGCAGGCGCAGGGCGCAGTCGCGCAGCACCTGGTCGCCGACGGTGAAGCCGTGCTCGCGGTTCAGCGCGGCGAAATGGTCGAGGTCGATCAGGATCAAGGCCGCCCGCGCCGCCTCGCTGTCGCGGCGGGCGAGCATCTGGTCGAGATGGGCGTGGAGATAGCGCCGGCTGTAGAGGCCGGTCAGCGGGTCGGTGACGCTGAGCGACAGCGAGGTCATCAGCCGGTGGCGCAGCCGGTCGTGATAGCGCTTGCGCCGCACCTGGGCGCGGGCGCGGGCCGCCAGTTCGTTGCGGTCGACCGGGCGCAGCAGGTAATCGTTGACGCCGAGTTCGAGGGCACGGGCGACCCGCTGCTGCTCGCCGGGTTCGGCCAGCACGATGATCGGGGTGAAGCGCGTCAATTCCGATTGCCGCAGCCGGGCGCAGAGGGCGACGGCCTTGTCCTCGGCGAGATCGAGGCTGACCACGATGATGTCGAAATCCTCCGACGCGGCGAGGTCGAGCGCGGCCGGCACCGCCCCGACCAGGCGCACCGCGCCGGCGATCTCGGCCAGCATCGCGGCCAAGGGGCTCGCCTCGTCGCGGCGATCCTCGACCAGCAGCAGGCGGGCGCCGCCGAGACTTTCGGCATCGTCGTAGACCAGCGGCTGCAAGGCGCCGAAGGACGCGATCGTGCGTTCGCGCAGGCGCAGTTCGTCGGCCATCCGTTTCAACCGGATCAGCGCGCGGACGCGGGCGAACAGCGCGACATCCTCGACCGGCTTGGTCAGGAAGTCGTCGGCCCCGGCCTCCAGCCCGCGGACGCGCTCGGCCTGGTCGGACAGCGCGGTCAGCATCACGACGGGGATATGGGCGGTATCGGCCTGCGCCTTCAGCCGGCGGCAGACCTCGACGCCGTCGAAATCGCCGACGCCGGCATCGAGCAGCACGAGATCCGGGCGCTCGGCCAGCGCCAGCTCGATGGCTTCGGCGCCGCTGCGGGCGGCCAGCACGTTGAAGTACTCGCTGGCGAGGCTTGCCTCGAGCAGCCGGCGATTGCGGCTGATGCCGTCGACGACCAGGACCCGGCCGGCCACGGCTCAAGAACCCGTCAGCCGAGGAAGCGGCGGACCGTCTCGATGAATTCGGTGACCGAGATCGGCTTGGCGATATAGGCCTCGCAGCCGCCGTCGCGCATCTTCTCGGCATCGCCCTTCATGGCGAAGGCCGTGACCGCGATGACCGGGATGGTCCGCAGGTTCTCGTCTTCCTTGATCCACTTGGTGACCTCGAGGCCGGAAACCTCGGGCAGCTGGATGTCCATCAGGATCAGGTCGGGGCGCTGCTCGCGCGCGAGCTTCAGGGCCTCCATGCCGTCCTTGGTCTGGATCGTCTTGTAGCCGTGGGCGTCGAGCAGATCATGAAACAGCTTCATGTTCAGCTCGTTGTCCTCGACGATCAGGACGGTTTTGCTCATGAGACGGGCGCCCCCTGGTAATCTTCATGCGGGCGACCCCACCGCCGCCGGGTTTGATTAGTAGCATCGCCCGCGCGACGGGCCAAGTGCGCCAGGAACGCGCGCCAGGAACAGGGCTTGCCTTCGCGCCCGCTTTGGCGTGGATTGGGCGGATGCAGCGCGAACAGGCAGAATCCCTCGCCCTCCAGGCCCTGACCTGGCTGGCTTCCGATCCCGACCGCCTCGGCGGCTTCATGGCCGCCTCCGGGCTCGGCCCCACCGACCTGCGGGCCAGCGCAGCCGACCCGCAGTTTCTCGCCGGCGTACTCGATTACCTGCTGAGCGACGAGGCGGCCTTGACCACCTTCGCCGACTGGGCCGGCATCGAACCGACCGAGCCGGCCATCGCCCGCCGCGCCCTGCCCGGCGCCGCGCCCGAGTACTGAGCGATGGACGCCCCCCAGGAAAACCCGCTCGATGCCCAGCTTGCCGGCCTGTCGCTGGTGCCGGGACGGCCGCTGGTCATCGTCGATGCCGACGAAGTGCTGTTCCATTTCATGCAGGGGTTCGAGCGCTACCTGGAGACGCAGGGCTGCGCCATCGCCCTGACCTCGTTCGCGCTGACCGGCAATATCCGGCGGGTGGCCGACGATTTCGTGCTGGCCCAGGCCGAGGTTGCCGCCCTGCTCGGCAATTTCTTCGTCGACCATACGGAAACGCTGGCGCCGGTCCCGGGTGCGGCCGATGCCCTGTCCGATTTGAGCCGGACGATGCAGGTCGTGGTCCTGTCGAACCTGCCGCTGGCCCAGGCCCCGGCCCGCCGCCGCGCGCTGCAGGCCGCCGGCATGGATTATCCGGTCGTCGCCAACACCGGCTCGAAGGGCGGCGCCGCGCGCCGGCTGAAGGATCTGGCCGAGGCGCCGATCGCCTTCGTCGACGATATCCCGAACCACCACGGCTCGGTCCGCAAGGCGGTGCCCGACGCCTATTGCGTCCAGTTCGTCGCCGACCCGCGGCTGGCCACGCTGGTGCCGCGCGCCCCGGAAAGCGACCTGTTCGCCGCCGACTGGCCTGAGATCCGCGACGCGATCAGCCGCCACCTGGGTTGAGCCTGGCGGTGCCGGCCCGCGCCACTTCCGCGAGATAATCGAGCATCGCCCGCACCCGCGGCATCGCCGCGAGATCGCGATGGGTGACCAGCCAGAGTTCCTGCGCCGGCGCGGCCGCGTCGAGCCAGACCAGCCGCCGGTCGCCGTCGCCGATCAGCCGCGGCAGCAAGGCGATGCCGCTGCCGGCCGCCGCCGCCGCGGCGCGGGCCGAGGCGCTGTTGGAGCGCATCACGACGTCGGCGGCATAGCAGAGCGTCCGCAGCCAGGGCACCTGGGGGATGACGGTGTAGTCGACCGGCCAGTCGATCAGGTCGTGGCCGGCGAAGCCGTCCGAGGCCTGCGGGGCCTTGCGGGCCGCCAGATAGGCCGGCGCGGCATAGAGGCCGTAGCCGACCGTGCCGAGGCGGCGCAGCTTCAGGTCGCCCTGCAGCGGCCGGCTCAGGCGCAGGGCGATGTCGGCCTCGCGGCGGCCGAGATCGAACAGCCGGATATCGGTCGCGATCTCGACCGAGATGCCGGGGTGCCGGCGGCGGAATTCGGGCAGGGCCGGGGCGACCAGTCCCGCGGCGACCGCCTCGGTCGCGGTGATGACGATGCCGCCCGACAGGCCGCGATCCTCGGCCGACAGGCTGAGCG
>JAEYTW010000772.1 GCA_023433835.1 Pseudomonadota bacterium | reverse complement strand
CGCCGTCCTCGGTCCGAACGGCGCGGGCAAGTCGACGCTTCTGCGGGCGCTGATGGGCCTCGTGACCAACGGCGGCACCGTGCGGTTCCGCGGCCGGCCCTTGCCACGCCGCGATCCCGTCGCGGTGGCGGCCGCGGGCGTCGTGCTGGTGCCCGAGGGCCGGGGCATCTTCGGGCCGATGACGGTTGCCGAGAATCTCGAGCTCGGCGCCTATCGGCTGGGCCGGGACAAGGTCGAATTCGAGCGCCGCTGGGCGCGGGTCTTCGATCTTTTCCCGCGCCTGAAGGAACGCTTGGCCCAAGTCGCCGGCTCGATGTCGGGCGGTGAGCAGCAGATGCTGGCCATCGGCCGGGCGCTGATGGCCGACCCGAAGGTCCTGCTGCTCGACGAACCTTCGCTCGGCCTCGCCCCGCGGGTCACGGCCGAAATCCTGGAAACCCTGCATCAGTTGAACCAGGGCGGCCTGCCGGTCATCCTGGTCGAGCAGAAGGCGCCGCTGGCGCTCAAGCTCGCCAAGCGCGCCTATCTGCTGTCGGTCGGCCGCATCGTCGCCACCATCGATCCCCGCGAGATCACATCCTATGACGATATCGCCAAGCATTACTTCGCCTAGCGGCGGCTGGGCCGTGGTTGGGGCCGTGCCGTGGATCTTCGCCGTGGGCCTGGTCGGCTACGCGGTGGCGGCCGGCGGCTACATGGCGACGGTCGTCTCCTTCGCGCTGATCTACGCGGTGTTCGTGGTCGGGCTGAACCTGTTCATGGGTTTCACCGCGCAGGTATCGTTCGGCCAGAATGCCTTCGCCGCGATCGGCGGCTACGGCTCGGCCGTGCTGACCACCATGTTCGGCTGGGAGCCGGTGCCGGCGATACTGGCCGGCGTCTGCGCCGCGGTGCTGTTCGCCCTGGTCATCGGCTACCCGACCTTGCGGCTGAAGGGCCACTACCTTGCCATGGCCACCCTCGCCATCGGCCTGATCACCTACGAGATCACGGTCGAGTGGCAGTCGGTGACGCAGGGCTATATGGGCATCTCCGGCATCCCGCCGCTCGGCATCGGCAAATGGACGGTGACGTCCGACCGTGGCCAGTTGATCGTGCTGATCGTCATCGTCGCGCTGTCGCTGCTCGCGGCCGCGCGAATCAAGGCGTCGCGGCTTGGCCGTGCCTTCTTTGCCGTCGCCGGTTCGGAGGAGGCGGCGCGCGCGCTCGGCATCGACGTTGCCCGCTACAAGCTCGCGGCCTTCCTGCTGTCGGCCGGGTTCGCCGCGCTGGCCGGCTCGCTGTTCGTGCATGTCGTCGGCTTCGTCAGCCCGGAGGTCTACGGGCTGCACATGGTGATCCTGTCCTTCACCATGCTCTATGTCGGCGGCATCGGCACCGTTGCCGGGCCGCTGATCGGCGCGCTGATCGTCAGCCTGCTGCCGGAAGCCTTTCGCGGGTTCAAGGATTACCAGGACCTGGCCTACGGCGTGGCGCTGATCCTGCTGCTGATCTACGCGCCGCGCGGCCTGTCGACCCTGTTCCGCCGGCGGGAGGCGCGGTCATGAGCATCCTGCGCGTCGACGGGCTGACCCGCCGGTTCGGCGGCCTCGTCGCCGTCAACGACGTCTCGTTCGAGGTGCCGGCGGGGAAGATAACCGCCGTGATCGGCCCGAACGGGGCGGGCAAGACCACCCTGTTCAACCTGATCTCCGGCGCGATGGCGCCCAGCGAAGGCCGGGTATTCTTCGACGGCAAGGCGATCACCGGCTTGGCGCCCGAGGCCGTGGCGCGGCTGGGCCTGGTGCGCACCTTCCAGCTGGTCAAGCTGTTCTCCGACCTCACCGTGCTCGACAACGTCAAGATCGGCACGCATCTGCATGCCCGCGGCGGGCTGTTCGCCGCGCTGGCGCGCCCCGGCTGGGCCCGGGCCGAGGAGCGCGCGGTAGCCAAACAGGCTGCCGACCTGCTCGACTTCATGGGCCTGGGCGACCTGGCCGACGCGCCGGCGTCGGGTCTGCCCTATGGCCGCCAGCGCCTGCTGGAAATGGCCCGCGCGCTGGCCGCGCGGCCGCGGCTGATCCTGCTGGACGAACCAGCGGCCGGCCTGAATGCCGAGGAATCGGCGCGGCTGTCGGCGATCATCCGCCGCATCGCCGCCGGCGGCACCACGGTCTTGCTGATCGAGCACGACATGACGCTCGTGATGAACACGGCCGACGAGGTGGTAGTGCTGGATTTCGGGCGCAAGGTGACGCAGGGGCCGCCGCACGAAGTCCGCAACAACCCTGACGTCATCGCGGCCTATCTGGGCGGCGTGGAGATCGGCCATGTCTAGTCTGTCCTACCTGCCGCAGATCCTGGTCTCCGGCCTCGGCATCGGCTGCGTCTACGGCCTGATCGGCATCGGCTTCTGCGTGATCTACAACGCGTCGGGCATCGTCAATTTCGCGCAGGGCGCCTTCGTCATGCTGGGCGGCATGGTCAGCTTCGTGCTGATGCAGCGTCTCGGGCTGCCCTTGCCGATCGCCGCCGTCATCGCCATTGCCGGCGTCGCGGCCCTGGGCGTCGTCATCGAACGCCTGGTGGTGCGCCCCCTGTGGAACCGCAACGCGACGATGTTCGTGATGATCCTGGCGACGCTCGCCGCCCAGATCGTCGTCGAACGCTCGACCCTGCTGCTGGTCGGCGACCAGCCCAAGACGCTGCCGATGTTCACCGACCGTCCGCCGCTGATGATCGGGGGCGTGGCGATCAGCTACCAGCTGCTCTGGATCGTCGGCTGCTCGCTGGCTGTGGTCGGCCTGCTGGCGTTGTTCTTCCGGACCACCCGCACCGGCAAGGCGATGCGCGCGGTGGCGATCGACCGCGAGGCCGCGGCGCTGCAGGGCATCCCGGTCTCGCGGATGCTGGCGCTGGCCTTCGCGCTGTCGGCCGCCCTCGGCGCCATCGGCGGCATCCTGATCACGCCGACGCAGTTCACCGCCTTCGACATCGGCGTGCCCTTCGCCATCTCGGGCTTCATCGCCGCGATCGTCGGCGGGTTCGGCCGGCCGTTCGGCGCCTTCCTCGGCGGCATCACGCTCGGCGTGATCCAGTCGATCGCCATCGTCTCGTTCGGGGCGGGCCTCAAGAATGTCGCGGCGCTCTCGGTACTGCTCGTCTTCCTGTTCATCCGGCCATCGGGCATTCTCGGCCCGGCCAAGTGATCCAGCCAATCCTCTGAGGGACTACAGCCATGGATATCGCCAAGATCGACTGGAATTCGATCCCCTGGACCCCGGTGCGCGAGGGCGTTGACCGCAAGTCCTTCACCGGCGAGGGCGCGACCTTGGCGCTGCACCGGCTGATGCCGGGACATGAGCCGAAGCCCCATTCCCACATGCACGAACAGATCGTCTATATCCTGGCCGGTACCATCCGCTTCCATGTCGGCGACCAGGTCCACCTGATCGGGCCGGGCGGGCTGATGGCGATCCCGCCGCATGTCGAGCATTGGGGCGAGGTGGTCGGCGACGAGCCGGTGCTGAACCTCGACATCTTCACCCCGAAGCGCCCGGAATATGTCTGAGGCGCTGCGCGAGGTATTGCGCGGTACCGGCCGGATCGTCGGCAGCTTCGTCAAGACGCCGTCCCATCACGTCATCGAAGTGTTCGGCATCTCCGGCCTCGACTGCCTGGTGATCGATGCCGAGCATGCGCCGTTCTCGGCCGGTGATCTCGACCGGATGTGCCTGGCCGGCCGCGCCGTCGGCATCCCGATCCTGGTGCGCGTGGCCAGCCCCGATCCGGCCGCGATCAATACCTGCCTCGACCTCGGTGCGACCGGGATTCTAGTGCCTCACGTGCGTGACGCGGCGGGGGCGGCTGCGTCCGTCGCGGCGGCCCGCTACAGGGGCGGGGTTCGCGGCTTCTCGCCGTCTACCCGCGCCGGGGGTTATGGCAGGTTCCAGCCGGCGGCCTATCTCGACCATGCCGACCGGTCGGTCTCGGTCTGGTGCCAGATCGAGGATGCCGAGGCGCTGGACCATCTCGATGCCATCGCCGCGGTGCCCGGCGTCGATTGCCTGTTCGTCGGCCGCGCAGATCTGGCGCTGTCGCTGGGCGTGGCCGGCACCGACGATCCGCGGATCGGCGAGGCACTGACGGCCGTGGCGGCCGCCTGCGCCAAGGCCGGTGTCGCCGCCGGCATCTTCGTGCCCAATGTCGCCGAAATCCCGGCCCTGGTCCGGGCCGGGTATCGCTGCTTCATCGTCGGCTCGGACCAGAGCCTGCTGTTGGCCGCGGGCCGCCAGGTCGCTCAGGCCGCCAGCGGCCCGACGTAACGCGACTCGGGGCGGATCAGCCGGCCGCCGCGCACCTGTTCCAGGGCATGCGCGGTCCAGCCGGCGACCCGGCCGACCGCGAACATCGCGGTGAAGGCGTCGCGCGGCAGGCCCAGCGCGTCGAGCAGCAGGGCGGTGTAGAACTCGACATTGGTTTCCAGCGTCCGGTTCCGGTAACGGTCGGCCAGCAAGGTCAGGGCCGCGGCCTCGACCGCCTCGGCCAGGCGGATGCGCCCGGCATTCGCATCCAGCCGCCGCACCGCCGACTTCAGCATGTCGGCGCGGGGATCGCGCACCCGATAGATGCGATGGCCAAAACCCATCAGCCGCTCGCCGCGGTCGAGCGCGGCCGCCAGCCACGCGGCGGCATTGCCGGGCTCGCCCACGGCATCGAGCATGTCGAGCACCGGGCCCGGCGCCCCGCCATGCAACGGTCCCTTCAGGGCACCGATACCGCCGGTGACGGCGGCGACCAGCCCGGCCTGGGTCGAGGCGATGACCCGCGCCGCGAAGGTCGAGGCGTTCAGCCCATGATCGATCACGGTGGTGATGTAGGCATCGAGCCCGGCCACCTCGGCCTCGCTCGCCGCCCGGCCGCGGATCATCCGCAGGATGTCGGCCGCGTGGCCCAGCCCGGCGTCGGGTGCGACCGGGGCCTGGCCGTCGCGATCGCGCAGCAGGGCGGGCAGGAACACGCCCAGCGCCGCGGTCAGACGCCATTCCGCCGGCGTTTCGCCGGCGTCATCCAGCAAGGTGGCGCCCAGCATCAGCGCATCGATCGGCGCCTTGCCGCGCGCGGCGGCGAGGAAGCGCGGCACCAGCGCCCAGG
>JAEYTW010000746.1 GCA_023433835.1 Pseudomonadota bacterium | reverse complement strand
GCCCGTGACGCCTGCCTGCTGTCCGGCCGGGCTATCACCGAGGCCACCGGGGCGCCCGGGATCCCGGCCGGGGCCCGGCCGGGCAGCTCGACTTTGCTGCACGATCTCGGCAGTGGCGACCATGCCGGCTGCTCGGGGCGACGCAAGCGCCGCTGTTTCTGGTTCCTGCAGCCCAACCGTCGGCGATAGCAAAGCAAGGTCGTCAGCAAGGGCGGATCGCTCAGGTGCCGACGCGCCGGCCAGCGGCATAGGTATCGGCCGCCGGCGCTCTTCCTCTTGACGCTGCATCGTCGGGTCGAGGCCATTGGCGACCTTGTACCAGGCAGCGGCTTCACCCAGCAGGCCTTCGCGTCGCTCGCGATCAGCCTGCTCGTTCGAGGCGCGAAGAGTATCCGCCCTGTCGAGGATCTCGAGGGCCCGTTCTTCGGCCGCTTTCCATTGTATGTCGGGATGCTGGGTCTTCAGCTGGTCGACCAGGGCAGCATCGGCTTCGGGGAGGGTCAAGATGCGGGTGACACGATGGAGCTCAGCGCGCTTGCGCGCCAGCTCGTCGCCAAAGCTGAACCCCTTTGCACTCAGAGCCTGCGCAGCTGGGCGCTCTTGAGCAATTCCGGCCAGGCGGCTTTCGATCGAATGGGGCCGGTCGGTGCGCTTTGCGATCGCGGAGAGCAGCGACGTCATCACTCCGGATCCGTTCGCTCGATCGCCGAGATCAAGAGTGAACGACGGGCCGTCCGTGCCGTCGACATCGCGATGCCTGATGTCCAAGCTTATCGAAGGTTCGGAACCCCATCGCCTAGTGCCACCCGCCGACACGATGAATTCGCCACCTGCAATGCCGTCGGTGCCGGCCGCCGGAATGGTGAGTACATCACCCCAGTCCCAGCCGGTCTTGTATCCGGCCGAGTTCCGGTCCGCTCCAGCCAGCATCTCCAGACGCCAGGCGCTCAGGCGATCCCCCAACCAGCTCGCAGCCGTCTTACGGTCGGCGAGCATCTCTCCCCGCTCACCGGCCTGGCCGATGGGCCAAGACGCTAGATCGTTCGGACCAAGATCGCGGACCACAGCGGCGGCGCCTGCCTCGCGCTGCGCTTGTGGCAGGGCAGCCAGAAGTTTCCCTTCCTCCACCGTAGCACCGCGGAGCCAAGCGTCGGCCTCGGCCTGCTCGCGCGCCATCCGCCTGGCCCGACGCTCTAGGCCTCGGACTTCCTCCTCGAGCTGGACCTTGACCATGATGAGCGCATTGCCCGTGGCGACGGCCATGACCTGAGCGGGCGTCAATTCGGCGCCGTCATGATCAACGAGCTCGCGGCCGCAGTTGCCTGCGAGAAACTGCTTGATGAATTTCGACTTGGTGTCGATCGCCTGCCACATGAAGACGTCGAACGAGCCTTCTGTCACATAGCGGTAGATGTAGACGTTCGGGTTCTCGTTGCCGTGACGAATGCCGCGCCCGTCCCGCTGCTCGACATACGCAGGAAGCCAGGGGGCATCGAGGTGGTGCAGGCCGATGAGCCGATCTTGCGCATTGACACCGGTGCCGAGCCGCTCTGTCGAACCAATCCCGATCCAGGCATCGCCCGAACGCAAGCGCCGCGTTGCCTCCGATCGCTGCGCCTCCGATAGTGGCTCGCAAAAATCGACGATCCGATCCTCGGGAATACCGGCGGCAACCAGCTTCGCAATCACATCATGGCGGACGGAGAAACCTGCGGGCCCTGAACCGTCAAGCAAGGCCGCTTCGTCGTCGAACAGATTGTCAGCACCGCCCTTCGGGTGGATGCCGATATCAAGGAAGACCATCTGCGTCTTCCCTGGGTTATCCATCTGGATCCGGCTGACCAAGTCGACCATCCGGTTGACCTTGGAATTCGCCCAGTCGCCGACACCGGCATCGGTCAAACGAAGGTCGAGGGCAGCCTTTCTACCGTCCGACGAGATCTTCAACATGTTGTCGCCGCCGGCCTCGGCACGGCCGGCCGACTTCAGCCGATCGGCTCTGGCGCCGAGCTCGGCAATAAAGAGGCGCTGCTCTGGCGACGCCTGAACCGGTACGGCCGTCATGACGGCCGCAGGCCGCCGAAGGCCAGGCACCACTGACGCCGGCACCACGTCGAAGATGGGCGAGGTGATGGCGGAAAGTTCGGGCATAGCCACGAAACGCGCCAGGCGAGCCGTCATTTTGTACTGGCCGGACACCGACATTTCGACGCGCTGCACGACGTCGCAGAAGGTGTTGCACCAGCTGTCGAATGCCTCAATTCCTCTGGAGCGCAGCTGCTCGGGCTGCAACATGCGCTGCCAGACATAGACTTCGGCGACGCTGTTTCCGATGGGTGTGCCGGTACCGAGCACCAATCCTCGGTTGCCATTGACCTCGTAGAGGTAGTTGGCAATCCCGAAGAGGTGGAACGCACGCTTTGATTCGGCGGTCGGGATGCCCTTCAGGCCTTGCTGCCTGGTGACGATGGCCAGGTTCTTGTAGCGATGGGCCTCGTCAACCTCGACCAGGTCAACGCCGAGATCTTCGAAGTAGACGGTCGAATCACGTCGCTGATCGGCCGCCAGTTCGGCCAAGCGTGTCTCGAGCCGTGCTGTGGCCTTCTCGATCATCTTGACGGTCCGCCGGCGGCCGGGCTGCTCGCCTGCCGAGCGGTCTTCTTCCTCCGTGGCCAGCGCGTCGCGCAGCATCAGGATCTGCTCGCGAAGGAGTTTCTGCTCGGTCGCCGGCAATAGCGGGAGGCGATCCATTGCGTCATGGCTGACGATGACCGCATCCCAATCGCCAGTCGCGGCTTGCGCCATGACCCGCTTTCGGGTCATGGCATCAGCACCGTCAGGCAGAACCAAGAGGCGGGCGCCTGGGTAGAACGACCGGAAGTCGTCGGCCACCTGAGTCAGGTTCGCCTTCTTCACCGCCAGCATCGGCTTGTGGGCCAGGCCGAGCCGTTTAAACTCCATAGCGGTAAGGGCGAAGGTCAGGGTTTTCCCGGTACCGACCTCATGGCCGTACATCGACCGGCCCTCGACGATCGAGCGCCACACGGCATTCTTCTGATGCGGTCGAACGCGATGTTGCCATTCCGGGTTGAGGCCCGGAAAGGTCAGGTGGCTCCCATCATAGTTGGGCCGGACGATGTTGTTGAATTGGTCATTGTAGAGCCGGACGAGGCGGTCGCGGCGGCCGCGATCTTCCCAAACCCAATCCTTGAAGCCATCGCGCAGCTCCTCGGCCTTCTGGCGGGCGGCGACGGTTTCGTCCTCGTTGAGGACGCGTTTCGTCGATCCGTCAACCTCATAGGTGTCGTATACCGCGATCGTCTCGTTGTTTAGGATTGCGGAGACAAGCTCCGTCATCGGGCGCCGGTCGGTCCCGAAAACCTGGGTAGACGCAACCGACTTCGCTGCTGTGGCCGGGACGTCCATCGTCCACAGGCCCAAGGCCGGCACGAACCGCACGTCGACACGGGCGGACGCCACCCCCAGTCGATCGGCTACGTAGGCCGAGACGACATCAGGAGGCATCCAGGCGGCCCCGAGCCGCGCAGGAACGTCCGTATAGGGAAGGTCGTGAGGCTGGACTGCCTCGAGTGCCTCTACGTTCCCGGCGAGCGTCGGGTCCTGAGCCGCCAGGGCGCGCGCTGTTTCCAGCTTGGCTCGGACGTCACCCGAAAGATATTCCGAGGCTGTCACCCATCTAGCGGCCTGGGGATCGACATATATCAGCCCTTGCGCCGCTTCGATCGTGCTGGCGATGCTGTCGAGCCCGAGCAGTTCTCGCATGCGCGGCAGATCAACCCTGCCGGTTTCATTCAGGCTGACGCCGAGAGCGGCCGCGGCATTTTCTGCCCGAGCTGGCCGAGCGATGCCTGTGATCGTGTCGCGCGAGAAAACGTCGACCTTCGCCCAGGAGATTTTGTTGCCGTCTCGGCTTGCCTCGACTTCAAGAGATGCGAGCAGAGGATAGTCCGGGTCGGTGGCCAGCACCTTGGCCACCGGGCGAGTGCGGAAATGGCCATGTTCGGCGACGAACAGGTCGTAGGACTGATTGAGGTCCCCGCGGGCGGCAATGCGATGAGCATCGCCCATCCCATTTGCTTGCGCCGCAAAAACTCGCCGCAGCGCGTCGCGCACTTCGACCGCCTGAACAACCAGGTCGGCTTCCTTATCAGTCAAATCGACGGACCGCCCCTGTCCATCAACACGACGCAACACCTGTCCGTCTTCTCCGACGTAGAAACCACCTTCCTTGACGCTGTCCGGCGCGTCGAGCACCGGCGCTCGAAATGAGGCGCTCTGAAACGCTGGCGGTTCATAGATTGCGGCCGGCAGTTGCGCGATCTTATTCGCCAGTGTCGCCGCCAGGTGCTGGTCCGGCGACAGCCCGGACCCCTCATGGTCCAGCGTTACGTTCAGATCGCGCAATCCATCGCGGCCGTAACCGCCATAAAGCTTGGCCGATCGCTCCACCTGTCCTGCAATCATCTCAGGATTGTCGGCGAAATACTGGTTGATCTGGAGTGCTGGGCCGCCGAGGGCATCGGCGATCTCGCCCAGGTTCATCCAGTCAGCCTCACCTTCGAGCGCCGCGGCGCGCGCGCGTTCATCCAGATGCGACAGGCGTTCCGGCCGACGTTGCAGAAAGAGGATGTCAGTGACGACGTCCGTGCCGGCATTGCGGCGGAAGGCGCTGTCGGGGAGCCTTATGGCACCCACCAGTTGGGCCCGATCACGGAGAGCATGACGGATCGTAGAATCGGCTTTATCGAGCGTATACCGAGATGTCACCGCAGCAACCAGACCGCCTGGTCGAGTGACGTCCAGTGATCGCAGCAGGAAGTAGTCGTGCAGCGCCGGCTTTTCGTCGCGATACCGGCGATCGGCCACCGTTACGTCGGCGAACGGGACGTTGGTTGCGACGAGATCGAAATAGCCGTCAGGGAACGGCGACTGCTGAAAGGCTTCCTGGCGTATGTGGGTACGAGGATACAGCAGCTTGGCGATGCGCGCAGATACCGGATCGAGCTCGACGCCGGTCACCTGGCTCTGGTCCCGTAGCTCGCGCGGCATCATGCCGACAAAATTCCCGCTGCCGATGGCTGGGTCGAGTATGCGCCCGCCGGCGAATCCTAGCCGGTTAACGGCCGCGTACATCGCGCCGACGACAGCCTGCGACGTGTAATGCGCATTGATCGTCGAACGGCGGGCCTGCTCATATTCGTCCGAGCTCAGCAGCCCCTCGAGCTTCGCGCGATCCTTTGCGCCGATCGTGTTGGAATGCCGATCAAAAGCCTGAGGTATGCCACCCCACCCGACGTACCGGCCGACGATTTCCTTTTCCTCTTTAGTCGCGCTGCGCCCGTCGGCCTCGACCACCTTCAGGGTCTCCAAGGCAGCGATATTTGCGTCGAATTTGCCCTTCAACCCCGACGCGATCGCGGTTTCATATGTCTCGGCCGTGATGACATGCTCATCGGTCGGACGCTCCGGCCCGAGGTACTGGGCAGACGCCTCTCTGACCGGCGCATGGGGTTTGAACCTCGGCGACGCCGCGAATTCACGCGCATCGTCCAACGCCCGGGCTGCGGCTTTATCCTGGCGGGCCAAAGCAGCGACGCGCTTGCCCATCTCACCGGAGAAGTAGGATTCGAAGATGCTGTCGATCTTGTCGGCGGTGACCTTGTCGAGCGGCGCTCTTCGGCTGGTCGAGAGCTGTTCACGACCAGCTTCGAGGATGAAACGCATCGCCGTGAACGCCGTGCCAAGGCCCCGATCGATATCATCAGCGTTGGAAATGATCTGCAGCTGCTTGATTGGGTCCGCTGCCATGCCAGCAGCGAGGGTCGACGGGTGCGCAGCGGCGGCTTCGGCGTCGATCTTTCTGCCAGCCGCGGCTTCGATCTCCGCCCACAGCCCCTTTACCGGTCTGCCCTCCCGCGCCAACGCCCAGAACTGGAATGCGTAGGCCACCTTCTCATGGTGGGCCAATCTGGCGTCGGCAGGAAAGGCTTGCTCGAGGATCTTCTGCTCGGCCGAGGACAAGACCTCTTCCAGGCTGTGAGCGAGCTCGTGATACACAGATGCTCGCACATTGTGACGATCGGGATTGCTCGCGATCATCGCTACGCGCTGCTGATAGTAGTAGAGACCTGCAACATCATTCGGCGAGCCGTCGGCCGCGCCAGATGCCACGATGGCATCCCCGCCAAGCAACAAGCGGTCGGTCATCTGCAGCGTGACAGACGGATTGATCCGGCGCGCGATGCTCAGCCATTCGGCTCGCGCTTCATCAAATTCGACGCGCTGCCTGTCGTATTCCCGTTGCCATTCTTGCAGGTCAATCGGACGCGCCGGCGGCGCATCCAGTTCAGCGGCTGGAGGCGCGGTGTCAATCTCGCCCGGCGCCTCGAGCTCAATACCAGCAGGTGACGCAACACTGACTTCCTCGACCATAACCGGGCCAGCAGCATCGGGCTCCTGGCGCGTGCCGCTCGGTGCTGGTCCGTCACGACCAGGATGATCGTCGTCGCCGATAACTTGGTCAGCGCCTCGCGACACGACTTCGTGACGCTCCCGCTGCCGGTCCGCAACCACGATGTCCGCCGCCAGCTGAGCGTCGCTGACGCCGCGAGCGTTAACGAACGGCTTTATCCGATCACCCTCGAACTTGCATTGAAGCGCGAGTTCGTCGCGCACCGTCCGGGCCGCCTTGTACTCTTGCCAGCCCGGCAGCTTCGATGCCGCAATGCGCTTGCGATGTGCGTCGGCCGGCGTTTCGCCCATGCCGCCGACCTGCTTCATCAGCGCGCCGTAAAGCACGCCGGCGCGACGGCGCTCACGCACATAGTCGGCAGCAAGCCATTGGAGATCGATCTCGCTGCGTCGCGGCAAGAGGGCCGGCCCCCCTATTTCGGAAGGCGCAGCTGCTGCTGCCACCTTCAAAGCGACATCAGAAGCCAGCGGCGCGGCAGGGGATGCGGCAGAGTTCTGGGGCGGCTGATCCAGGTTTCGCCAAGCAATCTCGTTCGGTGACAGCTCAGCAAGAGGTGGTTCGGAGCCGACCCGAGGCGGCCGAGGAGCTGGCCAAGGCGGCGCCGGCGCGAAAGAGGGTCGATTCACCGCAGCGATTGCGTCGCCGCGCGGGCCATCCGCCGGCACGTCCATTCGGCTTTGGGCCGGCTTGGGGGGGGAGCCCGCGGCG
Organism: Pseudomonadota bacterium; assembly: GCA_023433835.1. Classification (GTDB taxonomy): domain Bacteria; phylum Pseudomonadota; class Alphaproteobacteria; order Ferrovibrionales; family Ferrovibrionaceae; genus JAFKFH01. The sequence goes on along the minus strand of JAEYTW010000746.1, from coordinate 6,215 downwards.
GCAGGCTCGGTGCTGCTGGTCTCCTTGACCGCCGTAGCGCCGACATCAGGCACATTCGCTGTTGGCCCAGGGGTCGCGTTCTCCCGATCAGCACCAATCCGCGCCGCGGCGACGATTGAGCCCAGCGTGTTGAGTTCTTCCGCAATCTCGGAACGCCGAACTGCGCGTTCAGCTATTTCACCGGACTGGCGAAGCCCCAGCAGCCGCCGGGCCACCTCCGCGGACTGACGCCACCGATTGTGGGCCTGCGCTTCGAGGTCGGCCTGTTCCGCTTTCAGGCTCGTGATCTGCTGTTCGATGCTTTCACGGTCCACACCGTTGGTCGCAGCATGTGCAACACGAGCTGCAGCGTCTTTCCGGCGTTCCTCGGCGATGGCCGTCAAGCCAAGGACCAAGGATTCCCGCTCATCGCGCGCCTGGGCGACCGACCACGGCCGAAACGGTGCGAGGGCGCCCAGTGCGATACCGCCCAGGCGCCGATCGACCTGGTCCAATTTCGCGAGGGTCGCGACCTCGAGGGCGCGTCGCTCGGCTGAGCTCATGTTGGACAAGCTGGCACGGATGGTCGAGGCCATCTCGGGCGTCGCGTCGGCCGGCCAGCGCAGAGGCGGAACCGTCAAGCCATCACGAGCTCGGCTTTGGCGACCATGAACGTGCCCCTGTTCCGCCGCAGCAAAGATCTGATCGACCGATGTCCAGCCGCGGCCGCGTGCCAGGTTGCCAATTCTGGCGGAGACGCTCTGGACGGCCTGAAAACCTTGCTCGATTGGCGATCCGGCGCGCTGCGACTTGTTGGTCATCCACTGGGCGAATGCATCCGCGCGCCGCTCCGCTTCGGGATATCTTTCGACCAGGGCCGCGCGCTCGCCCGCCCGCAGCAGCGGCTCGAGGCTTTGCCAAAGCGCGCGATAGGTAGCGACTTTCGCTGCCTTAGGCCCGAGATCACTCAAGGCCAGTCCCAGTGTTTGCTTTATCGGATCGTAGCCGCGCGGGAGCGGGTTCGTGACGCCGCTCGATGACCCGGAGTGCTGCTCGCCGAGCATCGTCCGGACGATCTGCAGGTCGACATCGGGATTTACGCGCCTTGCTTCGCGCAACAAATCCTGTCTGACGATGTCAAGCTTCGCGACCGTATCGGCTGCGCGCGCCAGCGCACCTTCATCGCGCTGATAGAGCGCGACGAGGGCCGCATAGGAGGCGGACATCGCCTTCTCCTGCGCAGCCTTCGATGCGAAGTACGACTCGAGCGTGCCTGCGGCACTGCTCGCATTGCCGCGCGCGAGGGCCAGGCGGGCGGTGCGATAGGACGCATACTCCTCGCGTCCGGCTCGCGGCTCGATTGCCTCGAGATTGGATAGCAATCCGTCCGCTTCGGAATCGAAGAGGCCTGCGGCGTTCAGCGCCGCCTTCAGTGCCTGCCGCGACACGCGATGTACTTCGACCGCCCCGGCTTCCGCCAGCGACGCTTCGGTGAAGCGCTGGCTCAAGGACTCGATCGATGGCGGTTGAGCAGCCTGAGGGGCCTGCTGGGATTGAGCTGGCGCCTGTTCTGGCCCCAGCGCGCGCGCTGAAACCGTGGGTCCTCGGCCGGGCCTGTCCGCGTGCTCCATGGCGATGGCATCACGGGCTCTGCCATCGGAAATTGCCGACAGCGCAGACCGCGCCTCGGGGGCTTCATTTCGCAGAAATGCGAGCCAATCAGCTGCAGCTTGGTTGAGCCCTGACGATGAGCTCGAGGATCCAGTCAGTTCGACGGGCTGTCGGGAATTACGATCAAGGCCTCGGTGGAACAATCGAAATGCTGATCCGACAGACAGATTTCGTAGCTGCCGTCGGGCAGCTTCGCTATCGGCCGCCCCTCCGACATGATCTGCTCGACGTCCGCCGGTTCGGCCGGGAAGTTCGCCGGCGGCTTCGCCGCGGCTCCAGCGCTGCCAAGCCTGCGCGATTTCATGGGCTTCGTCCTCTGTGATGCCCCCTAGTGCTGCCGAAGCCTGGCCCACCAACCGGGCTGCTTCGAGCCTAGAAAGCTCAGGTTTCGGTAATGCTACCTGCAAAATGCCAGGGCGCACGGCTTCTGTGATGAGCGGATTGCTGCTCGACCAGGCGCGAGCAATCTTCCCGCCGGCTGCCGCTCGATCGTGCTCGAGCCAGCTGCGCAGTTCGGCGGGAACATAGAGGATCCGGCCGGCCAGATGGGGACTCTGCGTCGTGGATCCGAGCCCGACCAGAATTCGATCGGCCGGTATGAGGCCGACACCAGGAGCAATATCGTCGAGATCCGCTGTCGCTGTGACGGTTCGCGCACGGGCCCGCACGCGGTCAGGGTCAGCTCTCAAGACCACCGTGGTGCTTGGGGCGACGGTAATCCAAAACTCGTCCGCACCGGCAGTTCCCACAGCCGCCGGACGCCAGGCCGACCATCCGGGCTCACCGAATACTTTCTCTCGGGCCACGATCAGTCCTCGGCCTGCTCAGGCTGCTCGAGGTCGCCGCTGGCATCGGGTGGATCCAGCCCGACGATCGCGTCCATCGCTTCGCGCAAGCAAATCTCGCGCGCGCCGTCGGGATCAGCACCAGCAGCGATCATGTCGACGTAGCGATCCTTGGCCGCCTCCACATGATCCCCGATCGTCTTTTCCAGGCTGCCCTGGTCAACCAGCGCGTCGTAACGCTCCGGCGCGGCATTGCGCAGGGCGGCGATCAGGCTGCCGTGCCATGGCGATTGGCCCTGTGTCATGACGTCCCCCGACATGGATCGTTCGATGGTCGGACGATAGCAAAAAGTTACGCGATAACCAATAAATCCAATGATTTAGGCGTCTTTGACGCGACGCGTGAGCATCTGCCTTGCGAATTCCCCGGATATTGGACAATTGCCTGACGTCATTGACACACGATGGCAACAAGTTTCTATCGTAAAACCGGAGTCGTAATTCGGCTCCTTCTTGCGATCCGGCACAGCGACGAGCATGATTTTGCGATGGCATCCGATCCCTTAGATCCACGGCAGTACCCGCTCCGCGTGGCGCGTTTTCTCGTCGCTCAGCCGGGCGAGGAGGCAGCGAGTCTTCGGGCGAGCGAACTCGCGGCGCGCCTTGGACCGTTGATCGAAACGCCTGAGGGTACTGTCCGAAATTGGCTTACCGGCCACAGGCCAATGCCCGGAGTGGCCGTTGTTCACCTGCGATGGCTCGTCAAGTTCCGCCAGCTGGGCGTCGAGATGCGCGACGTCGCTGGTGGCGATGGCAGGCGTCGTAAGGTCCGCTCAGGCCCGAAAGCGGCGAGTGACGCGGCATGAGGTGGATCGCCGTCGCGGCCTTGTTGTCGATCGTCACCGCGCCGGCCGCAGCATATCAGTCCACCGATTGCGTCGAGCAGATCCATTCCGCAGCTCTGCGGCACAACGTGCCGCCCTTGCTCCTTTATGCGATCGCCGAGGTCGAGAGTGGCCAGCCGCTGAAGAAGGGGCAGCTGGACCACGTCGTGGTGAACAAAGCGGCGCGCAGGCCTCATGCCTGGTCCGCGAATGTCGCCGGCGAGAGCATGGTCTTCTCGTCAGCTGATGCTGCCATTAGTGCTGTGCGGTCGGCCCAGCGCCGCGGCGTCCGGTCCATCGACGTCGGTTGCATGCAGGTCAATCTGAAGCATCATCCCGAGGCCTTTCGAGATCTCGGAATGGCATTTGATCCAGCTGCGAACGCCGACTACGCAGCTTCCTTTCTGGCCAGGCTGTATTGGGAAACGGGCAGCTGGGCGCTCGCTACTGGGCGTTACCACGCAGGTTCTGCCGCGGCGCCGGCAGCATGGCCTTATGCATGTCGCGTTGTGGCCCGCATGCGGGCCTATGGGATCTACTTCCCCTCGAGCTGTGACACCCGCTGATTTTGCTCGAACGGCTTAGGGCGCCGCCCTCGGCGCCGGGCAAGGCATCACTGCGCTCGATCGCCGCGGTCTCCCCAATCCTCGCTGTCCGTTGGCCAGGCTGCGGACCGGGTGATCCCCCACCGCGCCGACCGGCCTTGCCCGTTGCACACCCGCTGCTCGCCGCGTGGCAGGGTTTCAGGCAGGCCTGAAATCCCTGGCCGAAAGGTAAAGCAGATGGCGATGTGGACGGTTGAACTTGTGCAGTACGTCGAGCGTCTCGGGCGCGACGACATCGGTATCGTTGCAAGATCGTAGCTTATGGGCTACAATTGATCATGTTCGAGATCAGGCGGACTGACGAATTCGATCGATGGTTTGAGGCCCTCGAAGACGGTCAGGCGATCTATACGATTGCCTCCAGGATCGAGCGGCTGAGGTTTGGGAACTTCGGTGATGCAAAGCCCGTCGGGCGCGGCGTCACCGAGCTTCGCATCCACGCCGGCCCGGGTTATCGGATTTATGTCACCCAGCGTGGCCGGAAGCTGGTGATCGTTTTGGGCGGCGGGACCAAACGCCGTCAGGACAAGGACATTGCGGCGGCCCAAGACCGGGCGTCACGCATAAGCGACGATGAGGAAGCATGAAGAAGGCGATCGAGACCAAGCCGTTCGACGCGGCAAAGTACCTCAAGACGGAAGAGCAGATCGCGGGTTTCATGTCGGAAGCCCTGGCGACCGGTGATCCGGCCTTCATCGCGCATAGCCTGGGCGTGGTTGCGCGAGCCAAAGGCATGACGGATCTCGCGCGGGCGACAGGCCTAAGCAGGGAGAGCCTTTACCGTTCCCTAAGCGACGAAGGGCATCCTGAGTTCGACACGGTGATGAAAGTAATCGGTGCCCTGGGCCTGAAGCTGTCCGCTGCGCCGACTTCATCCGAGGCGGCCGTTGTCGAGGAGAAGTCGCGGGCGCCGCGGCGGCGAGCTGCTGCTAAGGACGCGCCGAAGAAGGCTGCCTAAGGGACCAGCCTTTCGGCCACTACGGTATATCCGTGCCGTGCCCTGAGCATTGAAAGCTTGCGCATCTCGCGGATGACCTGGCCGTGGTCGCGCATCAGCGCAGTCGACGAGTTGCCTCGATTGTTTGCGCGGCCGCCCCAGCTGCGTTCAAGGATGAGGTCGCCGAGAAGGTCGGTCCTTACCTCGGCCGTGTAGTACCTTGTCGGGCTTTCCCATCGTGTGAACATAACGTGATTCTAGCGTGTGCAGAGTCCGTTAACAACGCCTCGTGCACCGGCGACTTGAAAATTTTCAAGGACACTTCGCTGTTCGCGCTCGGCCAACGTATCGATCGCGGCTGTCTGAGTTCAAACGGTGAAGTAACGGCTGAAAGCGGCCAACGCGGCCGCCACCGCAGCGGCGGCCCGGGCGTCATGGATCGACAGCTCGGTCCGGCTTTGCTGGCAATCGGCCCACTGCGATAACCAAGCGGACCAGCGGCTGTCTGGACGATAACAGAGGCCAATATCGACCTTTTCGTCAGGGCCATAAAAAAGCTGAAGCTCGGCCCCGTCATCGGTGCCGGTCGTTCCAAAGGGGCGACGATCGGCGGCAAGCACCGTGCGCCCCCAGTCCGAAGCTAAATCTGCCACGAGATCGTCAGCCAGGTGCCACCCGGCCTCCAGGATGCTTTGCTTGTCCCTCGAAAGCGATCGCTCGTCGAACGCCAGGACCAGCAGGCGATAGACCGCGCTCTGCCGAGCGTCCTCCCGTGTCATCCTGCGCTGAACCTGCTGATCAGCTATCTGCCAGGCCCAACGATTGCCGTCGCGCCACACCCGCGCCTCTAGGCCGAGAAGGCGTAGGATGCTCTCCTTTCCTGGTCCCTGCAGCCAGCCGTACCCTGCCCAGCGCTTGGCCAGTTTCCAGACCTGGTCACCGGAGCAAATCATGCGACTTTCGTCGCGTCTTTTTCTCGCAATGTCTAATCGGGCCTGGACGGTCTTTCGATCCGGCACCGTTACGCCGGCGGCCAGAGCGCTTTCGCGCACGGCCCGGTAGACATCGCTGAACGGGCGATCGAGATCTTGGCCCAACGCTGCACTGATGGCCTGTTCGGCGGTTGTCGAAAGCACGGCGCGTCCTTGCCGGCGCCCCGCCTTCTTCGGCAAGAGCGCCTGCCAAGATGACGTGACGCGCAGGATACCGACCTGCCGATAGACCTGCTGAATCGAAAGGCCGAGCGCTTCGGCCGCCGCGGCCACCCGCGCCCGACCGGGACGCGCTTCCCGGGCCAGCGGCAACATCACGCGGGCGCGCCCGCCCGCCGCGACTTCTTCCGACGGGGCCGGGG
>JAEYTW010000744.1 GCA_023433835.1 Pseudomonadota bacterium | reverse complement strand
CTTCCAGGCCGCCGCTTCGCCGTCGCCGATCACGACCGCGCGGCGGCCACGCAGGCAGAAGAAGACCGGCAGGACGGCCAGCGGCGCCATGGCGCCCGTGGCCTGCTCACTCGGCGGCTTGGAGATGATGCGCATCAATGATCCTCTTGATCTCCGAACGGCAGGAGCCGCAGTTGGTCCCCGCCTGCAGTGTCTCGCCGATGGCAGCCACCGTGCGGCAGCCCCGGGTGACCGCCGCGGCGATCTGGTTGACGCCGACCCCGAAGCAGGCGCAGACGGTCGCGCCGCGGTCCATGACATCGGCGCCGGGGCGTCCGGCGATCACGGCCAGCCGGGCGCGCGGGTCGGCGAAGCCCGCCTGCAGCTGATCGACCGCCCAGTTGCGCGACACGGCGACCGGGGCGGGGCCGAGGAACAGCGCGCCGACCAGCCGGTCGCCGTCGAAGGCGGCGACGCGCTGCTGGCGTCCGGCGCGATCGTGATAGGCGATCATTCCGGCCTCCTGCCCGAACAATGCGGTGGCGAGGTCGCCGGGCGCGGCGGCGAAGGCGAGTTCGAGCCGCCAGCCGCCGGCGCAGCGTGCCAGCGCCCAATAGTCGGCGTCGGGTATCGCCGGTCTGTCGCGCAGCACGGCGAAGCCGTAGAGCGCGGCCTCGAACCGTGCCACGCGGGCCGCGACATTCTTGGAGGCGGGCTGGCCCGAATAGGGATCGGTCAGCGCCGGAATCAGCGTATCGACCCGCGCCCGGGCCGCGAACTGATCGTTCCAGTGCATCGGCACGAAGATCGTGCCGCGCGGCTGGCGGCGGGCGAGCAGGGCGCGCACCAGGATGGCGCCGACCGCGGTCTCGACACGGACGATCCCGGCATCCGCGATCCCGGCCGCGCCTGCGTCCTCCGGATGGATCTCGACGAATGGCTCGGCCAGATGCTGGGACAGGCGCGGGCTTTTGCCGGTGCGTGTCATCGTATGCCAGTGATCGCGCACCCGGCCGGTGTTCAGCGTCAGCGGGAAATCGGCACCGGTGCGGTTTGCCGGTGCGCTGGCGACGGGCAGCAGGCGCCCGCGGCGATCGGGCGTGAAGAAGCCGCCCTGGGCAAAGAAGCGCGTATCGGCGCCCGGCCATTGGAACGGGGCCATCGCGTCGAACTCGCCGGGATGGCTAATCTCGAAATCGCGCGTGCCGCCGTTCTCGAAGGCCGACAGCGCGGCATGCTCGGCAAAGATCTCGGCGGGCGACCGGAAGGCGAAGGCGGAACCGAATCCCATGCGCGCCGCCACGTCGCAGACGATGCGCCAATCGGGCCGGGCTTCGCCGGGCATCGCGAGGAACGGGCGCTGGCGCGAGATTCGGCGCTCGGAATTGGTGACGGTACCGTCCTTCTCGCCCCAGCCGGCCGCCGGCAGCACGACATCGGCATGGCGCAGCGTGTCGGTCTCGGCCACGATATCGGAGACCACGACGAACGGGCAGGCCTGCAGCGCGGCCTCGACCAGCCCGGCCTCCGGCATCGAGACGGCCGGGTTGGTCGCCATGATCCACAGGGCCTTGATCCGCCCGTCGGCTGCGGCGCGGAACATGTCGACGGCCTTCAGCCCGGGACGGGTCGCCATGGCCGGCGCCTGCCAGAATCGCTGCACGCGGTCGCGATGCCCGGAGTTCTCGATGTCCATGTGGGCGGCGAGCATGTTGGCCAGCCCGCCGACCTCGCGCCCGCCCATCGCGTTGGGCTGGCCGGTCGCCGAGAACGGGCCGGTGCCGGGCTTGCCGATCCGCCCGGTGGCCAGGTGGCAGTTGATGATCGCGTTGACCTTGTCGGTGCCCGAGGTCGACTGGTTGACCCCCTGGCTGTAGACGGTCACGACCTTGTCGGTCCGTGCCCACAGGTCGTAGAACGCGGCGGCATCCGCCGGCACCGGGCCGGCATCGGCCCGGGCCGCGGCGAGTGCCGCGTCGAATCCGCTGGTGTGGGCCTCGACATAGTCGCGGTCGATGGCGCCGTGGTCGGCGAGATGAGCGAGCAGGCCGTTGAACAGAGCGACGTCGCCGTCGGCGGTAATGGCCAGATGCAGGTCGGCGATCTCGGCCGTCATCGTCCGGCGCGGATCGACGGTGACGATGCGCATCTCGGGCCTTGCCTGCTTTGCCGCCGCCAGGCGCTGATGGAGCACCGGATGGCACCAGGCGAGGTTGGAGCCCACCAGCACCACGAGATCGGCAAGCTCGAGATCTTCGTAGGTGCCCGGCACGGTATCGGAGCCGAACGCCCGGCGATGCCCGGCGACCGACGACGACATGCACAGCCGCGAATTGGTATCGATGTTGGCCGAGCCGATGAAGCCCTTCATCAGCTTGTTGGCGACGTAGTAATCCTCGGTCAGCAACTGGCCCGAGACATAGAAGGCCACCGCATCGGGGCCGTGTTCCGCGATGACGCGCGTGAAGGTCGTGGCGACCAGGTCGAGCGCCTTGTCCCACCCGGCGCGGCGGCCGCCGATCCGCGGGTGCAACAGCCGCCCGCCGAGATCGACGGTCTCGCCCAGCGCCGAACCCTTCGAGCAGAGCCGGCCGAAATTGGCGGGATGCTCAGGGTCGCCGCGCACCGCGACCGATCCGTCCGGCCGGACCTCGGCCAGCACGCCGCAGCCCACCCCGCAATAGGGACAGGTGGTGCGCACCGCCATGTCAGGCCGCCCGCCGGGCAATGGCTTCCGACGAGATGAACAGCCGCCCGTCCTCGACCTTCAGCGCGTAGGTGCGCACCGCGCCTTCGTCGGCGCCCTGTGCCTCGCCGGTCTCCAGCGAGATTACCCAGTTGTGCAGCGGGCAGGTCACCGCGTTGCCGTGCACGATGCCCTGGGCCAGCGGCCCGTCCTTGTGCGGGCAGCGGTCGTCGATCGCGAAGAAGCGGTTCTCGGCGGTGCGGAACACCGCGATCCGCCCGGCCGGGGTGGCGACGCAGCGCGCGCCGCGCAAGGGCACGTCGTCGATATTGCCGATGGCGATCCAGCTCATGACGTTCACTCCGTGGCGACGGGGAAACCGATGGCGGCCATCGGCCGGAATTCGTGCTTGTCCTTGCCCGAGACGCGTTCGGACCAGGGGTCGACCTGGGCGAAGCGCTGGCTGAAGACGAAGCGGTCGAAATAGGCGCGGCGCCTGGCGCCATCCTCGACGATCTGGCGGCGGATCTCGTCGAGGCCGACGCGCTTGGCCCATTTGTAGACGCGCTCCAGATAGCGCGCCTGTTCGCGATACATCTGCGTCAGCGCCACGATATGCTCCAGCGCCTCATCCTCGGTCCTGCAGAGGCCGAGGATTTCTGTGCCCTTGATGTCGAGCCCGGCGGCGCCGGCGAAATGGATCTCGTAGCCGGAATCGACGCAGATCACGCCGATGTCCTTGCAGGTCGCCTCGGCGCAGTTGCGCGGGCAGCCCGAGACCGCCAGCTTGAGCTTGGCCGGTGTCCACGACCCCCACATGAATTTCTCGATGCGGATGCCAAAACCGGTCGAATCCTGCGTGCCGAAGCGGCACCAGTCGGAACCGACGCAGGTCTTCACCGTGCGCAGGCCCTTGGCATAGGCATGCCCCGAGACGAAGCCGGCCTCGCCCAGCGCCGCCCAGACCGCGGGCAGGTCTTCCTTGGCGACGCCCAGCATGTCGATGCGCTGGCCGCCCGTCACCTTGACGGCGGGGATATGGAAGCGGTCGACCACGTCGGCGATGGCGCGCAGTTCGGCGGCGCTGGTCATGCCGCCCCACATGCGCGGCACCACCGAATAGGTGCCGTCCTTCTGGATGTTGGCGTGCAGCCGTTCGCTGACGAAGCGCGACTGGTAATCGTCGGCATATTCGTCGGGCCAGTCGCAGACCAGGTAGTAGTTCAGGGCCGGCCGGCATTTGGCGCAGCCGCAGGACGTCTTCCACTCCAGTTCCTGCATGACCGCCGGGATGGTCTTGAGCCCCCGGGCCTTGATCAGCCGGCGGACGTCGTCATGGCCGAGCGTCGTACAGCCGCAGATCGGCTGCACCGCCGCCGGGTTGTAGCGGTCGCCCAGCGTCAGGCTCATCAGCTGTTCGACCAGGCCGGTGCACGACCCGCAGGAGGCCGAGGCCTTGGTATGGGCGCGGACATCGTCGAGCGAGGTCAGCCCCTTGGCGACGATGGCGCCGGTGATCTTGCCCTTGCAGACGCCGTTGCAACCGCAGATCTCGGCGTCATCGGCCAAGGCTGCAACGGCCGCCGTAGGGTCGAGGGGGGCCCCCCCCTGATAGGCCTGGCCAAAGATCAGGGTGTCGCGCAGGCCCGTGACGTCGGTGCCCTTGCGCAGCATGTCGAAGAACCAGGCGCCGTCCGACGTCTCGCCGTAGAGCACGGCGCCGAGGATGCGGTTGTCCTTCAGCACCAGCCGCTTGTAGATGCCCGATCCGGCATCGCGCAGCACGATTTCCTCGCGGTCCGGCGCATCGGCGAAGTCGCCGGCGGAATAGAGGCTGACGCCCGTGACTTTCAGCTGCGTCGCGGTCTCGACCGGGCGGAAGGCGGCCTCCTCGCCGATGAGCGTCCTGGCCGCGACCCGGGCCATGTCGTAGAGCGGCGCGACCAGGCCGTAGCAGATGTTGCCATGCTCGACGCATTCGCCGATCGCCAGGATGTTGGGATCGGTGGTCAGCATCCGGTCGTCGACGATGATGCCTCGTTCGACATGCAGCCGGGCGTCGGTGGCGATGCGCACCTCGGGCCGGATGCCGACCGCCATGACGACGATGTCGGCGGGATAGATCGTGCCGTCCTCCAGCAGCACCGCCTCGGCCCGTTCGTCGCCGAGAATGGCGGTGGTCTGTGCCTTGCAATGGACCTTGATGCCACGCCGCTCGAGGTCTTTCTGCAGCAGGTAACCCGCCGCGGGGTCGAGCTGGCGCTCCATCAGATGGCCCATCAGATGCAGCACGACCACGTTCATGCCGCGCAGGCGCAGGGCCGCCGCGGCCTCGAGGCCAAGCAGCCCGCCGCCGATGACGACGGCCTGGCCGTCGGGCTTGGCCGCGGCGGCGACCATCGCCTGCACGTCGTCATAGTCGCGGAAGGCCATCACGCCGGGCAGGGTCTTGCCTGCCACCGGAATGATGAACGGGGCCGAACCGGTGGCGATGACCAGCTTGTCGTAGGGCGTGGCGCCGCGCGCCGAGTGTACGACCTTCGCCTTGCGGTCGATCTGGGTCACGGTCTCGCCGAAGCGGCAGGTGACGCCGTGCTCGGCGTACCAGGCGGCATCGTGGGTGACGATGGCCTCGTAGGTCTTCTCGCCGGCCAGCACCGGCGAGAGCATGATGCGGTTGTAGTTGCCGCGCGGCTCGGCGCCGAACAGCGTGACGTCGAAGCGGCCGGGGGCGGCCTCGAACAGATGCTCCAGCATCCGGCCCGACGCCATGCCGGCACCGACGACGACGAGTTTTTCGCTCATATTGGTTCCCTCCCGTCAGATGCGCGCGCCGGCCAGGACCGCGGCATCCTCGCGCCAGCGGATGCGCACGGCAGCGATGCCGGCCCATGCCGCCAAGGCGAGGATGGCGAAGACCGTGAAGCCGGCGCCGTAGGTTCCGGTGAATTGCTTGGCAAAGCCGAGGCTTGCCGCCAGCGCGAAGCCGCCGATGCCGCCGGTCATGCCGACCAGGCCGGTCATCAGCCCGACATCGGCGGCGAAACGCTGCGGCACCAGCTGGAAGACAGCGCCGTTGCCCATGCCCAGCGCGATCATGCCGAGGATGACGACGGCGAGCGCCCCGAAGGTCGGCAGCAGGCTCTGGGCGACGACGAACAGGATCGCGGCAACGATCAGGTAGATCGCCATCAGCGCGCGGGTGCCGCCGACCCGGTCGGCCATCAGGCCGCCGAACGGCCGCGCGAACGAGCCGGCGAAGACGCAGGCCGCGGTGAAATAGCCGGCATGCACCGGCGACAGCGCGTACTGGTCGTGGAAATAGATCGGCAGGAACGACGACAGGCCGACGAAGCCGCCGAACGAGACCGAGTAGAAGAACATCAGCCACCAGGCGTCGCCGCTGCGCAGCAGCCGGGCATAGTCGGCGCGCGTCTTGCGCGGGGGCGCGTTCGGGCTGTCCTTGGCGGCGGCCAGGAAGAAGGCGAGGGCGGCGACGAGCGGCAGGGTGGCCAGGCCCAGCACGTTCTGCCAGCCGACCGCGACGGCGAGCGCCGGGGCGAACAGCGAGGCGAAGACCGTGCCCGAATTACCGGCGCCGGCCAGGCCGAGCGCCGTGCCCTGATGCTCGGCCGGATACCAATAGGAGACCATCGGCAAGGCGATGGCAAACGAGGCGCCGGCGATCCCGAGCACGCAGCCCAGGACAAGCAGCTGGCCAAAGGAATGAATGCCGAAGATCCAGGCGGCGGCCAACCCCAGGATCACCACGACCTGCATGACGATGCCGGTGCGGCGCGCATTCCACTGCCCGACCAGCACGCCGTTCACGACCCGGAGCAGCGCGCCGGCCAGCACAGGCACCGCGACGATCAACCCCTTCTGGCCGGGATCGAGCTGCAGATCCTGGGCGATGAACACCGCCAGCGGCCCCAGCAGCACCCAGACGGCGAAGCTCAGGTCGAAATAGGCGAAGCACGCGATCAGCGTGGGCAGATGGCCGGCGGAAAGAAAGGCTCGCTTCATGTCTGATGGCTCGCTTTACAGCGCAAACAGGCGCTGCCGGACTCGTCCGGAGTTGCGAACCGCCATCAGCCCGCGGGAAAGTCGCTTTCGCAGCGGAACCCGCCATTAGGTCCGCACCGGTCGGTCGCCGAAGCAGGTGCCGACGATCCGTGTAAAGCAAGCCGTGTGCCAGATCACGAAATCGCGGCGTCCCCGTGATATGGAAGTTTTCCGCAGGCCGTCTCCGTGGTGATTGCCCGATGGGCAAGCATACTGGCGCCGAAAATATGTGCAGTGCAGCGAGAAAGTGCGCCGCTGAGCTTTTCATTCCGGCCCGAGCGCGTCCTCCTCCGACCAAGAGGCATCGTCGTTGTCGTCCGACTGCGCAGCCACCTCGTCATCGGGTAACGTCGACCGCATTTGCTGGCCGTTGACCATTCTTGGACGGAATTCCTCGTACTTCCCGCCGCTGTTCAGCCCGTATTTCCCGACGATTTCCCAGAACGCCAGCACGCGCTTGTGCGTATGCGGCAAAGGATTGCCAGCCCTGTCCAACGGTTCGTCCTCGTGTTGGCCGATACCTGAATTGGTTGAACCGTCTCCACCGACCAGATTTCGGCTCGACGGATTAAGTCTCAGTAGCGCGTGGCTGGCATGAGCGGAACTGGAGGCGTCATCTTCACCCGGCGTGGCGGCCTTGCGCAGATTTGTCCTTATTTTTTCCTTCTCTGAATCCTCGGCATCGCTGGAGATGTGTCCGGTAGCCCATTCTTCGAGATCGGCAATGATTTCGGAACGCTTTGCGGGGTCTGTTTCGTGGCGTGCCAAATTGATCATGTCCGCCTCGAGCGTCGCGAGTGCCTTGGCGGAAACGACATGCGCCATGTGCAGGCCCTTGCCGCCGTTCATCTTGCTCAGCTTTATTTTCTTTGCCACGCCTCTTTCGTATCGCTTTGTTATCTTCCGTAGGATTTTACGGTCAGGCACGTGTTTTATAAGCGCGTTACGCGATTTTTCTTGGACTTTAGCTGTGTTCTGGTTCGTTGGACGGATCCCCGGCTTTGGGACAAGGAAGCCGTCCTTGAACTCAAAGAAGTTGCGGGACTTTTCCGCCGATTTGAGGGCGTCCAATGCCGATTTTGTCTTGAGGACTTTTGTTTTCTTTGGGGGCATGAACAATCATCCGATTGCCAGCGCGCGTAGTGCGTAGCCGCAGTTCTCTCCCGCCTTATCGCCAGCCGACGGTGCGATGGATATCTCGATGGTGTTCAGGCCGAGCGACAGGTAGTCGTAGTACTCGTCGCTCGAGTACCCTTTGTTCCTCAGGATGATGGTCGTGACGTTGTCGGCGCCGCCGCCGCTCTCCTGAGCGTCGACATGCTTGGTGATCGACAGTCCATTGATGGTCAAGCTCATGACGCAGCCCTGCGCCGATGTCTTCCAGTGCTTGAGGAACAGGGAATAGTCGTTCGTGGCGTCCGCGATCTTGAAGCGGATGGTCAGCTTGGCCGGCGACCCGGCGACCAGGGTGGCGGTGAGCGGGGCATCAGCATCGGCCGGGGCTGAGAAGCCAGCGCCGGTGACGTAGAGATTGTTCACCCCCGATTTGATGCGGAATGACGGTGGCGTCCCGCCTGGGGCCGCGGGCTGTCCGGGCGGCTCGAGGAAGCGGTGCGGCGCGAAGCCGATGACGGCCCCGTTATCGGGTCCCTCCAGCCGTATCGGGTCCAGCCCCAGGACCGGCAGGTCTAGCTGCGGGCCCGTGATCGACAGCGATCCCATATTGTTCATATGCGCGGTGAACTTGTCGTTGTCGTCATAGCCGTGCGACGCCGTGAAGTACTTCAGCGCGTGGGTGAACTGCAACTGGCTGGAAGCGGCCCGGGGCGTCGGCCCCGACTTGACGACCCAGCGCGACGAGCCGACGAAGTTGACACCGAAGAGCGAGAGCTGGCTCGGGGGGTAGACCTGGGCTTCGATCTTGTCGCGTAAGCGCTGGAGCACGAATTCCGGCAGCGTTATGTCCCGGCGGTCGGCTTCGAGGTTGCAATATTCCATCACGTTCCAGGGGTATTCCTGGCCCCACGCCCAAGTCAGGGAGGTCTTGTCGCCGGCGATCGCGGCATAGGCGCCCCAGTCCTTCATGCTCATCGAACTGGAGATGCCGGAATGCAGGTTCAGCCCGGCTGCCCGGGCCTGGGAGGCCGATTTCTGCCACGCCTGGCTCTCTGACGAACTGGTACCGAAGCTTGCGCCTAGCGACATGCTGCCGGTCGGGCTATCGCCGAAGAATCCCGCCGATCCCGAGATCGATACGGAGGTGTCGTAGGAATTCGCCTGCGCAAATGTGGAACCGGACGAATATTGGGACGAGTAGGACGAGTTCGTATCGGTCGAAGCGTTCTGACTGGTCGCCACGGCAGTGTTCAGCGTCTTGGGATAACAATCCTGCAGCTCCAGCGAAACGGCGGGAGATCCCGCCGGCGCCGCCGGCGTCACGCTCGACACGATCAGTGCCGGATAGTCGTGATATCCTGAGATGTTTTGCGGACCGAGCGACGTGGCGCCCGGCCCCGGAAAGACGAGCTGCTGCCGGCAGGTGACGATATACGCCTCGGTTTCCGCGAGGTTTCGCAGATCCCGGTAGGCCCGGACTTCATATTCCAGTGCCAGCGTGCCCAGCACGACATCGTTGAAGGCCAGCGTTTGGCTCTGGTAGGCGACATGGAGGTCGCGAAGGTTGATCATGACCGCGCCCTCATTCGCATTTGATGATGTAGTAGGCGTAGATGTTCAGCGGCCGGGTTTCGGTGCCGCCGAACGCCATGGAGCCGTAGTCTGCTTCCGTCTCGTAAGACCACAGCCCGACCTCGCTGCCGCCGTCGGCTATGTTGCCGCCCCTGATCTGGTGCGGGCTCTGCAGGCTTGGGTCCCATTGCATCGATATCAGGGGCAGGGCGTGCTGATGGGCTTCGATCTGGCCGGTCTGCGTCGAGCCGACTGAGGCCCCCGTGTTGCCGGGTCCGCTTGCCGCAGCGCGGTGCAGCAGCCCCGGGTCGCGCCCGGATGTCCCGGCGACCGCGCGGACGAAATAGCCCCGATAGTCCGGCAGGTTGAATTCCGTTCCGGTGCCGCCGTAGATCGTCCCGATCGCCGCATAGAGCTCGCTATAGTTGGCAATCTGATGAGCGCTGCCGTCGCATACCTTCCAGCCGGCTGGAATGGCGGACCCGTGGCCCGGCCAGATCACGATGGAGCCGATGGGCAAACCTGCGGTCATGGCGAAGCCTTTCCCCATATTGCGGTTGGCGCCGCGCCGACCGCATGAATTCCGGGGGGAAGGCGATCGCCGATGCGCCCCTCCAATCTACCGTTTGCACGGCAGTTGAATTGGCTGGGCGTCTCGAAAATCTATCGCAGATGTCTCAGCACGCTGGCCGGTCTATGTTCGCCCCGCCAGGGTTCTGGCCCATTGCCAGATCTGCTCGACCGCCTGCTCGCCGGAACTGGCCGATGCCGCCGGTGGCGGTTGGCGGATAGCCGCCGGGCTATCGAGATCGCGCGCCTCGCGGGGCGTGAGGCCGAAATGGTTGCGAAACAAATGGCTGAAATGGCTGGGCGAGGTGAAGCCGTAGTCGAGCGCGATGTCGTAGAGGCGGCGATGCGCGTTGGCCGGTGATCTGATCGCCTTGAAACAGGCCACCAGCCGGCGGCGGCGAATATGTTCCTGGACGCCGCCATGCGGGGCGAACACGCGGTAGAGCGTCGCCCGCGAGCAGCGCAGATAGCGGCAGATCCCGGCCACGTCCAGGGCAGGGTCGGTCAGGCGCGCCTCGATGTAGCGGCAGGCGGTCTCGAACGTGGCGTTCTGCGCCGCGCTCGATGCCACGTCGTGCCGGGCGGTCAGCGAGTCGAGCAGGCCGAGCGTCGCCCGGGCCAGCAACGGCGCCTCATCCTGGGTGGCGTGACCGATATTTTCTCCGAGCGACAGCAGGTAATCGGAAAAGATCCGGGCCGATGCCGAGCCCGGCGCGAACAAGGCGCCCCGCGCCTCGCTCAACTGCGGCAACGTCTCGCGCAAGAGGTCGCGCGGCAGCACCAAGGTCAGTGCCCGGCCGTCGGTGGAGACCGAGGTGGCCTCGTAGGCAAGGTTCACCGCGCAGACATTGCCCGGCATTTGCACATACTCGTCGGTTCCGTTGACTGCCAGGTTGCTGCCCTCGGCGAAGACTTGCAGCAGCAGATGGTCGGAATCTTCGTAGCGGCGCATCCACCGCCGGTCGCGATCGTAGGTCTGCGCGGCAAACCGCGAGTCGGCGAGCAGCACGCCCCCCAGCGCGTATTGTCTGATTTGCGGCAATCGCGTCGGCCCATCCCGCAGGACGGGTCTGGCATCGAAATACGGGGCAATGCTCTGGCGCCACAATGCCCGCAACTCGTCGTCAGGTACCATGCCCGGCATCAGCGCCGCCTGCATGACCGGTGCGGCCCGTTCGTCCGCTTCCGGCGTTTCGTTGTTCATACCGCCACCCCCCGGAGCAGTGCGGTAAAAACTTACAAGCGACGATAGAGATAGGCAAGGACCTACAATCGCACTTGTTTTAGAGCGCGGCGCTTTCGCCGGCCGCGCGATAGAGGTCCGGCCGATAGAGCTCCCGGGCCAGCGCCTCCAGGTCGAGACCTGCCGAAATCAGGCCCCAGCGGCGCATCTCGGCCAGCAGCCAAAGCCCGCCCGCCGGGTCGGGAACGGTGACGGTATCGCCGAAGAACCTGCAGCCTTTCCCCGCCAGCGGGCCCCCCGGCAGGTTGGCCAGGATCGCATGCGCCTCGACATCGACATACCGGCGCCGCGACAGCAGCGCGGCGGTATACTCGGCATTCTCCGGCCCATCGCAGAACCTGGCGGCGCGCCGCAGCGCGCGGATAGCGCCGGCCAGCGCCGCGGGCTGTTCCGCCTGCCAGCGCGCGCGCACCGCCAGCACCTTTTCCGAAGCCGCGGGCCAGATATCGTTCGAGGCGGCGACCACGAGGCCGGCACCGGCCCGCCGCGCCACCTCGCCCCACGGCGCGCCGGCGCAAAAGCCTGCGATCTGGCCCGCGGCCAGCGCCTCCACCGCACGGGCCGGGGGGACGACCGTCAGGGTCACGTCGCGGCCGGCTTCGATCCCGGCTGTCGCCAGCCAATGGCGGAGCAGCAGGTTATGGGTCGAATAGGCGTGGACGACGGCCAGCGTCAATGCCTGGGCCCGCAAGTCTTCGGCCAGCGCCTCGACGATCGGCCGGTCGTCCCGCCTTGCCCGGGCCAGCACGGCTTCTGCCAGTGGCCGGGCGAGCGTGATGCCGTTGCCGCCGGCGCTGACGCCGTAGGGGATCAGCAGCGGCTGGGCGGTACCGCGCAGGCCGAGATGCACGGCCACGGCCAGCGGGGGCACGATGACGGCGGCATCGAGAAAGCCGTAAGCCAGCTTGTCGGCGATGTTGGCCCACGAGGGTTCGACGAACAGTTCGGTGTCGATGCCCTCGTCGGCGAAGAAGCCGAATTCATGCGCGGCGATGACCGGCGCCCCGTCGGTCAGGCGCAGGAGGCCGATGCGCATCTTCATGACTGCTTCCCCTCGTGCTGCGCCACCACCTCGGCCGCGACCTGGGCCAGCTTCCGGTTCTTGTCCATCGCCCGTTTCTGCAGCAGGCGATAGGCCTCGGGCTCGGTCATCCGGCGGCCCTGCATCAGGATCGCCTTGGCCCGTTCCATCAGCCGCCGTTCGTCGAGCCGGGCGCGGGCCTCGGCCAGTTCGTCCTCGACCCGGCGATAGCGGCGGAAAAGGGCAATGGCCGAGGCCAGGATCGGGCGCAGGTCCTGCAGCGCCACCCCCGACAGGTTGTAGGAACAGACGCCGGCGGCGATCGCCTCCTCGGCGAAGGCCGGGTCGTCGCTGCCGGCGAACATCACGATCGGATGGGCGTCGGACACCGCGCGGATACCTTCCAGCGCGTCGCGGTCGGGCAGCGCCATGTCGACGATGATCAGGTCGGGCTGGGCCGCGTCCACCACCTGCGCCATGTCGACATCGGCCGGCAGGCGCAGGACGTCGGCGAATCCGGTCTCGGCCAGCTTGTCGGCCAGCGCCTGCGCGCGGCTCGAATTGGTATCGATAAGCAGAATCTTCAGCGGCATCGCTGCCAGTATTCCATCCCGGTTATCCAACCGGCAAGGGCATCATGCCTGCCATATCGCGCTGAGCCGGTCGCCGCTGCTGGTGGCCGAACTCGCCAGTCCGACGCCGCATCGGTTGGGGTAGGCTATCCCGCCGGCTTTTCCCGGTAGAAGATCATCCCGCCGTGATGAAGCTCGTCGTCCGACACGAACGTGCCGTCGGCGGTGAAGCCGGTGTCGTCCCGGTAGTCGATGTGGTTGCCGGTGATGACGTAGCGGCCCTGATAGGCGCTCTGCCGGCCGTTGCGGGCTTCGTCGTAACGGCCGTCGGCCAGCAGTTCGTGCCGGATGCGGCCATCCTTGGTCACCCACATGCCGATATAACGAAGCTGGTCCGGGGCTTGATTGGTCTGGGTCATCCGGGCAAATCCGATCTGGGGGGCGAGGAGCAGGGCGGCAAGGAGGAGCAGGGCTTTCATCGCGGCGCTCCTCAGGTCGTGGCGGTCGGGCGGACGACGATCTCGTTGACGTCGACGTCGCCGGGCTGCTCGATGGCGAAGCGCACGGCGCGGCCGATCGCATCCGGCTGCAGCGCGATGGCGCGATAGCTGCGCATCAGTTCGGCTGCCGCGGGGTCGGTGATCGTGGAGGCCAGCTCGCTTTCCACCACGCCCGGATGGATGCAGGTGACGCGGATGGTGCCGTGCTCCTGCCGCAAGCCGTCCGATATGGCGCGCACGGCGTATTTGGTGGCGCAGTAGACCGCGGCGGTGGGCGAGACCTGCAGCGCCCCGATCGAGGCGATATTGATGATCTGGCCTGACCCGCGCGCGATCATTTCCGGCAGCACCGCGGCGATGCCGTACAGCACGCCCTTGATGTTGACGTCGACCATCCGGTCCCATTCGTCGGTTTTCAGCGACGCCATCGGCGACAACGGCATGACGCCGGCATTGTTGACGATGACGTCGACGGGGCCGAAGGCCGCGCGCCCTGCGTCGGCGAAGGCGGCGACGTCGGCGCGGTCGGTGACGTCGAGGCGGCGGGTGATCACCTCGCTGCCGGTGGCGCGCAACTCGGCCGCCAGCGCCTCGAGGCGGTCGGTGCGGCGGGCGCCCAGCACCAGCCGGGCGCCGGCGGCCGCCAGTTCGCGGGCGATGCCGGCACCGATGCCGCTGGAAGCGCCGGTGACGAGTACGGTCTTGTCGAGGGCCATCTGAAATCTCCTTGGGTTTCGTCTGGCCACCAAGGTATTTCGGCGACATTGTCGCGATAAGGCGACCATTTCTTCCCATTATGGAAAGTTTGACTAACCAATGATGCCGGACCTCAACGCACTTGCCGTATTCTGCCTGGTGGCCGAATTGCGGAATTTCCGCGCCGCGGCCGACCGACTGGGCGTGACCCGCTCGGCGGTCAGCCAGACCATCAGGAAGCTGGAGGAGGGCATGGGCGTGGCGCTGGTGCGCCGCACCACGCGCAGCGTCAGCCTGACCGAAGCCGGCGCCGCCCTGCTGGCGGACGTGGCCCCGGCGGTGGCCGAGATGCGCGCGGCGGTCGAAGCCGCCGGCAATCTGCGCGGCCATCCGCGCGGCCCGTTGCGGCTGGCGGTTTCATCGATCGCCGAGCGCTTCCTTTCGGGTCCTTTCCTCGCCGCCTTCGCCGTGGCCTGTCCCGATGTCCTGCTCGACATCACGGTCACCGACGAGGAATTCGACATCGTCGCCGAGGGCTACGACGCCGGGGTTCGGCTGGGAGAGGTGATCGAGCAGGACATGATCGCCGTGTCGGTGGCGGGCGACGAGCGCCAGCTGGCGGTCTGCGCGCCGGCCTATCGCGATGCCCACGGCGTGCCGGCCCATCCGCGCGATCTCGCCCTGCATCGCTGCATCGGCTGGCGGCCGGCGCCCGACGTGGCACCCTATCGCTGGGAATTCGCCGCGCATGGGAAGGAATTCAGGGTCGCGGTGCCGCCGACCTTCACGACGAACGACATGGCGCTGATGGTTCGGCTGGCGCTGGCCGGGGCGGGCATCGGCTTCGGCATGGAGGAAAGCTTTCGCCCGCATATCGAACGTGGCGACCTCGTGCCGCTGCTGGAGGATTACTGCCCCTATTTCGCGGGCTTCTATCTCTACTACCCGAACCGCCGGCACCTGGCGCCCAAGCTGCGGGCGCTGGTCGGGCATCTGCAGCAGTGGCGGCAGAGGTGATCAGGATCAGACGAGGTTCGCCTGATAGCTGGTTGGCATGAGGGACACATGAGCTTCAAGAGGCGGGCATAGCTCGAAGGCTTGCGGCTCTCGTGCAAAGTTCCATAACCGCACGAGCCGCCATTCTTCCCGACAGGACTCGGCAACGGCAATTTCATTTCGCGTGATATGAAATGGCGTGCGTTCCCAGCCATTGGTGGTCTTGACCTCGATCAATCGGCGACTGCCATCGGCATCGAAGCTCGATATGTCATAACCGGCGCCGTCCCCATCCTGCTGCGACACCCAGCGAATGCGATCCGCAAGGTCGGACCGCCCCGCAGAGATCAAACTGGCACGTTCGTGGGCGAGGATGCGCTCTTCGCCTGCCCGGCCAAGCGCCCGATTGCGGGCATCGCGCTCGGCAACGTCGTACTTTCGGGCAATCGCCGCCATCTGCTCAAGCTCGCTCGGTGGCGGGGCGTTGCTATGCGTCGGCGGTGGCCCGATCCATAGGACCGGGTTTTCCCGTAGCGCTTGATGACGGATGGTCGAGCCGGGCGTGGTTGAAAGCCAATCGGGATGCTGTTTCAGCCAGCGGACGACCGCATCGACGAGCGACGACTGAAAATTGAACGCGGGCTTGTAGCCGGGAAGCCAGGCTTCACCGAGGCCCTTGAGAACGGCGCTGATGTTCTGGTGCTTGTATTCGATCGAGCCACGAGGCCGATCGATCTGCTGCTGCAACAGGCGATTGTGCTCGGCCTTATTGTAGGCTTCATCACCGACGTCAGCGGCGAGCATGGCGAAATAATCCGCGACGATCGCGTCGTTCTGCTCGTCGGTCCAGTCGTTAGAGCATCCCGCGTCCTCTTTGACGCGGATAAGATGCTCTAAGTTTTTGAGATAGATCAAATTATCCACGTCAAATCGATTCCGATTTGACGTGGTTTGATCTAGCCATCAAGCAATCGCGTCGGAACGCCCAAACGCGTGCCGGCTTCGGCCATCCGGCGGTCCAGGGTGTAGACCGTTAATCCTTGCTCCGCCGCGGTCGCCAGATGCAACGCATCGCCTGCCCGCAGACCCAGAACGTGCTGATCGACGAATTTTGCCGCCGTTCGGAAATGGCTGCTCATAACGGGCAGGACGGTGAAGCTCTCTGCCACCAATTGGTTGAACACTGCCAATGCCGCTGCGCGCTGATCGAGTGTGACTTGTCCGGTGCGAAGCTTGAGCGCCAGGGCGGACGACAGCTCGGTGATGGTCCAGTCGCTGATCAATAGTTGATCCGCCGCCTGCGTCACTAGCCAATCTTGCGTCTTTGCCGTCGCGGTCTCAGTGATCAGCGCCGCGACGATTAGCGACGTGTCGAGATAGAACATCAGTAGCGATCGCTATCCCGCATCGAGCGGATCAGGGTTTCCGCGTCTTCGTTCTGCAGCGGTTGGTCAATCGTGAGGTTCTGGAGCATGGCCAGATCAATCGGCTTGCGTGGCTTGGCTACCGAAATGAGCCGGGCAACCGGCTTGCCCCGCCGGGTAATATCGACCGTATCGCCCGCTTCTACCCGGTCGACCAGTTCGCTGAGATGGGCTTTCGCATCGGCAAGATTGACCGTGCTCATGTCACGCTCCTGACCATCTAGATAGTCATATAGAGTTTTGCGCGTACAATGGCAATAAATTAGTATTGACTAATGAATTAGTAATGACTAATTTATCGGCATGATCGACACCGCCCCCGTCACATCCGTCATGCGCGCCCTCGCCGACCCGACGCGGCGGGCGATGTTCGAGCGGATCGTCGGGGCGGGCGAGATCACGGTGGCCGAGCTGACCCGCGGCAGCGGGGTGACGCAGGGCGCGGTCTCGCAGCATCTGAAATCGCTGAAGCAGGCAGGCCTCGTGGCCGAGCGGCCGGAGGGGCGGCATGTCTTCTACCGCGTCGAGCCCCGGGGGCTGGCTCCGCTCGTCGACTGGATGACCCATTACGGCACCTTCTGGCGCGATCGCTTCGCCGATCTGCGCGACCTTCTCAAGGAGATCGATCCCCAATGACCGACACCAGAGCCATCGAAGTCGACGAAGTCTTCCCCCATGCGCCCGAGGTGATCTGGCGCACGCTGACCTCCGGCGCGCTGATGGCGCGCTGGCTGATGAAGCCGGAGGGGTTCGAGGCGGTGGTCGGCAACCGCTTCACCTACCAGACCAAGGCGGCTGGCGCGTGGGACGGCACCATCCACTGCGAGGTGCTGGAGGTCGTGCCCAACGAGCGGTTCGCCTACGCCTGGAAGGGAGGCGACGACACCAATGTCGGCTATGGCTCGCGCCTTGATACGGTCGTCACCTTCAGCCTGACGCCGGTCGCCGGCGGCACGCGGCTCAAGCTGGTCCATTCCGGCTTCGTCGTCCCGCGCAACGAATCCGCCCTGCGCACGATGGGCGACGGCTGGAAGAAGGTCGTGCCCGGCATGGCCAGCCTGATGAACGAGGCTTGAAATGAGCAAGCCCTATACCGGCGGCTGCGCTTGCGGCGCGATCCGCTACGAAGTGTCCGGCACGCCGATCGTCGGGGTCGATTGCCAGTGCCGCCATTGCCAGCACGAAAGCGGCAACGGCCATGCCTCGCACCTCACCTTCCAGGGGGCCGAGGTGTCGGTGCGCGGAGACGCGACGCGCTGGTCGCAGACCGGAGACGGCGGCATCGAGAAGAGCCGCGCCTTCTGCCCGACCTGCGGCTCGCCGGTCTACATGACCTTTCCGGCGATGCCCGACATCTTCGTCCTGCGCGCCGGCAGCCTCGACGAACCCGGCCGCTATCGCGCCGATATCGTGACCTGGGCGGCGAGCGCGCCGGCCTGGGACCTGGTCGATCCGGCGATTCCTAAATTCGAGAAGATGCCGCCGCGACCTGCTGAATGAAGGCAAGGAACGCCCGGACCTTGGCCGGGGGCAGGTGGCGAGACGGGTGATAGGCGTAGAGCGGGTAACGCTCGTCCGCCCAGCCCGTCAGCACCTGGCGCAGTCGGCCCGAGGCGAGCCAGTCGTCGAGGCCGAGCCGCAGGCCCTGGAACAGGCCAAGGCCCGCGGCGCAGGCAGCTATCGCCGCCGACGGATCGTCCATCACCAGCCGGCCGGCGACCGGTACCGTCACCACCTTGCCCTTCCGATGGAATTCCCAGGGGAAGGGCCGGCTGGTCTGCGGGTCGCGGAACAACAGGCAGTCGTGATCGACGAGGTCGCGAGGCGCCTTGGGGGTGCCGCGGCGGGCGAGATAGCCGGGTGCCGCCACCGTCACTACCGGGCTGTCGAGCAGCTTGCGGGCGATGAGCGAGCCCGCCTCGGCCGGGCCGAAGCGCACCGCCACGTCGATGCCGGTCATCATCTCCTCGCGGTAATTGCTCGAGCTGATCTCGAGCTGCAGCCGCGGATGCGCGGCCAGGAAACCGGGCAGGGCCGGGGCCAGCACCGCGCGATTGAACCAGGGATCGATCGAGGCGCGCAGCCGCCCCGAGACCACTGTGGCGGCACCCGCCGCGTCGGTCGCCGCCTCCTCCAGCCCGGCCAGCAGCGGCGTGACCTGGGTGTGGAACCGCCGGCCCTCCTCGGTCAGGGTCACCGCCCGCGGGCCGCGGTCGAACAGGCGCACGCCGATGCGCGCTTCCAGCCGCGCGATCGCCCGGCTGACTCCCGACGGCGTCAGCCCGACGATCTCGGCGGCACGGGCGAAATTGCCGGCTTCGGTCACTGCGGCCAGCACGCCGATCCCGGTCAGCAGGCGTGAATCAAAGCTCATGGCCCGATGCTATCCCGCGGTGATTTTTTGTCATCGATAAGCTGATCTTTATGCGCCTGCATCACGGCGGGGCGGGGGGTAGACCAAGGGGTATCGCAATCCCTGGAGACAGCCCCATGTACGCAATCACCGGCGCCACCGGCAAAGTCGGCGGCGCGCTTGCCCGCAACCTGATCGATCGCGGCCTGCCCGTCCGCGTCGTCGTCCGTGACACGGCCAAGGGCGCCGGCTGGGCCGCCCGCGGCGCCGACGTCGCGCTGGCCGACATCACCGATGCCGCCGCGCTGACCCGCGCCTTCGCCGGGGCCACGGCAGCCTTCATCCTGTTGCCGCCGCAGTTCGACCCGTCGCCCGGCTATCCGGAAACCCGGGCCATCGTCGATGCGGTGAAAACGGCGCTCGATGCCGCGCGGCCGGGCAGGGTGGTCTGTCTGTCGACCATCGGCGCCGATGCCGCCCCGGACAACCTGCTGGCCCAACTGACCCTGATGGAACAGGGTCTCGCGGGCCTGCACCTGCCGATCACCTTCCTGCGGGCCGCCTGGTTCATGGAGAATGCTGCCTGGGATGTCGCGCAGGCACGCGAGGCCGGCGTGCTGACGAGCTTCCTGCAGCCGGCGGACAAGCCCTTCCCGATGGTTGCGGCCGGCGATGTCGGCCGGCTGGCTGGCGCGTTGATGCAGGAGGAATGGAATGGTCTGCGCATCGTCGAGCTGGAAGGCCCGGCACGGGTATCGCCCACCGACCTCGGGGCGGGGGGGGGCCGCGGGCGGGG
>JAEYTW010000739.1 GCA_023433835.1 Pseudomonadota bacterium | reverse complement strand
TCCCGGCATGCTCGCCGCCGCCCGCCAGTTCGGCCTGCGGCTGGTGCCCGTGGCGCTGGATGCCGAAGGCGTGGTGCCGGCGGATCTTGCCCGCGCCGCCAAGGCGTCCGGCGCCCGCGTCGCGGTGCTGACCCCCTGCCTGCAGAACCCGACCGGCGCGCTGATGGGCGAGGCGCGCCAGGCCGAGGTGGCCCGGGTGCTGGCCCGCGCCGACCTCACGTTGGTCGAGGACGACGTCTACGGCGCGCTTTGCGACATGTCCCCGTTGTCGGCGCGCATCCCGGATCGCGCGGTGCTGGTATCGAGCCTGTCGAAGGCGGTGGCGCCGGGGCTGCGCTTCGGGTTCATTGCCGCGCCGCTTCCGCTGGTCGCGGCGCTGGGCGCCGAGGGGCACGCCACCACCTGGCAGATCGCGCCGGTGATGCTGGCGCTTGCCGCGCGCTGGATCGGCGACGGCACCGCGGCGCGCCGGGTGCGCTGGCAGATCCGCGAAATCGCGGCGCGCCAGCGCCTGGCCGCCACCGCGCTGGCGGTCGAGCCGGCCATGGCGCCGCATCTGTGGCTGGCCCGGGACGATGGCGACCGCCTCGCCGCCGCGGCCCGGGAGCAGGGGGTCATCATCGCTGCCGCCTCGGCCTTTGCCGCCGGGCGCGGTGGACCCGACGGCGTGCGCATCTGCCTCGCCTCGGCGCGTGACCGGCGTCAGCTGGCGCGGGCCGTCGATCGGATGGTGACAGCCGCCGCCGGACTGTCATAGAACAGTCATAAGAACGTAATAGGGGCTTGTTACAGCGCCATGGAAACCGGCGCTGGGGTCTTGCGTCTGGGGGGAGGCGAGTCTGTCGGCAATCGAACTTCGCGGCGTGGCCAAGCACTGGGGCACTACCAGGGCGGTCGACGGCATCAACCTTACCGCCCGGCAAGGCAGCCTCGTCGTGCTGCTGGGCCCGTCGGGCTGCGGCAAGTCGACCCTGCTGCGCCTGATCGCGGGGCTGGAGGACGTGACCGACGGTTCGATCCGCATCGGCGGCGAGGATGTGACGAAACTGCCGCCGGCACGCCGCCACCTCGCCATGGTGTTCCAGAACTACGCGCTGTTCCCCCATCTCGACGTGCGCGAGAACATTCTGTTCGGGCTGAAGGTGCGCAAGGTGGGCGCCGCCGACCGCGAGCGCCGGCTGAAGCGCGTGGCCGAACTGCTGGCCATCGGCCATCTGCTGGACCGTAAGCCCGGCCAGCTTTCGGGCGGCCAGCAGCAGCGCGTGGCCCTGGGCCGCGCCATCATCGCCGAGCAGCCGGTCTGCCTGATGGACGAACCCTTGTCCAACCTCGACGCCCAGTTGCGCCAGGACATGCGCCGCGAGATCCGCGCGCTGCAGCGCGAGCTCGGCGTCACCATGATCTACGTCACCCACGACCAGACCGAGGCGATGAGCATGGCCGACCAGGTCTTGCTGCTGCGCGACGGCCGGGTCGAGCAGGATGCGACGCCGGCCGAGCTCTACGCCCGGCCCGCCACCCTGTTCGTCGCCTCCTTCATCGGCACGCCGCCGATGAACCGGCTGGCCCTGGGAGACGGCCCGCACGGCGCCTGCATCAAGGGGGCGCCCGACGCGGTGATGGGCGATGGCACCGGTACCGGCCTGGTGCTGGGCGTGCGGCCCGAGGACATGGTGCTGGCCGTCGACGGCGGCGAGGGCCTGATCGGGACCGTGGAAAGTTCGGAATATTTCGGCGCCGACACCATCGTCGCCTGTCGCATCGGCACCGAGATCGCGCTGATCCGCTGCCCCGGCAACCGCCTGCTGCCGGCCGGCACCGCGGTCCGCCTGGGCTGGAACGAGGGCGCGGCCCATCTGTTCGACGCCGGCACCGGCCGGCGGCGCAATGTCGACTGAGTATTATCGCCATAGGGAGAGGGACATGATGCATTGGTTGAAGGGCAGCGTCGGCGCCGTCGCGCTTGCCGCCGCGATCGGCATCGGCGGGGCGCATGCCCAACCGGTCGAACTGAGCTTCTACTATCCGGTCGCCGTCGGCGGGCCGGTCACCAAGATCATCGACGGCATGGCGGCGGCCTTCGAGAAGGACAATCCCAACGTCAAGATCAAGCCGGTCTATGCCGGCACCTACCAGGATACGATCACCAAGGTCCTGACCGCGCTGAAGGGGAACGAGCCGCCGCAGGTCTCGATCCTCTTGTCGACCGACATGTTCACGCTGATCGACGAGGACGCGATCGTCCCGTTCGATGATTTCGCCAAGACCGACGACGACAAGGCCTGGCTGAAGTCGTTCTACCCGGCGTTCATGGAAAACAGCCAGACCGGCGGCAAGACCTGGGGCATCCCGTTCCAGCGCTCGACCGTCGTGCTCTACTGGAACAAGGAAGCCTTCAAGGAGGCCGGCCTCAATCCCGACGTCGCACCGAAGAACTGGGACGAGCAGGTCGCCTTCGCCCAGAAGCTGACCAAGCGCGATGCCGCCGGCAACGTGACGCAGTGGGGCATCCAGATCCCGTCCTCGGGCTTCCCCTACTGGCTGTTCCAGGGCCTGACCACCCAGGCCGACGCCATCCTGATGAATTCAGCCGGCAACGAGGTCTATTTCGACAAGCCGGGCGTCGTCCAGGCGCTGCAGTACTGGGTCGACCTGTCGAACAAGTACAAGGTCCAGCCGACCGGCATCGTCGAATGGGGCACCACGCCGAAGGACTTCTTCGAGCGTAAGGTCGCCATGATGTGGACCACCACCGGCAACCTGACCAACGTCAAGGCGAACGCCAAGTTCGACTTCGGCGTCGGCGTGCTGCCGGCCGGCAAGCGCTACGGCTCGCCCACCGGCGGCGGCAACTTCTACGTCTTCAAGAAGGCGACCCCGGCCCAGCGCGAGGCCGCCTTCGCCTTCGCCAAGTGGATGACCCAACCCGAGCGCGCGGCGCAGTGGGGCATCGATACCGGCTATGTGGCGGTGACGCCGGCCGCCTGGGAAACCAAGGTGATGAAGGATTACGTCGCCACCTTCCCGCCGGCGGCCGTGGCCCGCGACCAGCTCAAGGATGCCGTGGCCGAATTCTCGACCCACGACAACCAGCGCGTCGCCAAGGCGCTGAACGACAACCTGCAGGCGGCGCTGACCGGCACCAAGACGCCGGAAGCGGCGATGAAGGATGCCCAGCGCGAAGCCGACCGTATCCTGAAGCAGTACAAGTAGGATGAGGTGAAGGGGGCGCCGGTCTGATCAACCGGTGCCCCCGTTGACCATGCAGACACGACACAGCGCCCATATCTACGGCTGGCTTCTGCTGCTGCCCGCGGCGGTGCTGCTGGTCGCCTTCACCCACGCCCCGATGGTGGGCGCGTTCATCGATTCGTTCATGTCGACGCCGAAGGGCGCGCGGCCCGCCCGCTTCGTCGGGCTGATGCAGTACGAGACGCTGATCGAGGATCCGATCTTCTGGCGCGTGCTCGGCAACAACATCCTGTTCGCGGTCTGGACGATCCCTGCCTCGATCGCCTTGGCGATCGTCATGGCGCTGCTGGTCAACGGCAAGCTGAAGGGCCGCGGCTTCCTGCGCATGGCCTATTTCACCCCGACCGTGCTGCCGATGATCGCGGTGGCCAATATCTGGATGTTCTTCTTCACCCCCGATTACGGCCTGATCCACCAGATCCGCGGCCTGTTCGGCGGCGCCGCCGTCAACTGGCTCGGCCAGCAATCGACCGCGCTCTACTGCCTGATGGTGGTGACGGTGTGGAAGGAGGCGGGGTTCTTCATGATCTTCTACCTCGCCGCCCTCCAGGGCATCAGCCCCAGCCTCTATGAGGCCGCCTCGCTGGAAGGTGCCTCGCGCTGGACGGTGTTCCGCCGCATCACCTGGCCGCTCCTGATGCCGACGACCCTGTTCGTGCTGATCAACGCCGTGATCGGCGCCTTCCGCCTGGTCGACCATGTCGTGGTCATGACCAAGGGCGGGCCGGACAATGCCTCGTCGCTCTTGCTGTTCTACATCTACGAGATCGGCTTCAAGTACTGGGATACGGCCTATGCCTCGACCCTGACGGTCGTGCTGCTGGTGCTGCTCGCCGCGGTGGCGGTGTTCCAGTTCACCTGGCTCGACAAGCGGACGCATTACCAATGAACCGGGCGCTGGAAACCATCGCCGCCTGGCTGCTCGGCATCGCCTGGATCCTGCCGCTGGTCTATGCCTTCTGGACCGCGCTGCACCCGACCGAGTTCTCGACCCGCTTCGACTTGAGCGCGCCCTGGACGGTGCAGAACCTGGTCACCGCCTGGAACGCCGCGCCGTTCGCGCGCTACATCCTCAACACCGTGCTGCTCTGCGCGCTGGTGCTGGTCGGCCAGCTGATCCTCTGCACCTTCGCCGGCTATGCCTTCGCCCGCTTCGATTTCTGGGGCAAGACGCTCGCCTTCCTGCTGGTGCTGGTGCAGTTGATGATCATGCCCGACGTGCTGATCGTCGAGAACTACCAGACGCTGTCCAAGCTCGGCCTGCTCGACACCATCTTCGGTATCGGCCTGCCCTATATGGCCTCGGCCTTCGGCATCTTCCTCTTGCGCCAGACCTTCAAGACGGTGCCCAAGGAACTGGACGAGGCCGCGCGCGTCGAAGGCTGCGGCCCGGTGCAGATCCTGTGGAAGGTCTACGTGCCGCTGGCCAGGCCGGTGTACCTCGCCTACGCACTGGTCTCGGTCAGCTATCACTGGAACAATTTCCTGTGGCCGCTGATCGTGACGAACTCGGTCAATGCCCGGCCGCTGACCGTCGGCCTGCAGGTCTTCGCCTCGGTCGACCAGGGTATCGACTGGGCGATCATCACCGCCGCAACGCTGATCACCTCCGGCCCGCTCTTGATCGCCTTCCTGCTGTTCCAGCGTCAGTTCGTCCAGAGCTTCATGCGCGCGGGCATCAAGTAGGCCGCAGGAAGCTTGCCAGCATGCGGCGCGCATCGGCCTTGCGCGCCGCCCGCCAGCCGGCGTCAGAAAGGTCGCGGTCGAAGATCACCGACAGGGTGTGCACGTTCGACAGGTGGAACTGGCTCAGCGCCACCATCAGCACATAGACCCGCAAGGGGTCGAGGCCCGGGGTCAGCGCCCCGGCACCGCCGCCGCGGTCGAGCAGGCGGGCGATCATCACCAGCACCGGCGACGACATCTCGCGGATGCGCGACGACGTCTTCATGAAGCGCGCTTTCTGCAGGTTCTCGTTGGTCAGCAGGCGGACGAGATGCTGGTTGCCCTCGAAATGGTCGTTCATGAAATCGAACAGCTGCAAGAGGCCGTCGAGCGGATCGGCCTGTTCGATGTCGAGCCGCAGCTCGTGGCTGCGCAGGTCGCCCAGCGCTTCCTCCAGCACCGCGACGTAGAGGTCCGACTTGCCGCCGAAATAATGGTAGAGCATGCGCGGATTGGCGCCGGCCTTGGCCAGGATGCGTTCGACCCGCGCCCCGGCGAAACCATGTAGGGCGAACTCGGCGCGGGCCGCCTTCATCAGGCGCTCCTGCGTCGAATTCCTGGCGCCTGTGTCCTTCTTCCTGGTCACGATGCGCTCACCAGTCTCTCCATCGCCCGCAGCAGGGCCCGATCGCGGCCGGCCGCGCCGATCAGCGACAGCCCGACCGGCAGGCCGCCCACCCGGGCCGCCGGCCAGGTGACCTGGGGCAGGCCTGCATGGCCGGCGACCGAGGTCAGTGTCAAGGCCCGGGCATAGAAGTCGCCGATGACGTCGCCGTCGGCCGCGAGCGGCAGGGCCGGCACCGGCGCGGTCGGCAGCAGCAGCGCCGTATCGGGGGGCAGCAGCGCGGCGAGCCGCGCCGCCGTGCGGGCACGCCAGGGTTGCCAGCGGGCGGCATCGGCGGCGGTGATGCCGGCGGCATCGGCGAAACGGGCGGCGATCGAGGGGCCGAAACGCGGCCGGACGGCATCGATCCAGGGCCCCAGGCTGCGCCTGATGTCGCTGCCCTGCAGCACGCGATAGGCTTCGCGCCAGTCGGCGGGGGCGTCGTCGAACACCGTGACCGCGTCTGCCGGCGGCAGCGTTGCGCCCAGGGCGTCGGCGACGGCCGGATCGGCCAGGGCGAAGGCGTCGGTCGCGACCAGGAAGCGGTCGATGCCGGCGCCATCCTCCGGGCCCAGCAACACGGCACCGACACGGGCCAGCATGGCGGCATCGCGCGCCATCCAGCCGATGGTGTCGTAACTGGGCGCGAAGGCGATCACGCCGTCCTTGGGCAGGCGGCCATGGGTCGAGCGCATGCCGTACAGGCCGCAGAAGGATGCGGGGATGCGTACCGAGCCGCCGGTATCGGTACCGACGGCGAAATCGACCAGCCCGGCCGCGGTGACCGACGCCGAGCCGCTGGACGACCCGCCGGGCAGGTGGCCGGGCGCGGCGGGATTGGGGGGCGTGCCGTAGTGGTGATTGGCGCCTTCCAGGCTGAAGGCCAGTTCGTCGGTCAGCGTCTTGCCGGCCAGCCTTGCGCCGGCCGCCAGCAGCCGTTCGACCACCGGGGCCGTGCGCGCGGCAGGCGCGTGGCTCGCCGCCCAGTCGGGGTTGCCGCCGCCGGAGGTGAAGCCGGCGACGTCGATCAGGTCCTTGACCGCGAACGAGGTGGCGTCCAGCGGGCCTGTGCCGGTCGGGGCCACGCGCGCCCGCGGCCCGCCGACGAAACCGTCGGGCAGCAGCGCGCTCATCCCTGCAGCGCGGCGAGGATCGCCTTGGAATCGGTGACGAAGCCGAAGCATTTGCGCACGTTCCACAAGGTCGCCTCGGTGCAGAAGTCCGGCGACGACGTGGCGCAGCAATCCTCGACGAGGATGCAGCCATAGCCGAGGAAGTTGGCGTCGGTCAGCGAATGCAGCACGCATTGGTCGGTATTGACCCCGGCAAACAGGATCGAGCGGATGCCGAGGTTGCGCAGGATGGAGTCGAGCGGGGTGTCCCAGAACCCGCTGATCCGGTACTTGTCGACCATGATGTCCTGGGGCTCGGGCGCCAGTTCGTCGACCACGGCGGCGGCCCAGGAATCCTTTTGCAATACCGGCGCGCCGTTGCCCGGCAGCGGATCCCCCAGGCCGACGCCGGTGCCGGCGGGCTTGTAGAGGTGGATCTGGTTGGGCGGCATGTTGGCGAGGTCCGGGCGGTTGCCCCAGTTGACCCAGATCACCGGCACGTCCGCTTGCCGCAGCGCGGGCAGCAGTTTCTGCAGCGGCGCGATGGGCGCGCGGTCGGGCCGGTAGTCGCCGCCGATATGGTCGACCCAGCCGCCGGGCGCACAGAAATCGTTCTGCATGTCGATGACGACGATGGCGGTGCGCCGGAGGTCGATGGTGACGGCCTGCGGCGTCGAGGCCAGGTCGAGCCGTACCGGCGCGGGCGCCGGCTGGGCCATGTCGATGCGGTCGGCCGTCGCCAGCCAGTGATAGCTGCGGCCGAGGCCGAGCGGATGCCCCGTGGTCATGATCGATCTTCCTCCGATGCAGTGATCCGACGAAAGGGGAGGTAGCAAGTTTCCTGCCAGCGGCGGCGGCCGCGGCCTGCCACGATTGCTGACGGGGCGGCGCGCGGCCGATGCCCAGTTCGGCGGCACGGCGCTGCAAAATAAATAATCATTTACTTATCGGGATGGCATCGGCGGCCAGGAAAACAGCGCCGTCGGCGGCTGGCATGTCGCTTGCTACGTGAAGGCCGCGATAGATCAACCAGGGGGCACGAACAGCATGACCATCACCCGACGTCTCTTCCTGACCGCCGCGGCGGCGCTGCTGGCGCTGGCCGGCGCGGCGGCCCGGCCGGATGCGGCGCGCGCCCCCGATCCGGTCAAGGTCGGCATCCTCATCCCCGGCTCGAAGTCGGACAAGGGCTGGATGGAATCCGGCTATGACGGCCTGGTCGCGTCGCGGAAGAAATACGGCGACAAGATCAAGGTCCAGATGATCGAGAACATCAACTACGCCGACATGGAGCAGGCGCTGACCCAGCTGGCCACCGGCAACGCGCTGGTCATCGGCGTCGGCGGCCAGACCCAGGCGGCGGTCTACAAGATCGCCAAGCGCTTTCCCAAGGTGAAGTTCTCGATCGTCGGCGGCAATGCCGGCGAGCAGGCGACGAACGTCGCCGGCTACGACGTCAAGCAGGCCGAGATCGCCTTCGTCGCCGGCGCGGCGGCGGCGATGCTGTCCAAGACCGGTGCGGTTTCCTATGTCGGCGGCATGGAAATCCCCTCGATCGTCAACGCCGGCAAGGAGTTCGGCAACGGCGCCCGCTACATCAAGTCCGACATCAAGTACTTCGAGAACTACACCGGCGATTTCGACAACGTCGCCAAGTCGAAGGAAGCGACGCTGGCCGCCATCGCCCAGGGCGCCGACGTGCACTACCACATCCTCAATCTCGGCCTGCGCGGCATGGAGCAGGCGGCCAAGGAGAAGGGCACCCACATCATCGGCAGCTATACCGACCGCTGCGGCACCGATCCGCTCTACATCGCCTATTCGATCACCGGTGTCGGCTTCCAGGTCTCCTATGCCATCGACCAGCTGGTCGCCGGCAGCTGGGTTGCCGGCTACAAGCCGTTCGGCCTGGCCATGGGGCCGCAGGCTTCCGACATGATCGTCTGCGGCGCCTCGGCCGAGACCAAGGCCAAGCTCGACGCGATCAAGGCCGACATTCTGTCGGGCAAGATCAAGGTGCTGGAAGGTTGAGCGAAGCCCTGCTCGAACTGGCGGGGCTGACGCGCCGTTTCGGTTCGTTCACTGCCTTGGGGCAAGTGGATCTCGTCCTGCGGGCGGGCGAGATCCATTGCCTGCTGGGCGAGAACGGCGCCGGCAAGTCGACCTTGTGCAACCTCGTCTTCGGCATCCATGCGCCGGATGCCGGCACGATGCGGCTGGGCGGCCAGTCCTATCTGCCGGCGGGGCCGCAGGCGGCGCTGGCCGCTGGTGTCGCCATGGTGCACCAGCATTTCAGCCTAGTCGGCGACATGACCGTGCTGGACAACCTGCTGCTGGGCCAGGCCCCCGGGCTGCTCGACCGCCGGGCCGAGGCGGCGCGGCTGGTCGCGCTGGCGGCCGGCTACGGCCTGCCGCTGCAACCCTTCGCCCGGGTCGCCGACCTCTCGATCGGCGAGCGCCAGCGGGTCGAGATCGTCAAATGCCTGATGCGCGAGCCGCGCGTCCTGATCCTCGACGAACCGACCGCCGTGCTGCTGCCCGATGAGATCCGCAGCCTGCTCGACGTCTGCCGCCGGGTGGCGGCCACCGGCTGCGCCGTCATGCTGGTCACCCATAAGCTGGCCGAGATCCGCGAGGCCGCCGACCGCGCCACCGTGCTGCGCGCCGGCCGGGTGGTCGCCACCTCGGACAATCCGGCGGCCGAGATCACATCCCTGGTGCGCGCGATGATCCAGCGCGACCTCGGCACGCTCGACGGCGCCCTGGCGACCACGCTCGGCATCACCGAGGGGATCGTCCCCGCCGCCGCGCCGGTCGAGCGCGATCCCGGCCCGGACATCCTGCAGGTCGACGGGCTGACCGTGCGCGATGCCACGGGCGTCACCCGCCTCGACAACGTCACCCTGGCCTTGCGGCGCGGCGAGATCGTCGGCGTCGCCGGTGTCGAGGGCAACGGCCAGAGCGAGCTGGGCGCCGTGCTGGCCGGCTTGCTGAAGCCGACCGCCGGCCGGATCTTCGTGCGCGATACCGAGCTCACGGGACGCGATCCACGTGCCTTCACCGCGGCCGGTGTCGGCATCGTGCCGGAAGACCGCCACCATGTCGGCGCCATCACCGGCATGACCCTGACCGAAAACCTCTTCCTCAACCGCACCGCCGACTTCACCCGGTTCGGCCTGTTGCAGCGTGCCCGAATGCGGCGCGAGGCCGAGGCGATGATGACGCGCTTCGATATCCGCGCCGCCGGCCCCGACGTGGCCTTCGGCAGCCTGTCCGGCGGCAACCAGCAGAAAGCCGTGCTGGGGCGTGAACTGACCGCCGCCAATCTTGCCTTCCTGCTGGCCGCCCAGCCGACCCGCGGCCTTGATGTCGGCGCGGTCGAGGCGGTCTACGGCCTGATCCGCCAGGCCTGCGCCCGCGGCGTCGCCGTGCTGCTGGTTTCGTCCGAGCTCGACGAGATCCTGGCGGTGGCCCATCGCGTCGTCGTGCTCTATCGCGGCCGCATCGTCGGCGAGCGTCCGGCCGATCCGGCGCAGCGCGAGGCGATCGGGGCGCTGATGGCGGGGCAGGCGGCATGACCGCGCGCGCTCTTTCCGGCGCGGCCCTGCCGGCCGCCGCGATCTCGGGCGCCTTCCTGGTCGGCATCGTGCTGGTCGCGGCCATCGGCGTGCCGATCGGCGATGCCGTGGGTGCCTTCATCGACGGCGCCTTCGGCTCGGCCTATGCAATTTCGGCCTCGCTGAACCGCGCCGCGGTCTATGCGCTGGTCGGGCTCGGCTTCATCCTGGCCAACCGGGCCAGCCTGACCAATGTCGGTGGCGAAGGGCAGATCGCGGTCGGCGGGATTGCGGCGACAGCGGTGGCGCTGTCGCCGGGTGTCGGAAGCCTGCCGGCGGGCCTCGCCTTCATCCTGCCGATGCTGGCGGCGATGCTGGCCGGTGCGGTCTGGGGCGGCATCGCCGGCGTGCTGAAGGCGCGGGTCGGCACCAACGAGGTGATCTCGACCCTGCTGCTTTCCTTCATCGCGATCTGGCTGGTCTATGGCGCGGTGCAGTCCGAGCGGCTGCTGCGCCAGCCGATGACCTCGGCGGCCACCCTGCCGGAATCGCCGGCCATCCCCGAGGCGGCGCAATTGCCGCTGCTGACCGGCGACTATGCCGCGCCGATGACGATCGGCGGCCCGCTGGCGCTGGTCCTGGCCGGGCTGGTCGCGCTGGTGCTGGCGCGATCGGCCTTCGGTTTCCGGCTGCGTGCGGTGGGATTGAACCGCACCGCGGCGACGCGGGCCGGCATCCCTTATGAACGCACCGTCGTCGCCGCGATGCTGCTGGCCGGGGCGCTGGGCGGGCTGGCCGGCGCGCTGATGCTGCAGGGCGAGCAGTACCAGTTGAAAGCCGGCTTCTCGTCCGGCTACGGCTTCGACGGGCTGGTGGTCGGCCTGCTGGCGCGCGGCTCGGCCGCCGGCGTCGTGGGCGCCGCGCTGCTGTTCGGCTTCCTGCGCTCGGCCGGCATCACCATGGAAATGACGGCCGGGGTGCCGACCGCGCTGGTCACCATCATCCAGGGCCTGATCGTGCTGGCGCTGGCCGGCGCGGCCTACTGGCAGGACCGCAAGGGGGCAGGGCGATGA
The DNA here is from genome assembly GCA_023433835.1 of Pseudomonadota bacterium. GTDB lineage: Bacteria > Pseudomonadota > Alphaproteobacteria > Ferrovibrionales > Ferrovibrionaceae > JAFKFH01. The sequence continues at coordinate 3,459 of JAEYTW010000739.1, read as the reverse complement.
CGATGGAAATCCTCGCGGTCTTCCTCGGCTCCTCGCTGCGGCTTGCCGTGCCGCTGCTGCTCGGCGCGACCGGTGAAGTCGTGTCGGAGCGGGCGGGCGTGCTGAACATGAGCCTGGAGGGCATGATGCTGACCGGCGCCTTCGGCGGCGCGGTCGGCGCGATGCTGACCGGCAGTCCGATGGCCGGCCTGGGCTGCGCCATCCTCGCCGTGCTGCCGGTGGCGCTGTTGCAGGCCTTCCTGACCAACAGCCTGCGTGCCAACCAGATCGTCACCGGCATCGGCATCAACATCCTGGCGCTGGGCGCCACCACGCTCGGCTATCGCGCGCTGTTCGGGGCGCGCTCCCGCGAAACCATCCCCGGCTTCGCCAAGTGGCAGCCGCCGCTGCTGGGCGACCTGCCGGTGTTCGGCGAAGCCCTGTTCACCCAGGTCTGGCTGGTCTGGGGCGCGCTGGTCATCCTCGGCCTCACCGCCTTCGTGCTGCGCCGCACCGCGCTCGGCATCGCCATCAAGGCGGCGGGCGAGGACCCGCGCGCCGTCGACAAGTCGGGGCTGTCGGTGATGGGCCTGCGCTACGGCGTGATCCTGTTCACCGGCGTGCTGGCGGCGCTGGCCGGCGCCTTCCTCTCGATCGGCGATATCCACACCTTCACCGAGGGCATGACCAGCGGCGCCGGCTATCTCGCCATCGCCGCCGTCATCTTCGGCAACTGGAAGATCGGCCGCACCATCCTCGCCTGCCTGCTGTTCGGCGCGGCGACGGCCCTGCAGTTCCAGCTGCCGGCGCTGGGCATCGGCGTGCCGACCGCCGTGCTGGTGATGCTGCCCTACCTGCTGGCCTTCGTGGCCGTCGCCGGCCTGGTCGGCCGCCAGACCGCGCCGAGCTCGCTGGCCGAACCCTATTGGCGGCGGTGAAGGCTCAATCGACGAACTCGGCGATCGCCTGGCGGCGGCGGTCGACCACCAGCCGGGTGACGTCGGGCCGGGAATAATGCCCGGCGGCGTCGAAGTTCTGGCGTTCGCGGCGCACGGCGGCGTGGTCGAGCGTCGCCACCAGCAATGCTTCCTCGCCCACTGCCGGCGGCACCACCCAAGCGCCGTCCGGGCCCGCGATGCACGACCCGCCATTGGCCCAGTGCGGCGGCGTATCGGCCAGCATGACGTCGCGATAGGGCATGTCGGCCGGCACGTCCTCGGGCCGCATCAGCCCGCAGACGGAGATGACGTAGGAGCGGCCTTCCTTGGCCAGCACCCGCGTCAGGTCGTGGGTGTTGTGCTCGCCGCCCGGCCACAGCGCGACATGCAGGTCCTCGCCCAGCGCGTAGAGCGCGGCGCGGCTCAAGGGCATCCAGTTCTCCCAGCAGTTCAGCGCGCCGACGCGGAAGGGGGCGAGGTCATGCACCTGCAGGCCGTGGCCGTCGCCGGGCGACCAGCACAGCCGCTCCTCATAGGTCGGCATCAGCTTGCGATGCACCGACAGGATGCGGCCGTCCTGGCCGACCTGCACCGCCGAGCAGTAGACGCTGTGCCCGCCGCGGTCAGCCGGCCGTTCGGCGATGCCCAGCGTGACGGCGAGCTTCAGGTCGGCGGCCGCCTCGGTGACCAGCGCCAGATGCCCGGCCTCGATCTGTACTGCCTGGTCGAGATAGAGGGCGTGGATTTCCTTCTGCCGGGTCGAGTTGAACCGCGCCCCGTCGGTGCGTTCCAGCCAGAACGGATAGCCGGGCAGCAGCGTCTCGCCGAAGGTGACGAGGCGGGCGCCTTGGGCTGCCGCCTGCTGCATCCGGTCGACGATCCTGGCGGTGGTCCGGCGGCGGTCGAGCCAGACGGGGGCGATCTGGGCTATGGCAACGGTGAGGCTGTCGGTCATGGCTTCGGGTCCTGGCGAGGAAGACGATTGCCATGGTGTAGGGCTCGGGCAAGAATAAGGGAAATTAATCGTCCTGATATCGACGGATCATGCTGGCTAATATCTCGATCCCGCAATTGCGTTGCCTCGCCGCGGTGGCCGACACGCAAGGCTTTACCGCCGCGGCCAACCGGCTCGGCCTGACCCAGTCGGCCGTCAGCCAGGCGGTCGGCGCGGTTGAGGCCGGCTTGGGCCTGACCTTGTTCCGCCGCGGGCGCGACGGCGTGATCCCGACCCAGGCCGGCGAGACCGCGCTGGTCGAGGTGCGGGCGGCGCTCGCCGCCATCGAGCGGCTGGCGGCCTGCGGCGGCGGGGCCGATCTCGCCGGCGCCAAGCTGCGGCTCGGCGCGGTGCAGAGCGCGGCGATCCGCCTGGTGCCGGGCTGGCTGCGCCAGTTCCGGGCGCGCTACCCCAAGGTCGCGGTCAGCCTTTACGAGGGCAACGATCCGGAAGTGCGCGACTGGGCGATGGCCGGCGCGATCGACATCGGCATCACCAACCATCTTGCGGCCGCCTTGGAGGCGCGCCTCGTGGCCGAGGACCAGTATGTCGTGCTGCTGCCGCCGGGCCATCGCCTGGGCAACCGGCGCGAGGCGACCTTGGCCGATCTCGACGGCGACCGCATGGTGATGTCGGGTGGCGGCTGCGAGACGATGATCGAGGAATTGCTGGGGCTGGCCGGCAGCCGGCCGGAGATCGTCTGCATGGTGCGCGACAACACGACGTTGATCGCAATGGTGCGCGAAGGGTTGGGCTTCACCATCCTGCCCGAGCTGGCGCTGTCGGATGCCGGCGACCTGACTGCCCTGCGGCTGAAACCCAATCTGCGCCGCAAGCTCTATGCCGTCACCCGCGAGGCGGCGGCGCAGGAGCCGGCGGTGCGCGCCTTCCTGGCGCTGCTGCCATGACGCCCGGCGATCTCGACGACGTGCTCGACGCCATCGTGCGCGATTGTTTCTGCCTGGGCAGCCGGATGACCGCGCGCGCGGTCACCCGCGCCTATAACGAGGTGCTGGCGCCGCTCGATCTCGAGGTCACCGAATTCACCCTGCTCGGCGTCGTTGCCCGCGGCCGCGGCGGCTCCATCACCGACCTGGCCGAGCGGCTGGCCTATGAGCGCACGACCCTGGTGCGCAATTTCAAGCGCCTGGTCGAACGCGGGCTGATCGAACGCGACGGCGATCGCGGCCGCGCCGTCAATTATCGGCTGACCCCGGCCGGCCGCGCCTTGCTCGACCAGGCCGTGCCCAAGTGGCAGGCGGCCCAGCGCGCGACCACCGAGCGGCTGGCCAGCGGCCAGGCGACCGCGGTGCGCCACGCGCTCGAAGCCTTGCGCCGGGCCGTGCGATGACGCTTGCCGGCCAATCGGTAGCCTCATATAGTGTATATGCACTATATGGAGCAAAAAAGATGAAACCCATTCTGGTGATCGGTGCGGCGGGACGGCATGGCAGCACGGGGGCGACGGTGGTCCAGGCCCTGCGCGCGGCCGGACGGCCGGTGCGGGCGCTGCTGCGCCGGCGCGACGACCGGGCCGCGGCGCTGGCG
>JAEYTW010000645.1 GCA_023433835.1 Pseudomonadota bacterium | reverse complement strand
GACCAGGCCGGGGGCGAGGATCGCGGCGGGGTTCTCGTGGATCGCCAGCACGAAGGTGCGGCGGGTGCGGGCGGGGTCGAAGCGCGCCGGCCCCTCGACGATGCGGCGCAGCGCGGCCAGGGCTTCGTTGAGTTCGGCCTGCAGGCCGAGCGCACGCGGCGTCGGTACCACGCCGCGGCCTGCCGGCGCCGGCACGAACAGCGGATCGTCGAGCGCGCGGCGCAGGCGGTTCAGCCGCGCCGACAGCGCGGGCTGGCTCAGGCCCAGCCGTGTCGCGGCATGGGTGATGTTGCGATCGAGCAGCAGGGCTTCGAGGGCCAGCAGCAGGCCGAGATCGATATCGCTGAGGTCCGGCGGCATGGCATCAGCCTAGCACGGCCGCCTTCTCGACGGCATGGATAGGACCTATCCAGCCCGATGGCCTGCTGGCGCACGCCGTGGCTGCCTAACTCTGGTGCAGCGAAGCAAACCAGGGATACCCCCGATGATCACCCCGCCCACCATTCACCGCATCGGCGACGTCACGGTGACGCGCATCGACGAACTTGCGCTCGGCGCCTTCACCCCGCAGATGCTCTATCCCGACGCCGAGGCCGACCTGGTCGAGCGCCACGGCGGCGCCCTGGGCGCCGGCTCGATCGATCGCGCCGGCGGCAGGCTGATCCAGAGCATTCACAGCTGGCTGGTGCGCACGCCGCATCACACCATCCTGATCGATACGGCGACCGGCAATGGCAAGCCCAGGCCCTATGCGCCGGTGCTCGACCACTTGAACGAACCCTATATCGAGCGGCTGGCCGCGGCCGGCGTGGCGCCCGACGACGTCGACTACGTGCTGATCACCCATCTGCATGCCGACCATGTCGGCTGGAACACGACACTGGACGGCGACGCCTGGCGGCCGACGTTCAAGAGGGCGCGTTATGTTTTTTCGGCGGCCGAGCTGCGCTACAACGAGGATCTCGCCGCCGGCAAGCCGGTGGCCGAGGATGCGGCGCGCATGCCCTATCCGGATGTCTACCAGGACAGCGTGCGCCCGATCGTCGAGGCGGGCCTCGCCCAGCCGATCCGCATCGACGGGGACGAATTCCTCGACGGCCTGACGTTCGTGCCGACGCCGGGTCACAGCATCGACCATGCCTCGATCCGTCTGCGCTCGCGCGGGGAGGAAGCGCTGTTTGCCGGCGACGTGATGCATCATCCGCTGCAGGTCTACGCTCCCGATCTCAATTCGTGCTTCTGCGAGTACCTGGATGCGGCGCGCCGGTCGCGGCGGCTGGTGCTGGAAGACGCGGCCGAGCGTAACGCGCTGGTCTTCTCGTCGCATTTCGCCGAGACGGGGGCGGGCCGCATCACGCGGAAGGGCGAACGTTTCGACTGGCAGTTCGTGGACGGGGGCCGGTGATGGACACGCAGGATTTCCTGATCGACAGCGATACGGCCGGCATCCGCCTGCATGTCCGCAACAAGCGCACGGCCGCCGGCGGCGAGGCCGTGCTGCTGATGCATGGCGCGACCTACTCGTCGGAAAGCCTGTTCGACGTGCCGCTCGGCGGTTTCTCGTTCATGGATTACCTGGCCCGCCACGGCTACGACGTCTATGCGGTCGATGCCCGCGGCTATGGCGGTTCGACGCGGCCGCCCGATGGCGATCAGCCGGTTGGCCGCACGGAGAGCGGCCTGCGTGATCTCGGCGCGGCCGTCGATTTCGTACTGGCGCGCCGCGGCGTCGAGCGCCTGAACCTCGTCGCGATGTCCTGGGGCGGGTCGGTCGCGGGCGCCTATGCCACCCGGCATGGGGACAAGGTCGCCAAGCTCGCGCTGATAGCGCCGCTGTGGCTGAGCGACCGGCCGCTGCCGGTCGATCCCGGCGGCGCGCTCGGCGCCTATCGCCAGGTGCTGGTGCACCAGGCGCGCGAACGCTGGGTCGGCGCGGCGCCGCCGGCCAAGCGCGACGGCCTGATCCCGGCGGGCTGGTTCGAGGCCTGGGCGGCCGCCTCGCTGAAGACCGACCCGGACAGCGACGGCGCGACGATGCGGGCGGTGAACGGCCCGATCCAGGATATTCGCGATCATTGGACCGCGGGCCGGCCGCTCTACGATCCCGCCGAGATCGCCGTGCCGGTGCTGCAGGTTCATGCCGAATGGGATATCGACGTGACGCTCGATACCGCGCGCGACTTCTTCGGCCGGCTGACCGCGGCACCCTATCGCCGCTGGGTCGAGATCGGCGAGGGCACGCATATGGTGCTGATGGAAAAGAACCGCCTGCAGGCCTTCGATGCCGTCAGGCGGTTCCTCGACGAGGACTACGCGCCGGAGGCCTCAAGGCGTTCTGCCGGGTGCGATCGCAGCGATCGGATATCGGCCTAGCCGACTGCGATCGTATCGCCCGGCCGAAAAAGAAGCTTCGGGTTCTCGCCTTCACCCTCAACAGCGATCGCGGCGCGGCCGCCGGCGTGGCTTAGCCTGGCGGCGATGGCTGCGTGACCCACGGCGCGTTCGTGATCCGGGAACTCGGTCACATATTTTTCGTCGTCGTCCTCGGCGCGAACGATCCAGCCCTTCTTCGCCCGCAGGACGCGGAACACCACCACGGGCCGACGAAGCAGACGTGCGCGAATCGTGTCGGCGATGAACCCCGAACGGGTGGTGCCGACGATCGTGACCTCCTTGTCGACCTCAGCCAGCAACCGCTCGTCCATCGTGACATTGAAACGAACCGAACGGCCAGGCAGCTCGGCCCGGACCAGGACACGGGCAGCTTCGATGACATCGGGATCGTGCTCGATTTCATCCAGCGAGCGTTGCGCCGGAATCGTTTCGCCGTCACGCACCATCGCTTCGAGATGTCCGCGAAGTGCTTCTTCCGCTGCGATTACCGCCTCCTGGACGGTGTCGCCCGCACTGACGCAGCCGAGCAGATCGGGAAAGAACACGCTATAGCCCGGCGTATTGCCGCCTTCGACGATGGCGGGAAAATAGCTCACTGCCATTGGGCACTCCTACCGTAGCTTGACGCCGCTTTGGCGCTCGATCGACTTGATCGTACCGATTTTCAGGTCCTTGACCGGGTGCGGTATCGTGACCTTGCCCGGCTTGTGCGGATGCCGGAAGTGGTGATGGCTTCCAGTGACGCTGTCCTGAATCCAGCCCTCGGCTTCGATCTTCGCGATTACCTGGCGGCTTGAAAGCATGGGCTGCTTCTCGGATTGGTGTGTATGAAATACACACGAAAATCGCGAGAGTCAAGTGAATGTGTATTTAATACACACAACACGATCGTGTGAGTGTCCAGCTTAGGGATCGGTCGTCGCGATCACCCGCACTTCGACGATGGCGCCTTCGCGCCGCAAGCCCCCGGCCTCGATCGCGGTCCAGGCCGGGTAGGGTTCGGTGACGTATTCCAGGCGGATCCTGTCGAACAGGTCGAAATGCTCGCGGATGCGGACATGGTAGCTGGTCATCTCGACCACGGCATCGAAGGTCAGGTCGATTTCGGCCAGCACCGTCTTGATCTTCTCGAACACGGCGCGGAACTGTTCCTCCGGATCCTCGGGCATGCCTTGCGGGTTGCCGCCGGTGACGCCGGTCAGGAACAGGTGGTCGCCGGACAGGATGCCCGGCGACATCTTCAGCCGCTCGGCGGCTGCCTGGAAGGCCGGCGGCATGACCAGGCGCCTGGCCATCTCAGAACTCGATCCCCGCCTGGGCCTTCACGCCGTCGCGGAAGGGATGCTTGATCATCGTCATCTCGGTGACGAGGTCGGCTTCATCGATCAGCCCCTGCGGCGCGTTGCGGCCGGTGATGATGACGTGCTGGTCGGGGCGGCGGTTGCCGATCACTTCGAGCACTTCGTCGAGCGGCAGGTAGTCGTTGCGCAGCACGATGTTGAGCTCGTCCAGCACGATCATGCGGATCGCCGGGTCGGCGATGAAGCGCTTGGCCTGTTCCCAGGCGGCGCGGGCGGCGCGGATGTCGCGCTCGCGGTCCTGGGTTTCCCAGGTGAAGCCTTCGCCCATCGCGTGGATCTCGACCGCTTCGGGAAATTTCTGCAGCAGGTCGCGCTCGCCGGTCGACCAGGGGCCCTTGACGAACTGGACGACACCGATCCGGAAGCCGTGGGTGATCGCCCGCATCACCATGCCGAAGGCCGCGGTCGACTTGCCCTTGCCCTTGCCGGTATGGACGATCAGCAGGCCTTTCTCGATCGTCTTGCCGTCGATGATCCTGTCATGCGCCGCCTTCAGCTTCTTCATCTTCTCGGCATGGCGGGCGTTGAGGTCGGTCTCGTCGCTCATGGCGTTGCTCCCTGGGCAAGGCTGTGCAGATGATCGTGCGCCGAATTGCGCGCCGGCCGCCACAGGCCGCGGCTGATCGCCTCGGCCAGGCGGCGGGCGATGTCGCGCAAGGCGGCCGGATTGTCGCGGGCCAGAAAATCGCTGATCCCGGGATCCAGCAGATAGGCATCGTAGATCAGGTCGAAATGGGCCGGTGCCACCGCGCCGGTCAGCGCCGCGAAGTTGAACAGGTTGTCGACCGTCGCGGCCAGTTCCGCGCCGCCCTTGTAGCCGTGATTGCGGATCGCCCTCAGCCATTTCGGATTGACCGCGCGCCCGCGCAGGGCCAGCGCGATCTCCTCCTCCAGCTTGCGGATGACCGGGCGTTCGGGCCGCGAATGGTCGTTGTGATAGAGCACCGGGCGGTGGCCGGACAAGGCGGTCGCCGCGGCGCTCAGGCCGCCCTGGAATTCGGCGAAGTCGCCTGAGTCCAGCAGGTCGAATTCGCGGGCATCCTGGTTTTGCACGACGACGTCCGTGCGTGCCACCAGCTGCTCGAACGCGGCGCGCGCCGACAGGCCCTCGACCCCGGCACCGTAGGCATAGCCCGACGTCGCGAGATAGGCTTCGGCGAGATCGCCGATCTCCTGCCAGTCGCCCGCCGTCAGGCGCCGCTCGATGCCGGCGCCGTAGTCGCCGGGGCGGTTGCCGAAGATGCGATGGCCCGGCCGCGCGGCCAGCGGATTGGATTCCTCGGGTTCGTCCAGCGCGGCCACCGCGGCCAGCGCGGAATCGAGCAGGTCGATCTGGGTCGGGAAGGCATCGCGGAAGAAGCCGGAGATGCGGAACAGCAGGTCGATGCGGGGCCGGCCGAGGTCGGAGAGCGGCACGATCTCGAAGCCGGTGACGCGGCGGGACGAGGCTTCCCACAGCGGCCGCACGCCGATCAGGGCGAGCGCCTGGGCGATATCGTCGCCGCCGGTGCGCATGTTGGCCGTGCCCCAGGCCGAGATCGCGATCTGGCGCGGCCAGGAGCCGTGCTCCTGGACATAGGCCTGCACCAGCCGCTCGGCCGACAGCCTGCCCAGCCGCCACGCCGCTTCGGTCGGCACCGTGCGGCTGTCGAGGCCGTAGAAGTTGCGGCCCGTCGGCAGCACGTCGAGGCGGCCGCGCGTCGGCGCGCCCGACGGCCCGGGGGGCACGAACCGCCCGTCGAGGGCCGCGAGCAGCCCGGCGGTCTCGGCCGTGCCGCAGGCGTCGAGACGGGGCAGGACGGTGCGGTGCAACTCGTCAAGCACGGCCACGGTCGCGATCCAGCCCGGCTGGGGCGGCCGCCCGTCGACCAGGTCCGCGGCGAGGCCTTCGAGATGCTCGACCACGTCGCCGTTGCTGCGGCAACCCTCGATACCGGGGCCGCTCCAGCGGGCGCCGAGCGTGCAATCCAGCGGGTCGAAGGGATCGAGGCCGAGATCGTGCGACAGGGCGCGCAAGAGCGAGGCATTGGCCCCGCGCCCGTCGCCGCGCGGCACCCGCAGCAGCGCCACGGCAAGGTCGCGGCGCTGCCGGCCCGAGGGGCTGGCGCCGAAGACATGCAGCCCGTCGCGGATCTGCAATTCCTTCAGCTCGCAGAGGAAGTTGTCGAGCTTTTCCAGCGCCGCGTCGGCCTCGTCGGCCGCGGCGATGCCGCAATCGCGGTCGAGGCCGGCAAGGCGCGCGGCATCGAGGATGCGGCCCTTCAGGTCGCGGGCGCGCCGCGGGTCCATGCCGGCGGCCTCGTAGTATTCGTCGACCAGCGCTTCCAGGTCCTTCAGCGCGCCGTAGGAATCGGCGCGGGTCAGGGGCGGCGTCAGATGATCGATGATCACGGCGCCGGCGCGGCGCTTGGCCTGGGTGCCCTCGCCGGGATCGTTGGCGATGAAGGGATAGAGATGGGGCAGGGGCCCCAGCGCGATCTCGGGCCAGCATTCGGCCGAGAGCGCCAGCGCCTTGCCCGGCAGCCATTCGAGATTGCCGTGCTTGCCGACATGGACGACGGCCTGGGCACCGAACGCCTCGCGCAGCCACAGATAGAAGGCGAGATAGCCGTGCGGCGGCACCAGTTCGGTATCGTGATGGCTGGTCTTCGGATCGACGCCGTAACCGCGCGCCGGCTGCAAGCCCAGGACGATATTCCCGAGCGGCACGACGGCCAGCGCGAAGTGATCGCCGCGGCAGAACGGATCGGTCTCGGCCGCCCCCCATCGGGCGATCACCTTATCCTGCAACGGCTGAGCCAGGGTCGCGAACCAGGCGTCATAGACGGCGCGGGGCAGGGTCACCCGCGCCGGCCGGGTCGGGTCCCCGTTGCTCGGGCCGGTCAGCATCCTGGCGACAATCTCGGCGCCATCGGCCGGTGCGTCGGTGATGCCGTAACCGGCCGCGGTCATCGCCGCGAGGATCGCGGCAGCACTGGCCGGCGTATCGAGGCCGACGCCGTTGGCGATCCGCCCGTCGCTCGATGGATAATTCGAGAGGATCAGCCCGACGCGGCGGTCCGCGGCGGCGGTGCGCTGCAGGGCCAGCCAGTTCGCCGCCATCCGGCAGGCGAAGGCGACCCGGTCGGCGCGCGGGCGATGGCCGACCAGCATCACCTCGGTCGCCGCGTCGAAGCCGAGCTCGGCCTTGAACGAGATCGCCCGGGTCAGGATGCGGCCGTCGAGTTCGGGCAGCGCCACGTGCATGGCGAGGTCGCGGGGGCCGAGGCCGCGGCCGGACGCGGCCCAGCTGGCCTCGCTCATGCCGGCGGGCACCAGCTGCAGCACCGGCCGGCCGCCGCGGTCGAGCGCCGTGCCGCTCCAGTTCGGGCCCAGCGTCGAGGCGGCGAAGGCCGTGGCGTTCAGCACGATGCCGGGGGCGACTTGCGCGAAAAGATCGTCGAGGATCGCGGTGGCTTCGCGATCCTTCAGGCTGGTGACGAAGACCGGCAGCGGATTGATGCCCTCGGCCACCAGGCCGGCGATCACGGCATCGATCGCGGCGAGATCGTCGCCCTGGACCAGCGCGCGGTAGAATACCACGGCCGCCACCGGCGCCCCGGGTGTCCAGCTGGCGCGCAATGCCGCGATATCGACCGGGCCCCGGCCGGGCAGATAGACGCCGCAGGGGGCGAGCGCGGCCGGCGGCGGCGGCGGCTCGCCGCGGCCCAGCAGATGACCGGCATGGCGCAGGAAACGGCGATAGTTCTCGGCCCCGCCGGCCACGAGATAGGACCACAGCCGGCGGCAATCCTCGGGGCTGACGGTCGACATCGCCTCGAGCGCCGGATCACCCTCGGCCGAACCGGGCAACCAGGCGAGCGCGATGCCTTCGCGGCGGGCCAGCCCGCCGACTTCCTCGACGCCGTGCGGCCAATAGCCGGTACCGCCGAGCAGGCGGACGACGATCAGCCTGGCCTGCGCCAGCGTCTTCTCGACATAGACGTCGACCGAGAAGTTGTGGTCGAGCTGCAGCAGGTTGGCGAGGCGCAGGGACGGCGCGCCAGGCCCCATCTCGGCCTGCGCCCGGGCCAGGCCCGCGATCTCGGTGTCGGCCGAGCTCAGGAAGACGATATCGCCGGGGCTCTGGCCGAGATCGACCGGATCGGGGCCCACCCGGGGGGCGCCCGCCGGGGGCGGGGG
>JAEYTW010000637.1 GCA_023433835.1 Pseudomonadota bacterium | reverse complement strand
GGCCAGCGCCGCGACGGTGCCGGCGGCCGACACGACCAGCAGCCCCAGCCCCAGGCGCCGGCACAGCTTGATCACCCGGGGGTCGCGCTCGCGCCCGCGGCCGTTGGCCGAGGCCGGCACCGCGACCCAGATCTCGTCGCAGGCCGGCATGCGGTCGACCGCCTGCAGCACGAGTTCGAGATTGAAGCCGAGCTTCAGCTCGGCGATGACCAGCAAGGGCGGATCGCCGTCGCGCAGGGCGACGATGTCGCAATTGCCGATCTCGCCCTTGACGTCATAGCCGAGGTCTTCGAGGAACCGCTTGACCGGCGCGTAGAGCGCGGTCTCGGTCAATGGGCGGCGCCCCAGTCGCGGGCGAGGCCGGTCTCGACGGTCAGCGGCACCGACAGCGCGGCCGCGCCTTCCATGATCCGCTTGACCTCGGCCGCCGTCTTCTCCGCCTCGTCCTCGGGCACTTCGAACACCAGTTCGTCATGCACCTGCAGCAGCATGCGGGCCTTGAGGCCGGCCTGCGTCAGGGCGCGCGGCAGGCGGTTCATCGCCCGCTTGATGATGTCGGCGGCCGAGCCCTGGATCGGCGCGTTGATCGCGGCGCGCTCCTGGAAGGCGCGTTCGGCCGGGTTCTTCGAATTGATGCCCGACAGCCAGCAGCGCCGGCCGAAGATGGTCGACACGAAGCCCTTCTCGTGCGCCTCGACCTTGGTGCGGTCCATATAGGCGCGGATGCCGGGAAAGCGCTGGAAATAGGCATCGATGAAGCCCGCGGCTTCACGCTGGGGAATGCCCAGCTGCTGGCTGAGCCCGAAGGCCGACATGCCGTAGATGATGCCGAAGTTGATCGCCTTGGCCCGGCGGCGGACCATCGCGTCCATGCCTTCGATCGGCACGTCGAACACCTGGCTCGCGGTCAGCGCATGGATGTCGATGCCGGCGGCGAAGGCCTCCTTCAGCGCGGTGATATCGGCGATATGGGCCAGCAGGCGCAGCTCGATCTGCGAATAATCGGCCGACAGCAGCAGGTGATCGGGCGCGGCGACGAAGGCGTTGCGGATCTTGCGGCCTTCCTCGGTGCGGATCGGGATGTTCTGCAGGTTCGGGTCGGACGACGACAGGCGCCCGGTCGAGGTCGCGGCCAGCGCGTAGGAGGTATGGACGCGCCCCGTCTCCGGGCTCATCGCATCGCGCAGCGCATCGGTATAGGTGCCCTTCAGCTTGGACAGCTGACGCCAGTCCAGGATCACCTTGGGCAGGTCGTGGCCTTGTGCCGCCAGCGTCTCCAGCACGTCGGCCGCGGTGCCGTAGGCGCCGGTCTTGGTCTTCTTGCCCCCGGAGAGCGACATCTTCTCGAACAGGATCTCGCCGAGTTGCTTCGGTGATCCGAGATTGAACGTCTCGCCGGCGAGCTGGTGGGCGCGGCCCTCCAGCTCGATCATGCGCTGGGCGAAATCGGTCGACAGCCGGATCAGCGCGTCGCGATCGACGACGATGCCGGCCGCTTCCATCCCGGCGATGACGCCGGCCAGCGGCCGCTCGATCGTCTCGTAGAGGCCGGTGAGCTTCTCGGCCAGGAGCCGCGGCTTCAGGGCGCGGTGCAGCCGCAGCGTGACGTCGGCATCCTCGGCGGCATAGGCCAGCGCCCGGTCCATCGGCACGCGGTCGAAGGTGATGCGCGCCTTGCCGGTGCCGGTCACGGAATCATAGCTGATGCACTGATGGTCGAGATGCAGCTTGGCCAGCTCGTCCATGCCGTGGCCATGGCGGCCGCCATCCAGCACGTAGGAGATCAGCATGGTGTCGTCGTAGGGCGTGATGGCGGCGCCGTGGCGGCCCAGCATCACCATGTCGTATTTCAGGTTCTGCCCGATCTTGAGCACGGCGGGATCGGCGAGCACGTCCTTCAGGATGCCGACGGCGGTCGCGGCATCGAGCTGCGGCTGCACGCGCTGGCCGAAATCGTCGACATGGTTGACCGGGATGTAGCAGGCCTCGCCCGGCGCGGTCGACAGCGAGATGCCGACCAGCGTCGCCTTCATCGGCTCGAGCGAGGTGGTCTCGGTATCGACCGCCAGCACGCCGGCCTGGCGCGCCCGGGCGACCCAGCCCTGCAGCGCGGCCTCGTCCAGCACCAGCGCGTAGTTCTGCACCACCGCCCCGACGGCTTCGGCCGTGGCCTGCACCGGCAGTTCGGGCCGGGATTCGACGACGGCCGCGGCGCCGAACTGGGATTCGATGCGGCGGCGCAGGGTGGTGAATTCCATCAGGTCGCAGAACGACAGGATGGTCGCGGCCACCGGCGGATGCAGCACCAGCCCATCGAGTGCCACATCGAGCGGCACGTCGTCGCGCAGGGTGACGAGCTGCTTGGACAGCCGCGCCTTGTCGGCATTGGCGATCAGGCTTTCCTTACGCTTGGGCTGCTTGATCTCGTTCGCGCGCTCCAGCAGCGCCTCGAGCGTACCGTAGGTGTTGATCAGCTCGGCCGCCGTCTTGACGCCGATGCCCGGCACGCCCGGCACGTTGTCCGAACTGTCGCCGGCCAGCGCCTGGACGTCGACGACGCGGTCGGGGGCGACGCCGAACTTCTCGCGCACCTCGGCTTCGCCGATCGGCTTGTCCTTCATCGGGTCGTGCAGCCGCACCCCGGTGCCGACCAGCTGCATCAGATCCTTGTCGGACGAGATGATGACGACTTCCATCCCGGCCGCCGCCCCTTGCCTGGCCAGGGTCGCGATGACGTCGTCGGCCTCGAAGCCCTCCTGCTCGATGCAGGGCAGGCCGAACGCGCGGGTGGCGTCGCGCATCAGCGGGAACTGGGGCACCAGGTCCTCGGGCGGCTCGGACCGGTTGGCCTTGTAGAGATCGTAGAGCTGGTTGCGGAAGGTGCCGCCCTTGGGATCGAACACCACGGCCATGTGGGTCGCCTGGCCCGGCTGGCGGGCATTTTCCAGCAGGCGGTTGATCATGTTGCAGAACCCGGCGACCGCGCCGATCGGCAGGCCGTCGGACTTGCGGGTCAGGGGCGGCAGCGCGTGATAGGCGCGGAAGATGTAGCCCGAGCCGTCGATCAGAT
>JAEYTW010000487.1 GCA_023433835.1 Pseudomonadota bacterium | reverse complement strand
ATGCAGCAGACGGCGACGACGATGACGGAGATCGCGGTGGAGACCGCGCGGCAGAGCCGGGCGGCGGCAGGCGCCACCGAAGCGACCGCCGGCAACGTCCAGACCGTCGCGGCCGCGACCGAGGAATTGTCGGCGTCGATCAACGAGATTTCCGGCCAGGTCGCCTCCTCGGCACGGGTCGCCCAGGAAGCCGTGTCCCAGGCCGAGGCTACCAACGGGATCGTGCGCGGCATGGCCGAGGCGGCCGACAAGATCGGCGCCGTGGTCAATCTGATCACCAAGATCGCCGAGCAGACCAACCTGCTCGCCCTGAACGCGACGATCGAGGCAGCCCGTGCCGGCGATGCCGGCAAGGGCTTCGCCGTGGTCGCCGGGGAGGTCAAGACGCTCGCCACCCAGACCGCCAAGGCGACCGACGAGATCAGTCAGCTGGTCGCCGGCGTCCAGGCCACGTCGCGCGACGCGGTCGATGCGATCCAGGCCATCGGCGGCATCATCGGCCGGATCGACGAGATCTCCGGCTCGATCGCGGCCGCGGTCGAGGAGCAGGGCGCGGCCACCCGCGCCATCGCCCGCAATGTCGAGGACGCGGCCCAGGGCGCGACCCAGGCCTCGCACGGCGTCGATGCGGTCAACCGCTCGGCCGACCAGTCGGGCCAGGCGGCGGCGGACGTGCTGGGTGCGGCGCGCGACCAGGCGGCGCAGGCGGAACTGTTGCGCAAGGAAGTGGCGCGGTTCGTCGCAGAAGTGCGGCGCGCCTGACGGACGCTCAGTGGCTGCGTAGCCGGTGCAGCAGCCACACCAGCGTGGTGAGGACGACCACGGCCCCGCCCTGATGGGCGACGCCGAGCGAGACCGGCACCACCTCGAGCAGGGTGATGATGCCCAGCATGAACTGGGCGATCACGGCCAGCCCGACCATCGCCGCCGGCCGGTTCAGCCCCAGCCGGGCGGCGCGCCATGCCGCGGCCAGCGCCAGGGCCACGACGACCCAGGCGAAGGTGCGGTGCTGGAACTGCACCATCGTGATGTTCTCGAAGAAATTGACCCACCACGGGTTCTGCATGAACAGGTGGTCGGGCACGAGGTCGCCATCCATCAGCGGCCAGGTATTGTAGGTCAGCCCGGCGCGCAAGCCGGCGACGAAGGCGCCCAGCACGACCTGGATGCCGGCGGCGGCCAGCGCTGTCCAGACCCAGCGCCCGGCACTCCGATGGGCCGCGTCGTCGGTGGCGTCGTCGCGCGGATCGATCAGCCCCCAGGCGGTCCATAGCAGGGCAAGATAGATCAGGATGGCGAGCGACAGATGCGCCGCCAGGCGGTAGTGGCTGACGGAAGGGCGATCGACGAGCCCTGAGGCGACCATGAACCAGCCGAGCGCACCCTGCATGCCGCCCAGGAAGAACAATACCGCCAGTTTGGGGATCAGCGGGCGTTCGACCCGGCCGAGCAGCAGAAAGGCGACGAAGGGCAGCGCGAAGGCGAAGCCGATCAGCCGGCCGAGCAGCCGGTGGCCCCATTCCCACCAGTAGATTTCCTTGAATTCCGCAAGGCTCATGCCCTTGTTGACCTGCTGGTACTGGGGCGAGGTCCGGTACTTGTCGAACTCGACCATCCAGTCCTGCTGGTCCATCGGCGGCAGGGCCCCCGTCACCGGGCGCCAGTCGACGATCGACAGGCCGGATTCGGTCAGCCGGGTCGCGCCGCCGACCAGCACCATGACGAAGATCAGCCCGGCGACGGCCAGCAGCCAGAAGGCGATCTGTCGGCGGTTGCGCGGCGACAGCGCGGCACGGGCGGCAGCGGCAGAACCGGGGACGAAAGCCAATGCGAGGTCTCCGAAATCGGTCCGTGCGCGCTCAGGTCACGCGACGTTGTCGATCAGTTGTTTGAGCATGTCGTCGGCGGCCCGGAAGCTGGACGCGTTGGCGCGATAGGCCTGGGTTGCCGAGATCAGGTTGACCGACTGGTCGGCCAGGTCGACGTTCGGCGCCTCGACCTGCCCGCTGTCGCTGGCGAAGGCGCTGGTCGGATCGTAGCGCAGCAGGGTGGGGGGCGAGACCAGCCGGGCCTGGGACTGGACGCCCTGGCCGGCGGCGCCGGAAACGTTGACCGCCGCTTGCGCCTGATAGGCCACGCCCTCGCCGGTCGCACCCGACGCGGCGGCCCCGGGCCGGCCGGTGGTGTTCAGGTTGGCGATGTTGTTCGCTGTCACCGCGGCACCGTAGGCCGCGGCCCCCAGGCCGGAAAGCGCGCTGTTCAGGGCACCTATCATGGGAGACACTATGCCCTCGAATCACCCCGAAGTCCAACCGCCCTACCCCCGCAAAACGGAGGATCAGCCATGCTTCTGGTGCCGACCTATGTCGCGGCCAGCCCCATACACGGCATCGGTTGCTATGCCGCCCGCGCCATTCCCGCCGGCACGGTGATCTGGCGTTTCCAGCCCGGCGTCGACCAGGTGATCCCGGAGACCGTCGTCGATGCGCTGGAAGAACCCGCGCTGGGCTTCATCCATCGCTATGCCTACCGCACGCCGCAGATCCCCGGGGGCTGGGTGCTGCCGGCAGACCACACGCGCTTCATCAATCATGACGACGATCCCAATACCGACAATACCGAAGCGGAGACCCGCGCCCTGCGCGACATCGCCGAGGGCGAAGAAATCACCTGCAATTACAATGAGTTCACCGACGACACCGAGTTCGTCTGAATGGCGGCGCTGGGCCTCTATCTCGCCGCGGCGCTGGCCGAGATCGGCGGCTGCTTCGCCTTCTGGGCGGTATGGCGGCTGGGCAGGCCGGCCTGGTGGCTGTTGCCTGGCCTCGCCCTGCTCTGCCTGTTCGCCTGGATCCTGACCCGGCTGGACCAGGATGCCGCCGGCCGCGCCTATGCCGCCTATGGCGGCGTCTATATCGCCTGCTCGCTCGGCTGGCTCTGGGCGGTCGAGGGACGCACGCCCGATCGTTGGGACATGATCGGCACCGCGCTGGCGCTGACCGGCGCGGCGATCATCTTCTGGGGCCCCCGCGCTCCGGCATGATCGGGGTCAGAACCGGCTCATCGCCCACAGGATCAGGGCGAAGACCACCGGCCCGCCGACCAGCACCTTCATCCGCACACCCTGGTGGATGGCGCGGGCGCGCGCCTCGCGGCCGCGCTGCACCAGTTCCAGCAGCCAGAAATTGTAGGCGAGCGTCAGGGTGAGGAAGGCATAGACGACCAGCATGAACTGGTCGGCCAGGGTCAGGTAGGCGACCGGCGGGATCTGGTTGGAAATGGTCAGGTGGATCATCACCGCGCCGATCAAGCCGGCGGTGGCGGTCGAAAGACGATCGTCGGTCTTGCCGATATCCATGATGAACGAGCAGATGACGATCAGCACGATGAAGACGATCGGCATCAGGGTCTTCAGGAAGCCGTTCCAGGCGGGCTTGGTGGCGTCGATGCGGAAACGATAGCGCGAATACGTTTCGTCCAGCACGTCGTGGCGATGGATCGCGGTGGAGGCGCTCCAGCCCGCGATGCTCCAGCCGACCAGCATGACGTCGTCGTCGAGGCCGGAATGACGCTGATCCGCGACGAAGGTCAGATCGCCGGCTTCGAGCTGACGGTCCTCCAGCACGATGTCGATGGCCTGGTTGTCGAAGGGGAAGCGGCGCAGGTCGGCCTGAGGGCGCAGTTCGGCGAAGATGCGATACATCCGCCGGTCCGGCTGCTGGTCGACCAGGGTCGACGAGACGATCCGGCCGTTCATGATTTCGAAGTCGAGCGCCGGACAGGGACCGCTGCAAGCGAAGGTGGCATAGAAATCGGCCGGCACGAGAGCGCGCTCGAGGTCGAGCTTGCCCAGGCTCAGCACGTAGAGCCCCACCTTGACCTCGACGGCGCGGGCCGGTGCAACCACCGCCAGCCACGCCGCGACCACAGCGCCCAACCAAACAAGACCGAGCCGCATCGCCTCACCTGCCCCGATTCCCGGCGATGATTTAGACTATCGGCGGTGACCGGCAAAGTGGCGAACATGCAAAAGCAGACGGGGGGCGCGCGGGGCGGGCCGCGCCAACAATCTAGACTCCAGAAAGGCAAT
>JAEYTW010000512.1 GCA_023433835.1 Pseudomonadota bacterium | reverse complement strand
GGCCAAGGCGGGCCTGGTCGGGCTGACGCGGGCGCTGGCGATCGAGCTGGCGCCGGCAGGCATCCGGGTCAACTGCCTGTCGCCCGGGATCATCGAGACGGGGCGCGAGCTGACGCCCGCGCTGGCTCAGGCAGCGGCGCGCGTGCCGCTGGGGCGGCTCGGCGAAATCGGCGAGATCGCGGCGACCGTGCGCTTCCTGTGCTCGCCCGGCGGGGCCTATATCACCGGCCAGACCCTCCAGGTGAACGGCGGCGCCTATCTCGGATAGAGGCGCCGGCCGGCCGTCGCGGCGGCATGCGCCACCGTGCCCGGGCGCGCCTTCGTCCGTGCGAACCAGCCGGCGCGGCAGGGGACGACGCCTGGCGCGGCCGCCGCCTTCAGCCGGTCTTCGGCGATATCGTCCGGCACGATCACCAGCAGCGCGTCGCCCCCGCCCGGGTGCTTCGGGCCGGGCGGCCGGGTGAAGGCGATGACGGCGATGGCGTCGAGCGCCCGGACGAGGTCGTCCGGCGTCACTGGTCGATCGAATAGAGGTCGGGCGGGGTGCGCGTCAGGTCGTAGCCGACCTTGATGGCGACGATGACGACCAGTAGCGCAAACAGGCCGCGCAGTTGCTCGGCCTTCAGCTTCTGGCCGAAGCGGGCGCCGTAGGTGGCGCCGAATACCCCGCCGACGGCCAGCAGCAGGGCCATGACGATGTCGACGGTGTGCGAGGCCCAGGCATGCAGCACGGTTGTCGCCGCAGTGACGAAGATGATCTGGAACAGCGAGGTGCCGATCGCCAGCATCGTCGGCATGCCGAGCAGGAAGATCATCGCCGGCACCAGGATGAAGCCGCCGCCGACGCCCATGATGGCGGCCAGCATGCCGGTCAGGAAACCGATGCCCGCCGGCGGCAGGATCGAGATGTAGAGGCGCGATTTGCGGAAGCGCGCCTTGAACGGCAGGTTATGGATCCACAGATGCTGGTGCAGCTTGCGCCGCCGCAGCGTCCCGGGCTTGCGCGTCAGGGTCTTGATCGCCTCGATCATCATCAGCGTGCCGACGACGCCGAGCAGCAGCACGTAGGTGACCGAGATGGCGAAATCGATCTGGCCGAGCGCCCGCAGCCAGGTGAACAGGACGACGCCGACCCCCGAACCGACGAGGCCGGCGGCCACCAGCACGCCGCCCATCACCGCGTCGACATTGTCCTTGCGCCAATGGGCCAGCACGCCGGATACCGACGAGGCGACGATCTGCGGCGCCTGGGTCGCCACCGCCACCGTCGGCGGCACGCCGAGGAAGATCAGGAGCGGCGTCAGCAGGAAGCCGCCGCCCACCCCGAACAGCCCGGACAGGAACCCGACGATCGACCCCAGCCCCAGCAGGACCACGATATCGAGCGACAGTTCGGCGATCGGCAGGTAGATGGGCAGCATGGCGACGCGGGCTAGCCTTGAGACGCTGACGACTTCATATATACCCCTGCACGCAACCTTGTCGGGACGGCGGCGTCAAGCGCCACGTGGCTGAATTGAAAGGAATTTTGGAATCATGGGCGATGTGGCGCTGATCACCGGGGCCGCCGTGCGCATCGGCCGGGCCGTCGCCCTGGCCCTGGCGGCGGATGGCTGGGCCGTGGCGATCCATCATAACCGGTCGGGCGATGCCGCCCGGGCACTGGCCGACGAGATCACGGCCGCCGGCGGCCGCGCGGCGACGGTGGTGGGCGACCTGTCGGTGCCCGGCGACGTCGAGAACCTGCTGCCGGCCGCCAATCGGATGCTGGGGCCGGTTACCGCGCTGATCAACAATGCCTCGCTGTTCGAGCGCGACGAGATCGGCGAGGTGACGCTCGAAGGCTGGGACCGCCAGCTCAATGTCAACCTGCGGGCGCCCTTCTTCCTGTCCCAGGCCTTCGCCGGCCAGTTGCCCGAGGGTGCGGCGGGCAACATCGTCAACCTGATCGACATGCGGGTCTGGCGCCTGACACCCCATTTCGTCAGCTACACCGTCGCCAAGGCGGGGTTGTGGACCTTGACCCAGACGCTCGCGATGGCCCTGGCCCCGCGCGGCATCCGGGTCAACGCGATCGGCCCCGGCCCGGTACTCGCCAACGAGCGTCAGACGCCGGAGCAATTCGACAGGCAGTGGCGCTCCACCCCGCTCGGCCGCGGCGCGCATCCGGAGGAGATCGCGGCCGGCATCCGCTACATTCTTTCGGCCAAGGCCATGACCGGCCAGATGATTGCGCTGGACGGGGGCCAGCACCTGCCCTGGCCATTGCCCGCGCCAGGTGCAGAGGACCTGGATTGACACGGCGCGGAAGGCACGGCGGGCTTGACTTTAACCATTTGTTCAGCATGACGGCCCTGGACCCCGCGGATTTTGTTCACACCCCTTCAGGCGACTCGGCGGAATCCGACGGCCGTCCAATCCGGCCGTCCCTTCCACCGGTCGAAACTTGAAATCCGACCGATAAAATCAATGAAATCAATGGGTTGCAAAATAGCACAAAAAATGGGCAAAGTGGAGGTGAGGCCAGGATTCCCTAGGGTCCCAAGGCTTCGTACCGATCCCCGCCCACAGACTTATCCACAGAAATCGTGGATATCGTGACAGCGTGGTGACGAATTCGCGCCGCATCTGTCACAAACGCTGATTGGGACTGGCAGGAACGCTTGACCAGCCCGTTTTGAAGGCCATCATCCGCCCCGACATGACCGAGCCGAAAGCCGCCGA
Source organism: Pseudomonadota bacterium (assembly GCA_023433835.1). Classification (GTDB taxonomy): domain Bacteria; phylum Pseudomonadota; class Alphaproteobacteria; order Ferrovibrionales; family Ferrovibrionaceae; genus JAFKFH01. The sequence continues at coordinate 47 of JAEYTW010000512.1, read as the reverse complement.
AGCCCCCCCGGAGACACCGCCCGCCCCCCGCCCGATCGGTTGGGAAG
>JAEYTW010000401.1 GCA_023433835.1 Pseudomonadota bacterium | reverse complement strand
TGGACCGGCGCACCGAGACCTTTACCCAGATGGGCGGCGAGGGCGTCAACTGGATCGGCCAGGCGCCGTTCACCGACACCCCGCACATGTTCCAGAACCTCGGCGACGGCACCTACTTCCACTCCGGCAGCCTCGCGGTGCGTGCGGCAGTGGCAGCCGGCGTCAACATCACCTTCAAGATTCTCTACAACGATGCCGTGGCCATGACCGGCGGCCAGCCGGTCGAGGGCAAGCCGCAAGTGCCGCAGATCACCCACCAGCTGGTCGCCGAAGGCGTGCGCCGCGTCGTCGTCGTCAGTGACGAGCCGGGGAAATACGACGCTTCGACCGCGATGGCGCCGGGTGTCGTCATCCACCCGCGCGAGGAGTTGGACGCGGTGCAGCGGGAACTGGCGGCCACCCCCGGCGTGACCGCCATCGTCTACGATCAGACCTGCGCGGCCGAAAAGCGCCGCCGCCGCAAGAAGAACGAATTCCCCGACCCGCCCCGGCGGATGTTCATCAACGACCTGGTCTGCGAAGGCTGCGGCGACTGCGGCGTCAGGTCGAACTGCATCTCGATCGAGCCGCTGGAGACGCCGTTCGGCCGCAAGCGCGCGATCAACCAGTCGAGCTGCAACAAGGATTATTCCTGCAACAACGGCTTCTGCCCCAGCTTCGTCACGGTCGAGAACGCGACGCTGCGCAAGCGCGCCGCCTCGACGCCGCCCGCCGACCTGCTGCGGCAGCTCGGCGACCCCGTCGCGGCCATCGGCGATCGCCCGTTCAACCTGCTGATCACGGGTATCGGCGGGACCGGCGTGGTCACGCTGGGCGCCGTGCTGGGCATGGCGGCGCATCTCGACGGCAAGGCATCCTCGGTGCTGGATTCCATCGGCCTGGCGCAGAAAAACGGTGCGGTGGTCAGCCATGTCCGCATCGCGCGCGGCCAGGATGACCTGCATTCCGCGCGTGTTCCCGACGAATGTGCCGACGCGCTGATCGCCTGCGATCTGGTCGTTGCCGGCGGGGCCGAGGTGATGAGCGCGGTGAAGCCGCGCCATACCCGCGCGGTGGTCAACCAGCATATCGCGCCCACCGCGGACTTCGTGTTCGACCCCGACCTCGATTTCCAGACCGAAGGGCTCAAGCGGCGCCTGGCCAAGGCATTGGGGCGCAACCGGCTCGATACGATCGATGCCCACGGTCTGGCCGGTGCGCTGATGGGCGATGCGATCGCGATGAACCTTTTCATGCTGGGTTATGCCTATCAGGAAGGGCTGGTGCCGCTGACGGCGCAATCGCTGATCCGCGCCATCGAGCTGAACGGCGTCTCGGTCGAAACCAACAAACGCGCTTTCGAATGGGGGCGCATCGCCGCCAAGGACATCGGCGCGGTCGCCAGGCTGGCCGGCACGGCGGGCGCCGACAGCGACGACCCCGAAAGCCTGGAGCAGATCATCGACCGCCGGGCGGCCTTCCTGATCGATTATCAGGACGAGGCATATGCGCGACGCTATCGGCGCCTGGTGGACCGGGTGGCGGAGCATGAACGCAGGGTGTCCAGGCAGGGCACGCCGCTGACCGAGGCGGTGGCGCGCAGCTACTTCAAGCTTCTTGCCTACAAGGACGAGTACGAAGTGGCGCGCCTCCATGCCGATCCGGCCTTCGCCCGCAAGCTCGCCGAGACTTTCGAGGATGGCTTTTCGCTCCGCTACAACCTGGCGCCGCCGCTGCTCTCGGCGCGCGAGCATGCGACCGGCCTGCGCGCCAAGCGCAGCTTCGGCGGGTGGATGGGCACGGTCTTCCGGCTTCTGGCCCGGATGAAGCCGTTGCGCGGGACCATGCTGGATCCGTTCGGCTACCAGGCCGAGCGCCGCACGGAACGGCGCCTGATCGTCGAGTACGAAGCGGTGGTGGACCGGCTGGTGGCGGGACTGGCGGCCGAGAACCGCGACAAGGCGGCCGAGATCGCGTTGCTGCCGATGTCGATACGCGGCTTTGGCCATGTCAAGGATCGCAGCATCGCGGAGACCGCCTCGCGCCAGGCTGCGCTTCTGGCGGCCTATGTCGAGGCGGGGGCCGGCGGACAGCCGCCCCTCCGCCGGCAGGCGCGGGCGTGACGGCGATGGGCGGGCCATCGTTGAAGGCGGCGCTGGACGACATCGCCGCATTGGTGGGCGACCGGCTGGTCACCCTGATGGGGGTGCGCGAGGAACATGGCCGCGACATCTCGCATCATCGCCCGATGCCGCCCGATGCGGTGGTCTATCCGGTCGATACGGCCGAGACGTCACGCATCATGGCGCTCTGCGCCCGGCATCGCGTGCCCGTCATCCCCTACGGCACCGGCACGTCGCTCGAAGGGCACATAACGGCACCGTTCGGCGGGATCAGCATCGATACCTCGCGCATGAACGCAATCCTGAAGGTCTCGCCCGCGGATCTCGACGCGGTGGTCCAGCCCGGGGTGACCCGCAAGGCGCTGAACAGTTATATCAGGGATACCGGACTGTTCTTTCCCATCGATCCTGGCGCCGACGCCTCGCTCGGCGGCATGGCGGCGACGCGGGCCTCCGGCACCAATGCGGTCCGCTACGGCACCATGCTGGGCAACGTCCTGGCGATGGAAATCGTGCTGGCCGACGGCGCGGTGATCCGGACCGGCAGCCGCGCGCGCAAGTCCTCGGCCGGTTACGACATGACCAGGCTGTTCGTCGGTTCCGAAGGCACGCTGGGGCTGATCACCGAGCTGACCGTGAGGCTGCACGGCATTCCGGAAAAGGTGATAGCCGCCTCATGCCCCTTTGCCTCGCTGCAGGGCGCGGTCGACACCGTCATCGCCATCATGCAGATGGGCATTCCCATCGCCCGCTGCGAACTGCTCGACGACGTCCAGGTCGCGGCCTTGAACGATTACGCGGGCATGAACCTGCCGCCGCTCAACACGCTGTGGATGGAGTTCCACGGCAGTGAAAAGTCGGTCGGCGAGCAGGTCGAGATGGTCCGCGATCTCGCAGCCGAACACGGCGCCGGCGATTTCCAGTGGGCGGAAAAGGAGGAGGCGCGCAACCGGATGTGGACCGCCAGGCATGAGGCGGTCTGGGCCAACAAGCGCAAATGCCCGGACATGGCCATGCTGCCGACCGATGTCTGCGTACCGCTCTCCAGCCTGACCGGCTGCATCCTGGAGACCAGGGCCGACATCGTGGCGACGGGCCTGTTCGCCCCGATCCTCGGCCATGTCGGCGACGGCAATTTCCACCTGACGATCTTCTACGATGCCGCGGATGCCGGGCAGCAGGCGCGGGCAGCCGGGTTGAGCGACCGGCTCGTCGACCGGGCGTTGCGCTTCGGCGGCACCTGCACCGGCGAGCACGGGATCGGCCGCGGCAAGATCCACTACCTGCGCAGGGAACACGGACCCGCCGTCGATGCGATGCGCCGCATCAAGCAGGCATTGGATCCGCTTGGGATCATGAACCCCGGAAAGATATTCGATTAGGGCAGGGCGATCCCAGGCAGGATAAAAATCCTGGTTGGCGAGATGCCCGCATCGGCAAGCCACGATCTCGATTTGACCCTTGATTTATTATTAAAACTGAACGGTGAGTTTATTGACTGACGGGTAGAAAAATGTTCTCCTCCAAGGATGCCGCCGGGGATCAACCGGCTGGAAAGCAAAGGGGGGAACAGGTGCTTAAAAGCCCGAAAGCCGTTATCAGCCGGCGCGCCGCGCTAACCGGGGCAACCATCGCCCCGGTCGCCATCGCCGCACCCGCGATCGCTCAGACCAACCCGAAGATCACCTGGAAATTCGCCTCGAGCTTTCCGAAGAACCTGCCGGCGCTGTATGGCTGCGCCTCGCTGTTCATCGAGCGGGTCAAGCAGGCCACCGACGGCAATTTCCAGATCCAGTTCTTCGGCCCCGGGGAACTGGTTCCCCCGCTGCAGACGCTGGACGCGGTGCAGGAAGGCACGATCGAGCTCACCCACACCGGGTCCTACTACTACGTCGGCAAGGAACCCTCCTTCGCCTTCGCGACCCAGCTGCCCTTCGGCCTGAACGCCCGCCAGCAGGAAGCCTGGATCGATCACGGCGGCGGCGGTCCGCTGCTCGACGAGTTCTTCGCCAAGTACAAGGTCAAGCATCTCAAGTTCGGCAATACCGCCGCCCAGATGATGGGATGGTTCCGCAAGGAATTGCGTACGCCCGCGGACCTGCAGGGCCTGAAGTTCAGGATCGGCGGCCTGGCCGGCCAGATCATGACGCGGCTGGGCGTCATCCCCCAGCAGCTCGCGTTGTCGGAAGTGTATCAGGCGCTGGAGCGCGGCTCGATCGACGGCGCCGATTTCGTGTCGCCGCTGGACGACGTCAAGCTGGGCCTGACGAAGGTCGCCAAATACTACTATTACCCGGCCTGGCAGGAGAATGGTCCGCTGACCAATCTCTTCATCAACATGACGAAGTGGAACGACCTGCCGCCGAGCTATCAGGCGATCGTCACCTCGGCAGCCGCCGAGGCTTCGCACTACATGACGTCGTTCTATGACGCGGGCAACATGGCGGGGCTGCGCCAGATCATCGCCGAGGGCGGGCTGATCAAGCCGCTTGCCCCGTCGATCATGGATGCCCTGTACAAGGCGTCGGTCGAAACCTACGACGAGATCGCGGCCAAGGATCCGCAGTTCAAGAAGATCTACGAACCCTGGAAGAAATTCCGGCAGGAAATCAACCTGTGGTTCAGCGTGTCCGAAACCCCCATGGACGTCACGATCCAGCGCCTGGTCCGGGCCTGACGCGGCCGGCCGTGGCG
>JAEYTW010000399.1 GCA_023433835.1 Pseudomonadota bacterium | reverse complement strand
TTACGGCGGCCGGCGATCTCGCGGCGGCGGCGCGTCGCGTCGTCGGGCAGCGCCTCGGCGGCAGCGACGCCCGGCACCAACGGCGGCGGCTCGTGGGGTGCCGCCATCACGGTCAGGCCACCCCGGCCCGCAGGCAGTCATGGATGTGGATCAGCCCCACCGGCCGGCCCGCATCGTCGAGCACGAACAGCGCGGTGATCGATCTGGCATTCATCAGGCCTAGCGCTTCGGAGGCCAGCGCCCGCGGCCGGATGGTGCGGGGGCCGCGGGTCATCACCCCGGCCACCGGTTCGGCCAGCAGGCCGGGATTCATGTGGCGGCGCAGATCGCCGTCGGTGATGACGCCGGCCAGCCGGCCGTCGTCGGCAACGACGCCGACGGTGCCGTAGCCCTTGGCCGACATGACGAGGATGGCGTCCTGCATCGCCGCGCCCTCGGCGATCAGCGGCAGGGCATCGCCGTCATGCATGAGCTCAGCCACGCGCTTCAGCCTGGAACCGAGCTTGCCGCCGGGATGCAGCACCTGGAAATCCTCGGCCGTGAAGCCGCGGCGGTCGAGCAGCGCCACGGCCAGCGCGTCGCCCAAGCCCAGCATCAGCGTGGTCGAGGTGGTCGGCGCGAGGCCGAGCGGGCAGGCTTCCGGCGCCGGCGGCAGGATCAGGCCGATATCGGCCGCCTGGTCGAGGGTCGACCCGGCGCGCGAGGTGATGCCGATCAGCGGAATGGAGAAACGCTTGGCATGGGCAATGAGGTCGGCAAGTTCGGGCGTCTCGCCCGAATTCGACAGGCAGAGCACCGCGTCGCCCGCGACGATCATGCCGAGGTCGCCGTGGCTGGCCTCGCCGGGATGGACGAAGGTCGCCGGCGCGCCGGTCGAGGCCAGGGTCGCGGCGATCTTCTTGCCGACATGGCCCGACTTGCCCATGCCGGAGACGACGATGCGGCCGGCGACGCGCGACAACAGGTCGACCGCCGCCGCGAACCGGTCGTCGAGGGCGGCCGACAGGGCCTTCAGCGCCTCGGATTCGAGGGTCAGGACACGCTGGCCGGCGGCAATGTCGCGGGCCGCGCCGGCCGGCGGCAGCCCTTCACACTGATCAACCATGGTCTGCTGCATTGCGCTGCTTCCGGGCCAGGAACTGTATACAAACAAGAATCATGCCAACCGCAGGCAGTATCGACGATCGGTCGCGCGAATGCAAAGATTCGTGAAACTGAAGGGGCCCGGCACCATCGCTAGATGGTGCCCGGGCCCCGATCGCGCAAGCCCTGCAGACCTATGGCCTTAATGGGCAAATATGTCGATTTCTGGCCAGCCTTCGAGATCGAGGCGCGCGCGCATCGGCAGGAAGGAGAAACACTGGGCGGCGATGTCGGCCCGCCCCTCGCGCGCCAGCATCACGTCGAGCGCGGCGGCAAGCTTGTGCAGGTGCAGCACGTCCGAGGCGGCGTATTTGAGCTGGGCGTCGCTCAGCTGGGCCGCCCCCCAGTCCGACGACTGCTCCTGCTTGGAAATCTCGACGCCGATCAGTTCGCGGCAGAGATCCTTGAGGCCGTGGCGGTCGGTGAAGGTGCGGACCAGCTTGGAGGCGATCTTGGTGCAGTAGATCGGCGCGGTGTCGACACCGAGGTACTGGCGCAGCACCGCGACGTCGAAGCGGGCGAAGTGGAACAGCTTGGTCACGCCGGGGTCGGCCAGCAGCTTCTTCAGGTTCGGGGCGTCGTAGATGCCCTTCTGGAAGCGCACGAGATGGCAGACGCCGTCGCCGGCCGACAGCTGCACGAGGCACAGCCGGTCGCGATGCGGGTTCAGGCCGAGGGTTTCGGTATCGATCGCGACGCTGTCGCCGAACGAGACATCGGCGGGCAGATCGCCCTGATGCAGATGGATGGTCATGAAGCTAGGTCTGCCTTGCGTCCGGATCTTCAGTCAGTGCGGGCTGACTTGCGGCGCAGGGGTCGCTTCGGCGTCAGCCAAGCGATTGGTGCCCAGGAGAAGACTCGAACTTCCACTCCCTTTCGGGAACTAGTACCTGAAACTAGCGCGTCTACCAATTCCGCCACCTGGGCAGGTGCGAGGCGGGTGTTTAAGGGTTGGCCGCGGACCTGTCAACACCGCTTCGACATCTTTCGACGCAAAAACTTCATCGACCGGCTGCGGCGCGATTTCGCACTGCCGCGATCCGCCCTTGGCGCGGGCGCACGGATCGATATAGTGCAGGCGAATCCTTCAGGCCGCATAACCATCGAGACCCCTGCCATGCTCAACGACCTCGGCCCCCAATTGGTCACCGTGTTCGGCGGCTCCGGCTTCATCGGCCGTTATGTCGTGCGCCGGCTCGTCCGCGCCGGCCATCGCGTCCGCGTCGCCATCCGCCGCCCGGACGAGGGGCTGTTCCTCAAGCCGTTCGGCGCCGTCGGCCAGATCGACCTGGTGCAGGCCAATGTCCGCGACGATGCCTCGGTCGCCCGCGCCGTCGCCGGCGCCGATGCCGTGATCAACCTGGTCGGCATCCTCTATGAGGGTGGCCGCCAGACCTTCGACGCCGTCCAGGCCGAAGGCGCGGGGTGCATCGCCCGGGCTGCTGCGGCGGCGGGCGTGGCGCGGCTGATCCATATCTCGGCGATCGGCGCCGCGGCCGATTCGCCCTCGGAATACGCCAAGGCCAAGGCCGAGGGCGAGACGGCGGTGCGCGAAGCCTTCCCCACGGCGACCATCCTGCGCCCGTCGGTCGTGTTCGGCGCCGAGGACGATTTCTTCAACCGCTTCGGCCGGATGGCGCGCTTCGCCCCGGCCCTGCCGCTGATCGGCGGCGGCCAGACCCGGTTCCAGCCGGTCTTCGTCGACGACGTCGCCTGCGCGATCTTCAATGCCCTGACCCGCGAGGATGCGGCCGGCCGCACCTATGAACTCGGCGGCCCGAAGGTCTATACCTTCGAAGAGATCATGAACCTGGTGCTGGAGACCACCTGCCGCCGCCGTGCGCTGGTGCCGGTGCCGTTCTTCGCCGCCAAGCTGCTCGGCAGCGTGCTGGGCCTGCTGCCGGTACCGCCGCTGACCCGCGACCAGGTCGTGCTGCTCGAGCGCGACAATGTCGTCGGCCCCGGCGCACCGGGCCTGGCCGATCTGGGCGTCGCCCCGACCCCGGCCGAGGCCGTGGTCGAAAGCTACCTCGCCCGCTACCGCCGCGGCGGCACCAAGGTCGCCGCCCGCTTCTCCTGAAGCGGCGCGGCGTAGCGGCGCAGGCGGGGCCCCGGCAGCAGGTCGTAGGGTGCCCGCCAGCCCGGCAGCGCGGCGATCCGCTGCAGCCAGCCATGGATGGCCGGGTAGTCGGCGGCAAGGTCGTAGCCGGCCTCGTCGGCCGGGAAGACGAGGTAGCCGCACGTCGACAGGTCGGCCACCGTCGGCCGGTCGCCGGCGATGAAGGGCCTGGCGGCCACTTCGCGGGCGAGGATCGCCAGGAAATCATCGATCCGCCGCCGCAGGTAATGCTGCACCTTCGGGTCGGGCGCCGGGTTGAACGCCCTGAAATAGCGATAGCACCGCCTCTGTCGCCAGTTCGAGCCGTTCCCAGGCCGGACCGGCCTCGGCCAGATAGGCCTTGCCCGCCTCGGTCAGGCTGAGGCTGAGGCTGAGGCCGCGGGCGTCTCGGCGGAACAGGCTGACGCCCAGCGTGGCCCCCAGCAACCGGATGCGGCGGTTGAGCGCCGGGACGCTCAGGTTCATCGCGACCGCGGCACGGGCCAGACTGCCCGACCGGGCGGCGGCGACAAAGACTTCGATCGGTCCGAGGGGCATCCGGCGCGTCGGTCGAGGCTAGGCCGGTGCAACCGGCGCGACCAGCCTTTCCGCAGGGTTTTGCCCGTCCGACATATAGGTCCGAATCGGACCTATATTGCCCGCTTATCAAGCAAACCCCTCGTGATTTTGCCTGACCCTTAAGCGTCACAAAGGCAATAGGTCAGTCTTTTTGACCTAAATTGCAGAATCCTACTTTTCTTCCGCCGAGGGAGTGTTTATAGAAACGTTCTGACGCCGGGCGCCCTCGCGGCAGCGCGGTTGAGCCAGTGACATGCCAGCCAGACCGTCGATCGTTACGCCCGAGTAGGAGGGGCGCGCCATGGCCGAGAAGATGTTGAAGTTCGTCAAGATCGACAGCCAGATGCCCGACAAGCGCGAGGCAACCGAACGTCGCGAGGACTTCGATGAAATCTATCGCCGGTTCTCGGCCGAGAAAGCGGCCGAGCAGGCGGCGCGCTGCTCGCAATGCGGCGTGCCGGGCTGCCATATCCATTGCCCGCTGCACAACAACATCCCCGACTGGCTGCGCCTGACCGCCGAGGGCCGGCTGGACGAGGCCTACGAGCTGTCGCAGGCCACCAACAACATGCCCGAGATCTGCGGCCGCATCTGCCCGCAAGACCGGCTGTGCGAGGGCAACTGCGTGATCGAGCAGTCGGGACACGGCACGGTCACCATCGGCGCCATCGAGAAGTACATCAACGACACCGCCTGGGAGCGCGGCTGGGTCAAGCCCCGCCTGCCGCGGGCCGAGCGCAGCCAGTCGGTCGGCATCATCGGTGCCGGCCCGGCCGGCCTCGCCGCCGCCGAGGAACTGCGCGCCAAGGGTTTCCAGGTCCATGTCTACGACCGCTACGACCGCGTCGGCGGCCTGCTGGTCTACGGCATCCCCGGCTTCAAGCTGGAGAAGGACGTCGTCGCTCGCCGCGAGCAGCTCTTGCGCGACCAGGGCGTCCAGTTCCACCTGAACCACCAGGTCGGCCGCGACGTCAGCTTCGCCGAGCTGCGCCAGCGCCATGACGCCATCCTGATCGCCACCGGCGTCTACAAGGCGCGCGACGAGGCGATGCCGGGCTCGGGCCTGAAGGGCATCGTCCAGGCGCTGGACTACCTGACCGCGTCGAACCGCATCGGTTTCGGCGACCACGTGCCGGCCTATGCCTCGGGCGAGCTCGATGCCAAGGACAAGCACGTCGTCGTGGTCGGCGGCGGCGACACCGCGATGGATTGCGTGCGGACCGCGATCCGCCAGGGCGCGGCCTCGGTCAAGTGCCTCTATCGCCGCGACAAGGCCAACATGCCCGGCTCGATGCGCGAGGTGAAGAATGCCGAGGAGGAGGGCGTCGAGTTCGCCTGGCTGACCGCGCCGCGCGCCTTCCTCGGCGACGAGATCGTCACCGGCGCCCGCGTCATCAAGATGCGGCTGGGCCTGGCCGACGCCACCGGCCGCCAGGCGCCGCAGGCCGTCGAGGGTTCGGACCAGACGATCAAGGCCGACCTGGTGATCAAGGCGATGGGGTTCGACCCCGAGGATCTGCCGACCCTGTTCGGCCATGCCGACCTGCCGGTCACCCGCTGGGGCACCGTCAAGGTCAACCCGCTGACCCAGATGTCGGCGGTCGACGGCGTGTTTGCCGCCGGCGACATCGTGCGCGGCGCCAGCCTCGTGGTCTGGGGCGTGCGCGACGGGCGCGTCGCCGCCGAATCGATGAGCGAGTACCTCGCGGCCAAGGCCGCCGAGGCCGACAAGCTGGCCCTGGCCAGCTGACGACGAACCGAAGGAGCCGAGCCATGAGCCAGTTTGCAGATCCGGGCGCCCAATTCGTCGCCGAGTTCAAGGCGAATGCCGAGACCCTGTCGGCCGACGGTCTCTACGACCCGACCATGGAGCACGATGCCTGCGGCGTCGGCCTGGTCGCCACGCTGGACGGCAAGCCGCGCCGGTCGGTCGTCGAGGCCGGCATCAAGGCGCTGAAGGCGGTGTGGCACCGCGGCGCGGTCGATGCCGACGGCAAGACCGGCGACGGCGCCGGCATCCACGTCCAGATCCCGCAGGATTTCTTCAAGGCGCATATCCGCAAGTCCGGTTTCGAGCCGGGCGAGGGCAAGCTGGCCGTGGGTCAGGTCTTCCTGCCCAAGACCGACCTGACCTCGCAGGAAATCACCCGCACGATCGTCGAGACCGAGATCCTGGCCTTCAACCACGGCATCTTCGGCTGGCGCCAGGTGCCGATCAACTCGTCGGTCATCGGCGAGAAGGCCAACGCGACGCGGCCCGAGATCGAGCAGGTGCTGATCGAGAACCGCAAGGGCCTGTCCGACGACGATTTCGAGCGCGAGCTGTTCCTGATCCGCCGCCGCATCGAGAAGGCGGTCCTGGCCGCGCATATCTCGGACTTCTACATCTGCTCGCTGTCCTGCCGGTCGATCATCTACAAGGGCATGTTCCTGGCCGAGCAGCTGTCGGTGTTCTATCCCGACCTGCTGGACGAACGCTTCGTGTCGTCGTTTGCGATCTACCATCAGCGCTATTCGACCAACACCTTCCCGACCTGGCGCCTGGCCCAGCCGTTCCGCATGCTCGCCCATAACGGCGAGATCAACACCGTGCGCGGCAACGTCAACTGGATGAAGAGCCACGAGATCCGGATGGCTTCCGAGCTGTTCGGCGAATTCGGCGACGACATCAAGCCGATCGTGCAATCCGGCTCGTCTGATTCGGCGGCGCTCGACGCCGTGTTCGAGGTGCTGGTGCGCGCCGGCCGCATCGCGCCGATGGCCAAGACCCTGCTGGTGCCGGAAAGCTGGTCGAACAAGACCACGATGCCGGAGAAGCACCGCGCCCTCTACGCCTACGCCAACACGGTGATGGAGCCGTGGGACGGCCCGGCCGCGCTGGCGATGACCGACGGCCGCTGGGTCGTCGGCGGCATGGACCGCAACGGCCTGCGCCCGATGCGCTACACCATCACCGCCGACGGCCTGATCATCGGCGGTTCCGAGACCGGCATGGTCAAGATCGAGGAGAACCAGGTGATCGAAAAGGGCCGCCTCGGCCCGGGCGAGATGATCGCCGTCGATCTCCAGGCGGGCAAGCTGTTCACCGACCGTGAGCTGAAGGACCATCTGGCCAGCCAGAAGCCCTGGGGCCAGTGGGTCAAGAACACCACGCATCTGGACGAGCTGGTGAAGTCCGCCTCGCTGAAGGGCGAGCCGTCGGAGATGGAGAAGGAGGAGCTGCGCCGCCGCCAGATGGCCTTCGGCCTCGCCATGGAAGACATGGAGCTGATCCTCCACCCGATGGCGGAGGACGGGAAGGAAGCCATTGGCTCGATGGGCGACGACAGCCCGATCGCCGTGCTGTCCGACAAGTACCGCGGCCTGCACCACTTCTTCCGCCAGAACTTCTCCCAGGTCACCAATCCGCCCATCGACAGCTTGCGCGAGCGCCGGGTGATGAGCCTGAAGACGCGCCTCGGCAACCTCGGCAACATCCTGGACGAGGATGAGAGCCAGACCCGGTTGCTGCAACTCGACAGCCCGGTGCTGACCACCGCCGAATTCCACGCCATGCGTGAGTATATGGGCGACACCGCGGCGGTGATCGACGCCACCTTCCCGGCCGATGCCGGCCCCGACGCCCTGCGCGACGCGCTGCGCCGCATCCGCCAGGAGGCGGAGGACGCCGTGCGCGGCGGCGCCAACCACGTCATCATGACCGACGAGGCGATGGGTCCGACCCGCGCCGCCATCCCGGCGATCCTGGCGACCGGTGCGGTCCACACCCACCTGATCCGCTCCAACCTGCGCACCTTCACCTCGCTGAACCTGCGCACGGCGGA
>JAEYTW010000236.1 GCA_023433835.1 Pseudomonadota bacterium | reverse complement strand
CCCCCGCGCCGGCGGCGCCCGCGGGGGCGGCCCCGCCAAGAGCCTGAGCGGCAATCTGGAGACCGGGCTGAACGCCTGCGTCGAATGCTGCGACCGCCACGTCGACGGCGACCGCGTCGCCCTTCATCACGAAAGCCGCGACGGCATCGGGCGCTCGTTCACCTTCGCCGAATTGCGCGACCGGTCGGCCCGGTTCGCCAATTTCCTGCGCAGCCGCGGCGTGCAGCCCGGCGACCGCGTCGCCGGCCTCCTGCCGCGCAGCCCCGAGCTGCTCGTCACCATCCTCGGCACCTGGCGGGCCGGCGGGGTCTATCAGCCGCTGTTCACCGCCTTCGGACCCAAGGCGATCGAATACCGGCTGGCCAGCGCCGAAACCCGCCTCGTCGTCACCGATCCGGCCAACCGGCCCAAGCTCGACGGCATCGCCGCCTGCCCGCCGGTCGTCACCGTCGGCGCCGACCGGCCCGATGACATCGACTTCGCCCAGGCCATCGCCGGCCAGTCGACGGCGTTCGAGCCGGTGATGCGCCGCGGCGACGATGCCTTCCTGATGATGTTCACCTCGGGCACCACCGGCCCGGCCAAGGGCGTGATGGTGCCGCTGAAGGCGCTGTTGTCGTTCCACGGCTACATGCGCGACGCCGTCGACCTGCGGCCCCAGGACAAGTTCTGGAACATCGCCGATCCCGGCTGGGCCTACGGCCTCTACTACGCGGTCACCGGCCCGCTGATGATGGGCCATGCCACGACCTTCTACGAAGGCGCCTTCACGGTCGAGAGCACCTATCGCATCATCCGGAAATACGGCATCACCAACCTCGCCGGCGCGCCGACCGCCTATCGCCTGCTGATCGCCGCCGGGCCGGAAGCCGCCGCCGCGGTCAAAGGCGCCCTGCGCGTCGTCTCCTCGGCGGGCGAGCCGCTGAATCCGGAAGTCATCAGGTGGTTTGCCGACCACCTCGCCTGCCCGATCAACGACCATTACGGCCAGACCGAGACCGGGATGGTGGTCAACAACCATCACGGCCTGCGCCACACCGTCCGCGCCGGCTCGGCCGGCTATGCGATGCCGGGTTATCGCGTCGCCGTGCTCGATGCGGAGAACAACGAACTGCCGCCCGGCGAGCCCGGCATCCTCGCCGTCGACGTCAGGCGCTCGCCCCTGTTCTGGTTCCAGGGCTACTGGCGCCAGGAAACGCCGTCGCTGAGCGCGGACTGGTACCGCACCGGCGATACCGTGGCGCTGAATGCCGACGGGGCGATCGATTTCGTCGGCCGCTCCGATGACATCATCACTTCGGCCGGCTATCGCATCGGGCCGTTCGACGTCGAAAGCGCGCTGCTCGAACATGACGACGTCATCGAGAGCGCCGTGGTCGGCAAGCCCGATCCCGAACGCACCGAACTGGTGAAGGCCTTCGTCGTGCTGCGCCCCGGCGTCGAGGGCAATGCCGCCCTGGCCGACGCCCTGCAGCAACTCGTCCGCCGCCGCCTGTCGGCCCATGCCTATCCGCGCGAGATCGAATTCGTCACCGAGCTGCCCAAGACCCCCTCGGGCAAGCTGCAGCGCTTCATCCTGCGCAACAAGGAGATCGAGCTGGCGGCAAGATCCGGCGGTGGTTAGCCGGGCGGCACGTCGCTCGCGGTCCAGACCATCACGCTGCCCGCCCGGCCGCGAACCGGATGCCTGCCCGCCGGCGCCAGGCGGGCCAGCAGCGCATCCGTTTCAGCATTGCCCGCGGACCTGGCGACCTCGACCACCGCATCGCTTGCCACCACCGGCACGCCGAGCGCGCGGGTCATGTCCTGCAGGCGGCTGGCCGTGTTGACGGTGTCGCCGATCACTGTGAAGGCCATGCCATGATCGCCCCCGAGATCGCCGAGGACGACCGGGCCGAAATGGACCCCGATCCCCATCTCGATCGGCGCCTCTCCAAGGGCTGCGCGGTCCTGATTCCAGACATGCAGCGCCCGTCGCATGGCGAATGCGCAACGCAACGCGTTGGCGGCGTCGTCCGCGGAAGGATCGGGGACGCCGAAGGTGGCCATCAGCGCGTCGCCGATGAATTTCTCCAGCGTGCCGCCGCAGTCGAAGATCACGGCGGACATCCGGGCATGATAGTCGCGCAGGATTTCCATGATGCGCTCGGGCGCCAGACCCTCGGCGAGGGTGGTAAACCCGACGATGTCGGAAAACAGCACGGCGACATCCTGCCGGCGGATCGGGCCGAGCGGTTCGTTGCGCGCGGCAAGGATGTCGACGATCTTGGGCGAGAAATAGCGAGCGAGGTTGGACCGCATCCGCTGGGCTTCGTCGCGCTCGCGCCGAACCGCGGCGACACGCTCGATTTCGTCGAGCGTCTTCCTGATGGTCACGTCGAGATCGGTCATGTCGATCGGCTTGACCAGGAAATCGAATGCGCCGCGGTTCATCGCGACGCGGATATTGCCCATGTCGCCATAGGCCGAAACGATGATGGCCCGCACCGGCAGGGCGTTGGCCGCGATTTCCGACAGCAGCGTCAGGCCATCCATCACTGGCATGTTGATGTCCGAGAGGACGACGCCGATCTCGCGGTCCTCGGTCAGCGCCTGAAGAGCCTCGCGGCCGTCCCGGGCGAATCGGAACATCAGGCTGCCGCTGCGGATCTGGCGCCGGAAATGCTGGGTCACCAGCGGCTCGATATCGGGCTCGTCGTCGACGACGAGTATCTTCGTCGGCGTCATCGCGGCGAGGCCTCGGCGGTGATCGACCGGATGCGGGCCTTCAGGTGGTCGAAATCGATCGGCTTGCTGAGGAAATCGGTCGCGCCGTAGCGATCGGCCGCGCGCCGGCGTTCGTCATCCTCGTAGGCGGTGACCATCACCACGCTCAGCTCCGGGCGCCGGCGCTTGACCTCCTGCAGCAGTTCCAGGCCGTCCATCTCAGGCATGTTGATGTCGCTCAGGATCATCAGCACTTCCGGCTGCATCCCGGCCGACATCAGGTCGAGGGCTTGCCGGGCGGAACCGGCAAAATGGAGGGTATAGTCGCCACCACGCACCTCGCGGCGAAAACGCTGCCGGAACAGTTCGACCACATCGGGCTCGTCATCCACCACCAAAATGCCGATGCTCATCCCTGGGCCTCCGTACGCCTGATTGTCGCCTTGGCTGCCTGCCGCCTGGGCAGGCGAATGACGAATTCGGTATGGCTGTCGACCTCGCTGTCGACGTCGATGCTGCCGCCGTGATGGCGGGTAATGATCTCGAAGCTGATCGACAGGCCCAGCCCGGTACCCTCGCCGGTCGGCTTGGTGGTGAAGAAAGGCGTGAACAGCTTCGAGCGCGCCGCCTCCGGGATACCGGTGCCGTTGTCCCTGATGCGGATCTCGACCCCCTCGGCGGCGGCATACGTCCTGACGGCCAGGGTCGGCGCGAAATCCGGCCCCGCGGCCTGAGCGCGTTTGCCCGCCGCATAGAACCCGTTGCCGATGATGTTGATCAGCACGCGCGACAGATCCTGCTGCACCGCCTCGATCGTTCCGGCCGCGGGATCGTAGTGCCGCTCGAGCGTGATGTTGAAGTTGCGGTCCTGGGCGCGCAAGCCGTGATAGCTGAGCGTCAATGCCTCCTCGACCAGTGCATTGACCTCGACCTGGCGCAGGTCGTCGGAGACGCCGCGCGAATGCATCAGCATGCTCTTGACGATGCCGTCGGCCCGCTTGCCGTGGCTGGCGATTTTTTCCAGGTTGCCCTCGAGGGTGGCGATGAGGTCGTCGATGTCGGCGCGGATGTCCGGATCCGCCGCGGCGACCGGCCCGGCCAGGATTTCCCTGAGCTCGGCCAGCAGATCGCCGGAGAGGCCGGCGAAATTGTTGACGAAGTTGAGCGGGTTCTTGATCTCGTGCGCGATGCCGGCGGTGAGCTGGCCCAGCGAAGCCATCTTCTCCGACTGGATCAGGCGATCCTGGGCGGTGTGCAGTTCGGCCAGCGACGCGGCCAGTTCGCGCGTGCGTTCCTGCGCCTCCTCGAACAGGCGGACATTGTCGATCGCGATCACCGCCTGGTCCGCGAAGGTGCGCAGCAGCGCGATCTGCTTTTCGGTAAAGGCGCGCGGCTCGGTCCGGCGGACCACGATCGCCCCGATGGCATTGCCTTCGCGCAGCATCGGCACGCTCAGAATCGCGCGATGTCCCATGCGCTGCGACAGGTCGCGCCCTTCCGGATAATCCTCTCCCTCCGGCCCGGCCAGGTCCTCGACATGCACCACCTTGCCGTCGAGCACCGCCTGCCCGGCCGTCCAGCGCCGGTTGAGCGGCCATTTGTCCAGGCCGATCGGAATCGTGCCGCGATGGGCACTGAAATGCAGATCCTCGCCCTTGCGCAACAGCACCGCGACATCGCTTGCCTGGCACAGCTCGGCAGCATTGTCGGCCACCGCGCGCAACACCGGGCCGACATCGGTCGGCGAGGAAGCGATGACACGAAGGATCTCGCCGGTCGCCGTCTGATGGACCAGCGCCTCGTTCAGGTCCCGCGTCCGCTCGTCGACCTTGGCTTCCAGCGTCTCGTAGCTTTCCTGGATGCGACCCGCCATCTGGTTGAAGCGGTCCGCCAGCGTCTCGATCTCGTCGCCGGTGCGAATAGCGATCCGCTGAGAGAGATCACCGGCACCGAAGCGCTCGGCCCCCTGCTGCAGCCGCCCGATCGGCACCACCAGCCTGCGGGCCAGCAGGCCGCCGATGATCAGGGCCAGCAGCAGCCCCAGGCCCAGCAGCATCAGCGTCTGGGTAACGGCGGCACGCACCGGCGCCATCGCCTCGTTCAGCGGCAGCTGGACGAAGACGATCCAGTCGAGCCGCGGGACCGCCGCATGGGAGGTCAGCACGGATCCGCCTTCGTAGGCCGTCGCGATCTCGGCCTTGGCCATCGCCCCGTCGACAGGCTTCTCCAGCGCTTCGCGGACCTGGGGCAGGCCTGAAAGATCGGTGTCGCGCAGGACGAGGCTCAGATCGGGATGGGCGATCAGCCTGCCGGTCTTGTCGATGACGAATGCATAGCCGCCCTGACCGACCCGGATCTCGGTGACGACGTCCCAGATCAGTTTGAGGTTCACCTCGGCCACCGTGACGCCCGGCTTGCGACCGGCATGGGCGATGGCAATGGTCATGTAGGGTTCGGATCCGCGGCGCAGATAGACCGGCCCGAACCATACCTTGTCGGCCACGGCCTGGGTGAAGCGGGGGTCGGCCGCCAGGTCGCGACCGCTGTCGACCGAGTCGGGCTCCAGGCGGGAAACCTTGAGCCGCTCGCGGCCGGTACCGTCGATATAGACGAGCTCGGTGATAGCGGGAACCTGGCGCAGCAGCCGGATGAAATCATAGCGCTGCTGCTCGGCACCGATCCGGCTCCATTCTATGCGGGTGGTCCAGCCGATCTGGCTCTCGATCTCGGTGACGAACTGCGAAACCCGTTCGGCGGCGGCCAGCGCCTTCTCATGCTGCACCTCCAATGCCGAGCGCGTGCCCTGGCCATAGGAAAGCCAGACATTGACGACACCGTTCACGGCCAGGACCAGCACGACCAGTCCGACCAGCGCCGCCCCCAGCTTGACGGCCAACGCGATCCGGCGCGGCCGGGCCGAGCGGGCGGGTGGGTCCGGCATGGCGGCAGGCTGGCTCATCCGATCAGCGTTCCGATGTGGTGGACCTGTTCAGGCCTGCCGTGCAGGGATGGCCGGCAGGCCGTTCACGCAAATGAGTATCAATTCCGCCCTCTTGCGGCTTGCGAACCCAGGGCCGGTTGCCCGGCCGACCAGCCTTCTTCACGGATTCGACGAATCGCAGCGCCGCATGACGAAACCCGAAGCCGCGCCCATCTTCAAGATCCAATCCGACAAATTTCCTAGCTGATCGCGCGAAGCCGGCTGACAAGCAACGTAATTTGACTGCCGCGCAGACTGCCCGCACTACCCTGGCCCATGGTGCAGCGAACGGATACAGTGATGCCGAGCCAAACAGGGGACGGCGGACATGAA
Source organism: Pseudomonadota bacterium (assembly GCA_023433835.1). GTDB lineage: Bacteria > Pseudomonadota > Alphaproteobacteria > Ferrovibrionales > Ferrovibrionaceae > JAFKFH01. The sequence continues at coordinate 5,702 of JAEYTW010000236.1, read as the reverse complement.
ACGGCGGCAGTTCGGCGCAATGCTCGGCGCGGGCTTGATCGCGCTGCCAGGCCTGGCTCGCGCACAGGGCGCAGCACGGCATTGGCGGCTGGGCTATCTCAGTCTCGGATCGCCGTCGGCCGAGGCCGCCCGCTTCGACGCCTTCCGCGCCGGCCTTGCAGCACTGGGCTATGTCGAGGGCAGGAACCTGACAATCGAGGCGCGCTGGCTCGACGGCGGCAAGTACGATCGCTTGCAGGCCGCCGCGCGTGAACTGGCAGCCAAACCGGTCGACGTGATCGTGACCTATGCGACACCGGGCGTGACTGCGGCCAAGCAGGCGACCTCGACGATACCGATCGTCTTCGCGACCGTCGGCGACGCGGTCGCGGGCGGGCTGGTTGCAAGCCTGGGCCGTCCCGGCGGAAATGTCACCGGAACCTCCTATTTCATCAACGAGCTGGTTGCCAAGCGGCTCGCCTTGCTGAAGGAAGCCATGCCCGGCCTGACGCGCGCCGGCATCCTGTTCAACAGCGGCAACAAGTCGGCGGAAAACATTCTTGCCGCCCTGCGCCTGACCAGCCCCTCGCTGGGCCTCTCGCTGGTCGACCGCGGGGTCGCCGATGCCGATGGCCTCCAACGGGCCTTTGCCGATTTTGCCGAGGCGGGCGCCGGCGGCATCATCGTCCCCGAGGATCCGATGCTGATCTACAATTCGCAGGCGATCGCCCGGCTGGCGCTGGATCATCGGCTCGGCTCGTGCGGGGTGTCGGAATTCGCCGGGGCCGGCGGCATGATGGCCTACGGCATCGATTTCGTCGAAATGTGGCGGCGTGCAGCTATCTTCGTCGACAAGATCTTCAAGGGCGGAAAGCCGGAAGACATCCCTGTCGAGCAGGCGACGAAGTTCGAACTGGTGCTCAACCAGAAGACCGCGGCGGCGCTGGGCGTGACGTTTCCGGTTTCGATCGTCGGCCGCGCCACCGACGTCATCGAGTGACGGAGCAATGAAGGGGATGCGGCAAGCCCGCCGCCGCTTCTTGCTGGGATCTCTGGCGATCTTGCCGGCCACGCGCGCCATGGCGCAGAACACGCCGCGCCCAAGGTGCTCGCGGTCGCCTCCGGCGGCAACGGCACGGACCTCGATGTAAGGGAGCGCATTCGCGTCATCAAGGAAGGTATGCGCGACCTCGGCTGGGAAGAAGGACGCAACCTCCGCTACGACTTCTATTTTGCCGGCAACAGCATGGCACGGGCGCGCGAGACGGCCGCGGCGATCGTCGCCAGCAGGCCCGACGTCGTCATCAGCCTGGGCACCATCCAGACCGAGGCGATGCACGGGGCGGCGGGCTACTCGATGACATCCGAGGCCCGCTGCAGCAGCGTCTGCGGAATGGTCAAGCCCATCGCGCGCGCGGTCGCAAGGTTGATGGTGAGGTCATATTTGACCGGCGCCTGCACCGGCAGCGAGCCGGGCGCGGCGCCGGCCAGTATGCGGGCCGCGTAGCCCGCCGCACGGCGGAACAGGTCGCGCGAGTCGAAGCCGTACGACAGGAGGCCGCCACTGTCGCCGTAGAAGGAGAACGGATAGATCGCCGGTATCCTGCGCTGGTTGGCCCAGGCGATGATGACGTCCCGCGCCGTACCGTTCGTCGAAGTCGGCATGACGACCAGGCCATCGACGTCCGTGGCTGCCGGTGCGGCCAGGGCCTGGGCGATTTCGCCTCGGGTCGATCCCTCGAGCCGGACCGGCAGGATGCCGTTCTTGACGGCGGCCGCCGAGGCGGCATCGCGCAGGTCTTCGAACCCGCGCAGCACCGGATCGGTCAACAGGCCGACCTTGCGCAGGCCCGGCGCCGCCTCCCGCAGCAGTTCGAGCCACTTGCCGCCGATCTCGGGCTCGAACGTGCTGAAGCCCGTGAGATTGCCGCCGGGATGCGCGAGATTCGGAACGAACCCGCCACCGACGGGATTGGCAAGACCCACGAACAGGATCGGTATGCGCTGGGTGGCGCGGCTGGCGACGGTCGAGGCCTGGGTGCCGTTGACGATCAGCAGATCGACGGGCGCGGCAATGAAGTCGGCGACATAGCGCTCGGTCCTGGCCAGGTCGCTGGCGGAATAGCGGATGTCGAGAACGATGTTGCGCCCGGGCTGCAAGTCGTTTTCCCCGAGGCTCTGCAGCAAGGCCGATACCCTGTCCTGCGCTTCCGGGTCGGTCTCCGCATAGGCGAGGATGACGCCGACGCGTCTGGCCGCGCCCTGCCCCCGTGCCGGCAGCGCCATCGCCGACAGGAACAGCGCGGCGGCAGCCAGCAGACGCCGCCGGCTGCCCGGAGGGACCGGATCGTGTGTGTCCCGGGCCGTCATCAGCGACCGCTGAACCGGGCCGGCCGCTTCTCGACGAAGCTGCGCACGCCTTCCTTCACGTCCTCGGAGGCGAGCAGCCCGGCCTGGACCGGGGTAAAGTCGGCGACGGCCGCGGCCTGGCCCTCCCACACCGCCTTGCGGGCGTTGGCGAGCGTCGCGGCGACCGCCAGCGGCGCCTGCGCGGCGATGATCTGCGCGATCGCCATCGCCCGGTCGCGCTCGGTGCCGGTGGGGACGATTTCCTGGATGAAGTTGCAGCGCCAGGCCTCGGCCGGGCCGAACTCGTCGCCGGTCAGCAGATGCAGCATCGCATTGCCCCAGCCGGCGCGCTCGACGAAGCGCAGGGTGGCGCCGCCGGTCGGCATCAGGCCGCGCTTGACCTCGAGCTGGGAGAAGCGGCAGTTGTCGGCGGCGATCACGATGTCGGCCGCCAGCATCAGCTCCATGCCGATCGTATAGGTGATGCCCTTGACCGCGGCGACGACGGGCTTGGTACGGAACGGCGCCCGCGTCATCAGCGGGTCGATCATGCCGTCGGGGATCAGCAGGCCGTTCTCGGCCATCACCGGCGCCATCGCCGGCAAATCGAGCCCGGCGGTGAAATGGGGCCCGGCAGCGGTCAGCACCGCGCAGCGCAACGCGGCATCGTGCTCGAAGTCGGTATAGGCGCGCGCGATGTCGCCGAGCATCTGCGGCGTGAAGCCGTTCAGCTTGGCCGGCCGGTCGATGACGATCTCGGCCACCTCGCCATGGCGTTCGAGGAAGACGCGTCCGTGGGTCATGGGTCAACGCCCTCCTTGAGCGTGCGATAGGCCTGCGAGGCGAGCTGGCGATGGGCCAGCATGGCGACGATCAGGACGGTCATGACGATCGAGGCCCAGGGGCTCAGGAACCAGGCGATGATCGCCAGCGCGAAATAATAGGCGCGCATGCCCGCGTTGAAGCGCCCGAGCGCCAGCGTCAGCATCCGCGCCATCACCCGGGCGCGGGCCTCGATGCGCGCGGGCTCGGCCGTTTCGTCGGGCGCCGAGCCCATCAGGGCGATGGTGTAGTTGCATTGGCGCAGCGACCAGGTGAACTGCAGCAGTGCCCAGGTGAAGGTGGCGATCAGCAGCAAGAGCTTCCACTGGAACATCTCGCGGCTTTGCGCCGCGACGAATTCGAGCTTCACCACCGTGGCATGCGCCGCGTCGAGTGCCGCGAACCCGCCGATCAGCCCGGCCAGCACCAGCACGGTGGTCGAGGCGAAGAAGGTCACCGAATGGATCGCATGGCCGATCAGGATCGCGTCGCCGTTGCGCGTCATGCCGCGCGTCATCATCTGGCGCATCCAGGTGACGCGAATGTTGCGCATCATGAAGTTGATGCCCGCGCGATAGGAGACGATGCGATCCATGACGATCGCATAGCCGATCCAGCCGCCGGCCAGCGTGGCGAAGGCCGCGATGTCGGGCCCGGTCAATTCCCTGGGAATCATGCTCTCCTCGTCTCCCTCCGGCCATGTTAAGGAAGCGTCATGGCACGGGGAAGAGAGACGAAGATCATCAGGGTGCCCGACCTGTTCGCGACCGCGGCCCGGCGCGACGGCATCTTCTGCGGCATCGACGAGGCGGGGCGCGGCCCCCTGGCCGGGCCGGTGGTGGCCGCCGCCGTCATCCTGCTGCCCGGCGCCCGCAAGCTGGCGCTGAACGATTCCAAGAAACTCGACGAGGCGCAGCGCGAGAACCTGTTCGCGGCGCTGCAGCCCTGCGCGATCATCGGCGTCGGCCAGGCCACGGTCGAGGAGATCGACCGCATCAACATCCTGCAGGCGACGTTTCTCGCCATGCAGCGCGCGTTCAGCGCGCTGGCGCAACCGCCTGCACTGGCGTTGATCGACGGCAACCGCGCGCCGCGCCTGCCCTGCCCGGTCGAAACCATCATCGGCGGCGACGGCATCGAGCCCTCGATCGCCGCGGCATCGATCGTCGCGAAAGTTACCCGCGACCGGCTGATGGTGGCATTGCACGCCGAGGACCCGCGCTACGGTTTTGCCCAGCACAAAGGCTACGGCACCCCCCGTCATTTGGAATCCCTAGTGGTGCATGGGCCTGGCCCACACCACCGGTTGAGCTTCGCACCGTTAAAGCGATCTGTGGACGACTCGGGCTAACAGATTGATTCCGCTGGTAATCGTTCCTTAACGGCCTGACGGCATTTTGGTCCCCATGGGGATCAAGAAATTAGCTGAGCGCCCGGCGCTCGATCGCATCCTGGTCGGCGATTGCGTGGCCCGGATGGGGGAACTGGCGGCGAACTCGGTCGACGTGGTGTTCGCCGACCCACCGTACAACCTGCAACTCGGCGGCGAACTGCGCCGACCGAATGAAACCATCGTCGACGGCTGCGACGACGACTGGGACAAGTTCTCGAGCTTCGCGGAATACGACCGCTTCACCCATGCCTGGCTGAAGGCCGCCAAGCGCGTCCTGAAGGACGACGGGGCGCTGTGGGTGATCGGTTCCTACCACAACATCTTCCGGGTCGGCGCGATCCTGCAGGATCTCGGCTTCTGGATCCTGAACGACGTGGTCTGGCGCAAGGCCAACCCGATGCCGAACTTCCGCGGCAAGCGCTTCACCAACGCCCATGAGACGCTGATCTGGGCCTCAAAGAGCCAGGATGCCAAGCCGACCTTCAACTACGAGGCGATGAAGGCCCTGAACGACGGGGTCCAGATGCGCTCGGACTGGCTGCTCCCGATCTGCTCGGGCCATGAGCGGCTGAAGGAGGACGACGGGGCCAAGGCCCATGCGACGCAGAAGCCGGAATCGCTGCTGCACCGCGTGCTGACCGCCTCGACCAAGCCAGGCGACGTCGTGCTCGACCCGTTCTTCGGCACCGGCACCACCGGCGCGGTCGCCAAGCGCCTCGGCCGCCGCTTCATCGGCATCGAGCGCGAGCAGAAATACGCCGACCTGGCCGAGCGCCGCATTGCCCGCGTGCAGACCATGGCGCCCGACGACCTCGAGGTGACCAAGGGCAAGCGCGAGGAGCCGCGGATTCCGTTCGGCTCGCTGATCGAACGCGGCCTGCTGTCGCCCGGCACGGTGCTCTACGACCCGCATCGCCGCCATCGCGCCAAGGTGCGCGCCGACGGCAGCCTGGTCTGCGCCGACGCCGCCGGCTCGATCCACCGCATGGGCGCCCATGTCCAGGGCGCGCCCGCCTGCAACGGCTGGATCTTCTGGCACATGGACGTCGAGGGCAAACTGGTGCCGATCGACATCCTGCGTCAGAAGGTGCGCGCCGACATGCCGGCGGCGATGAACTGAGGCTTTACGCCTGCCGTGGCCGGCCGCGCTTCGGGGAAA
>JAEYTW010000211.1 GCA_023433835.1 Pseudomonadota bacterium | reverse complement strand
GCTCGACACCGCGGGCCTGGCGGCGGAACAGCGCCACGCCCAAGGCGGCTTCGAGCTGCGCGACCTGGCGGCTGACCGCGCCGTGGGTCAGATGCAGCTCGTCGCCGGCGCGGCTGAAACTGCGATGGCGCACCGCCGCGTCGAATGCGCGCAACGGTGCCAGCGGCGGCAGCTTCATTCGTGCCCCTCGAGCTGTGAAGATTTCGCACAGCTTCGGCGAGGAACCGTCGCTTGTAAAGCCGGCGGCGCCGGCCGATCGTCCGCGTCCTGTCGATGTCAGTGGATGATCGCCCGCCATGCCCTATTTCGCCGTCGCGCTGACCGTCATCCTCTGGTCGTCGGCCTTTCCCGCGATCCGCGCGGCGCTTGCCGGCTTCGGCCCGGCCGAACTGGCGGCCGGACGCTATCTGGTCGCCTCGGCCGCCTTCGCGGTCTACGGGCTCGTCACCCGCATGACCCTGCCGCCGCGGCGCGACTGGCCGCGCATCCTGCTGGTCGGCGCGCTGGGCATCGCCGCCTACAACTTGCTGCTCAATGCCGGCGAAGTCACCGTCGCCGCCGGCACCGCCGCCTTCATCATCAATACCGTGCCGATTTTCACCGCGCTGCTTTCCACCGTCTTCCTCGGCGAACGGCTGCGCCCGTGGGGCTGGGCCGGCATCGCCGTCTCGTTCGGCGGGGTGGCGGTTATCGCGCTGGGCCAGCGCGGTGGCCTGCAACTCGACCGCGGCACCCTGCTGCTGCTCGCCGCGGCGCTGGCCCAGGCGGGGCAGTTCGTGCTGCAGAAGCCGCTGTCGGCGCGCTACCCCGCCTTGCCGCTGACGGCCTGCGTGGTGTGGTCGGGGACGATGTTCCTATTGCCGTTCACGCCCACCGACCCGGGGACTGCGCCGGCCGGGGCGCTCGTCGCACTGCTCTATCTCGGGCTGTTTCCCGCGGCGGTCGCCTATGCGGCCTGGAGCCATGCGCTGGCCCATATCCAGGTCGGCCGGGCGACCGCCTTTCTCTATCTCACCCCGCCGCTGGCGATCGCCATCGCCATGGCGTGGCCGGGTGAAATGCCCGACGCCTCGGCCCTCATCGGTGGCGCGATCGCCATAGCGGGCGTGGTCCTGATGAGCCAAGCCACGGGATTCGCTGGCAGAATCCGTCGATGGAAGGTGGAACCTTGATTCCGCCGCGCCGTTTGAAGGACATCGGTGCCGCGAGATCACGGCCCTAAGGACGGGGGAAGCCCACCGGAGAAGCCCAGGAGTTCAGCATGACCGAGACCCGGACCCAGCCCAAGACCCAAGCCTCGATCGTCCATGACGGCCACGTCTGGACCGTCACCGGCGACACGATGACCAGCCTGCTGCTGCGGCGGCCGCGCGTGCCCGCCAATCCGACTTTAGGCTATGTCTACGAAACCCTGCCCAAGGGACCGGTCTTCGAAGCCCATAACGACAACCGGATGTCGGCCCATCATTGAACGGCCGTCAGCCGATGCGGTGGAGCGTGGCGCCGTAGCGCTTGAGCCAGGCTTCACCGCTGCGGCGATGCGCCGTCAGCCGGTCGACGGCGGCCCAGAAATCCGGGCCGTGGTCCATGTGCAGCAGATGGGCGACCTCGTGCGCCACGAGGTACTCGGCGACCGTTTCGGGTGCCAGGATCAGCCGCCAGGAAAACGACAGCTGCCCTTCCGACGAGCACGACCCCCAGCGCGTCTTCATGTCGCGCACGCTGATGCGGCGCACCCGCTTGCCGACGACATCGGCGAGCGCCAGCACCTGCGGCTCGAACATCGCGCGCGCCTGCCGCTTGAGCCAGTCTGTCAGCCGGCGCGGCAGGTGTTCCAGGGCGCCGGCCACGTGGATTTCCGCCCCCTCGATCCAGACCGTGCCGCGGCTCTCGGGCCGATGGCGGATGGTGTGGGGCACGCCGCGATAGGGCAGGAGCGCGCCATCGGCGAGCGGTTGCGCCGCCGGCATCGTGGCCAGCCGCCGCGCCACCCACTGGCGCTGTTCGGCAAGGAAGCGTTCGCCGGCCGCAAGGCTTGCCCTGGGCGGCAGCACCAGCGTCACCGTGCCGGTGCGCAGATCGACCTTGAGCGAGATCCGCCGGGCGCGCACGCTGCGCCGGATCACGACGGCAGAGGAGAGGTCGGCGGACGTCATCATGGCGGCTTAGCAGTCCCGCAGGCGACATGCAAGGCGGCTTCCGATCATCATGGGCATGATCGGCGATTGCGTCTAGAATCGGCGTCGTGAACTACGCGTGACCGTTTCGTGGACGACCTGAGATGAGCAAGGCCTTCACCAAGGAAACCGACAACGATAACGACGACGATGTCGAAGAGGCCGCACCGGCATTGCCGTCCGGCACGAAGAACTACATCACGCCGGCAGGCCTGCGCATGCTGCAGGAAGAACTGCGCGAGCTGAAATATGTCGAACGCCCGAAGATCGTCGACATCGTGTCCTGGGCGGCCGGCAACGGCGACCGGTCGGAGAACGGCGATTATCTCTACGGCAAGCGCCGCCTGCGCGAGATCGACCGGCGCATCCGTTTCCTTTTGAAACGTCTGGAGATCGCCGAGGTCGTCGACCCCAAGCTGCAGAAGAACCACGCGCAGGTCTTCTTCGGCGCCACCGTCACCTATGTCGACATGCACGACGAGGAACGCACGATCCGCATCGTCGGCATCGACGAGGCGCGGATCGAGCAGGCGGAAGTTTCCTGGATCTCGCCGATCGCCCGCGCGCTGCTGAAGGCGCGTGTCGGCGACACGGTCGACGTGCGCACGCCGACCGGCATCGAGCAGGTCGAGGTGCTGGCGATCCGCTATCCCGACGCTTAGTGCGGCCTGGCCTGGACCAGGAGGCTGACGATGGTCTCCTCGCCCAGCGCCTTGCAGGCCTCGAGCCGGTGCAGCCCTTCGACCAGCACCAGCCGCGCACCGTCGCGCCGGACCTGGATCGGCGTCAGCTGGCCGACTTCCAGCATGCTCTCGGCGATCGCCTTGACCGCCTCGGGGCGCAGGGTGGTGCGCCGCTTGGCCGGCACGTAGATATCCTTGATCGGGAAGACATGGTTCTTCAGCATCATCATCCCCGCTGTCCGTGTCGGGGCCGAGCCTAGCATGCCTGCGTCTTTTGTCATTGGCGGGGAGGCCGCCACCCGCCACTATAGCCGGCAATGAGGGCAGACCGACCGCAACCGCCGGCCTTGGATGATGCGACGCGCGCAGCGCTGTTCGAGCTGGTCGTCGCGCATGGCAACGCCGCCTACTGCCTCTACGATGCCGACGAGGCGATCGTCTGGTGGAACGACCGCTATGTCGACTTCTTCCCCGAAGTGGGCGACATCCTGCAGGTCGGCCTGCCGTTCCTGGAGACCGTCGAACGCTTCCTGAAACTGCAGCATCCGAACCATGTCGAACCCGAGAAGCTTGCCCCCTATCTGGCCATGGCGATGCGGCGCCATCGCGAGGAACACGGGCCGCTCGAATACCAGCGGGCCTCGGACGGACGCTGGGTCGAACTGCGCATGTTCCCGATGGCCGGGGGAGGACGCTTCAAGATCTGGCGTGACGTAACCGCCGAACACAAGCAGCAGGCGGTCGACCATCGCCTGTTCGATCTGCTGACGACATTGAACGCCGGATTGCTGTTCTACGATGCCGACGGCCATCTCGGCTTTTCCAATATCCGATTCTTCTCCGAGCTGACCATCGGGCTGGTGATCAAGGTTCCCACCTTGCGCCTGCGCCGCGATCGCGCCACCTACTGGCGCGGCTTCATCGGCGTCTTCGTGCATGATCCGGTCTTCACCGCGCTGATCGAGGAAGTCGACGGCCACGGCCCCCTGGCCGAGACGGTCACGCTGCAGACCCTGGACGGACGCTGGATCCGCATCGACGAGCAGGACTGGTCGGGCGGGCTGGTCTCGCTGTGGGTCGACGTCACCGCGCTGAAACAGCAGGAGAGCGCGCTGGCGGAATCGCAGGCAGCCCTGATGGAAGCCAACGTGCTGCTGACCGAGATGGCCGAGCGCGATGCACTGACCCGCGTGTTCAACCGCCGCAAATTCCTCGAGATCGCCAATGCCGGCATCGGCGCGGCACATGCCGAGGAGAAGGCCGCGGCCCTTGTCCTGCTCGACCTCGACCACTTCAAGGCGATCAACGACCGCCACGGCCATCAGGCCGGCGACGAAGTCCTGCGCGCGGTGGCCAGCCGCCTGAGCCGCGCGGTCGGCCCCGATGACGCCGTCGGCCGGCTGGGCGGCGAGGAATTCGCCATCTTCCTGCCCGGCGCCACGCTGGAGAAGGCGGCGGCACTCGCCGAAACGATGCGCGCCCTGATCGCCGACCAGGCCTTCCCGCAGGGCCGGCTGGCCACCGCGTCGTTCGGGGTGGTCAGCCTGTGGCCCGGCGAAGACATGCAGTCGATGACCGCCCGGGCCGACCACCTGCTCTACGAGGCCAAGCGCGCCGGGCGCAACCGCGTGGCGGTCGAGCAGGACTGACCCTTACGGCAGATGCGCCAGCGGCAGCGGCGCACCGAGCTTGATGCGGCGAAGGGCGAAGTTCGACCGGACATCCTTGACCATCGGCAGCTTCAGCAGCGTGTCGAACAGCAGCCGTTCGTAATGGGCGAGGTCGGGCACGACGACCTCGAGCAGGAAGTCGGGTTCGCCCGACACGATATGGGCGGCCACCACCTCGGGCATCCGCTGCACCGCTGCCTGCAGCGCCTGGGCGTCGGCATCCTGGTGGCGGTCGACCTTGATCTCGACGAACACGGTCAGGCCCAAGCCCACCCGGTCGCGGTCGAGATCCGCGCGGTAACCGGCGATGACGCCCTCCTGCTCGAGCCGCTTCAGCCGGCGCAGGCAGGGCGAGGGCGACAGGCCGACCCGGTCGGCGAGGTCCACGTTGGAGAGGCGGCCGTCGCCCTGGAGCGTGTCGAGGATACGGCGATCGATCGCGTCGAACTCGATTCCCGGCATGATTTCATCCTTTTCGAGCTTCTCTTGGCACGATCGCGTCGCGCTTGGCCGAAATCAAGGCGAGAACGCAAGGACACGCCCCGGCTTGCGGCGCGATCATGCGGGCCGCAACCCCGAGAGGATCCCGATCATGACGAGCAACCACCTGGGCTTTGCCACCCGCGCCATCCATGGCGGCTATGACCGCGAGCGCCACTACGGCGCGCTGAACCCGCCGGTCTATCTCACCTCGACCTACGCCTTCTCCTCGATCGGCGAGGGCTCGGCCCGCTTCGCCGGCGAGGCCGAGGGCTATGTCTACGGCCGCGTCGGCAACCCGACCGTGGCGGCCCTGGAGGCCCGGCTCTGCGCGCTGGAGGGAGCGGAGGCCGCGCTGGTCACCGCCTCGGGCATGGGCGCCATCACCGCCGCGGTCTGGACGCTGGTCGCGGCCGGAGACGAGATCGTCGCCGACAAGACCCTCTACGGCTGCACCTACGAATTCTTCGCGCACGGGCTGGCCCGGCTCGGCGTCACCACGCGCTTCGTCGACCTGACCGACCCGGAAAACCTGGCCCGCGCCATCACCGCCAGGACCCGCCTCGTCTTCTGCGAAACGCCGGCCAATCCGAACCTGCGGCTATGCGACATCGGGGCGATCGCCGGGATCGCCCACGCGGCGGGAGCGACGCTGATCGTCGACAACACCTACTGCACGCCCTACCTGCAGCAGCCGATCGCGCTGGGCGCCGATCTCGTGGTGCATTCGGCCACCAAGTATCTCGGCGGCCATGGCGACCTGCTGGCCGGCGCCGTGCTCGGCCGCGCCGAGATGCTCGGCCGGATCCGCTTCGTCGGGCTGAAGGACATGACGGGCGCGGTCGCCTCGCCCTTCGACGCCTACCTGATCCTGCGCGGCCTCAAGACCCTGGCGCTGCGCATGGAGCGGCATTGCGCCAGCGCCGCCGTGATAGCCCGCCTGGTGGCGGATCATCCGGCGGTCGCCGCCGTCGCCTATCCCGGCCTGCCCGATTTCCCGCAGAAGGCACTGGCGGTCCGCCAGATGAAACATGCCGGGGGCATGATCGCCTTCGAGCTGAAAGGCGGGATCACGGCCGGCATCCGCTTCATGGATGCGCTGACCCTGGTGACCCGGGCGGTATCGCTCGGCGACGCGGAAACCCTGGTCCAGCACCCCGCCTCGATGACGCACGCGCCCTATGCGCCAGAGGTTCGGGCCCTGCATGGGATTTCGGATGGCCTGGTGCGGCTGTCGATCGGGCTGGAAGAGGTCGAGGACCTTTCGGCCGACATCGTATCGGCGCTGGATCAGGCGCGTTAGCCTTTCGGTCCATTTTCGCTTTGGGTTTCACTTTGACGCTGGATTGTCATGAAATTTTCATATTACTGTCTTGACCTGGAAATCGGCTGCCGCCAAAAGCGGGCAGCCCAAGAACATCTCTAGGGGGAGAACCGAATGTTCACGCGACGCCTGCTCGTAACCGCCGCCACGGCCGCCCTGATCGGTGCCGCCGGCACCGCCTATGCCGCCCCGGTCGAAATCCAGTGGTGGCACGCCATGGGCGGCCCGCTCGGCGAGAAGCTCGTCTCGATCGCCGACGGCTTCAACAAGAGCCAGAGCGACTACAAGGTCGTGCCGGTGTTCAAGGGGTCCTACCCCGAAGCCATGACCGGCGCCATCGCGGCCTTCCGCGCCAAGCAGCAGCCCGACATCGTCCAGGTGTTCGAGGTCGGCACCGCCACCATGATGGCCGCCAAGGGCGCGATCTATCCGGTCTACGAACTGATGAAGGACGAGGGCGAGAAGTTCGACCCGAAGGCCTATGTCAGCGCCGTCACCGGCTATTACTCGGATTCGAAGGGCAACCTGCTCTCGTTCCCGTTCAACTCGTCGACCCCGATCTTCTATTACAACAAGACCCTGTTCAAGAAGGCGGGCCTCGACCCGGAGAAGGCGCCCAAGACCTGGCCGGAAGTGGCCGAGGCCGGCAAGAAGCTGCGCGCCGCCGGCGTCGCCTGCGGCATCACCACGACCTGGCCGTCGTGGGTCAACATCGAGAACCTGTCGGTCTGGCATGCCAAGCCGATCGCCACGCTGAACAACGGCTTCGACGGCCTGGGCACCAAGCTCGAGATCGCGACGCCGCTGCAGGTCAAGCATGTCGAGGCGCTGACCGAGTGGCAGAAGGACAAGGTGTTCGATTACGGCGGGCGCACCAACCAGGCCGGCTCGAAGTTCGCCTCGCAGGATTGCGGAATGCTGATCGAAAGCTCGGGCGGCCAGGCGGCCATCCGCGCCAACGCCGCCAAGTCCGGTTATGAATTCGGCATCGGCATGATGCCCTATTGGCCCGACGTGCAGGGCGCCCCGCAGAACTCGATCATCGGCGGCGCCACGCTGTGGGTGCTGAAGGGCAAGCCGAAGGCCAACTACAAGGGCGTCGCCAAGTTCTTCACCTACCTGTCGAAGCCCGAGGTGCAGGCCGACTGGCATCAGTCGACCGGCTACCTGCCGATCACCAACGCCGCCTATCAGCTGACGATGGAGCAGGGCTTCTATCAGAAGTTCCCGGGCTCGGACGTGCCGTTCCTGCAGATGTCGAACAAGCCGCCGCTGCCCTACACCAAGGGCCTGCGTCTGGGCTACATGGTGCAGGTGCGCGACGTGATCGAGGAAGAGCTCGAGGCCGCGTTCTCCGGCAAGAAGACCGCCAAGGCCGCGCTCGAAGACGCGCAGAGCCGCGGCAACGCGCTGCTGCGCAAGTTCGAGTCGGAAAACAAGTAAGCCTCTACGCGACCAACGCTCCCGGGAGGGGTTTGAAACCCCCTCCCGGGTTCATTTCGTTCTAACCGGGACCGCGCCTGCCGATGCATAAACGGGTAACCTTCGACAACAAGCTCTTGCCCTATCTGCTGGTGGCGCCGCAGATCCTGATAACCCTCGTCTTCTTCTTCATCCCGGCAGGCGAGGCGGTGGTCTATTCGGTGTTCAGCCAGGATGCCTTCGGCATCGAGGTGAACTTCGTCGGCCTCGACAATTTCCTGTTCCTGATGAACGACCCGCATTACCTGCGCTCGTTCGGCATCACGATCTTCTATTCGGTCGCGGTAGCGGTGGGCGCGCTGATCCCGGCGCTGATCCTCGCCGTGCTGGCCGACGGCATCGCCAAGGGGGCGACCGTCTACAAGACCCTGCTGATCTGGCCCTACGCGGTCGCGCCGGCGGTGGCCGGCGTCCTCTGGGTTTTCATGTTCAATCCGGCGGTCGGGATCATCGCCCAATGGCTGCGGGCGGCCGGCATCGACTGGAACTACAAGCTCGACGGCGACCAGGCCATGGCCCTGGTGATCTTCGCCGCCGCCTGGAAGCAGATCTCCTATAATTTCCTGTTCTTCCTGGCCGGGCTGCAAGCCATTCCGAAGTCGCTGATCGAGGCGGCCGCGATCGACGGCGCCGGACCGGTGCGCCGCTTCTTCACCATCATCCTGCCGCTTTTGTCGCCCACGACGTTCTTCCTGGCCGTGGTCAACATGGTCTACGCCTTCTTCGACACCTTCGGCGTGATCCATGCGGTGACCCTGGGCGGGCCGGCAGGCGCCACCAACATCCTGGTCTACAAGGTCTTCAACGACGGCTTCGTCGGCCTCGATCTCGGCTCGTCCTCGGCACAGTCGGTCGTCCTGCTGCTGATCGTCGTGGTGCTGACGGTGATCCAGTTCCGCTATGTCGAGCGCAAGGTGCAGTACTGATGTCGGGCCCGGGCCGCCTCTCCTCGCTGCTGATCCACGGCGTACTGATCCTCGGCATCGCCGTCATCGGCTTCCCCATCCTGATCGCGCTGATCGCCTCGTCGCACGACCAGATCACGCTGGTCGGCAAGTTCCCGTTCTATTTCGGCGACCACTTCATCGAGAATTACCGGACCGTGCTGGGTGAAGGCATGGCGCGCGCCGGCGGCGGCTCGGTCGCCTCGATGCTGGTCAACTCGTTCATCATGGCGATCGTCATCGCGGTCGGTAAGATCGTCATCTCGATCCTGTCGGCCTTCGCCATCGTCTATTTCCGCTTCCCGTTCCGCATGGGCTTCTTCTGGATGATCTTCATCACCCTGATGCTGCCCGTGGAAGTGCGCATCCTGCCGACCTACCAGGTCATCGCCAACCTGGAGATGCTGAATTCCTATACCGGCCTGACCCTGCCGCTGATCGCCTCGGCCACCGCGACCTTCCTGTTCCGGCAATTCTTCCTGACCGTGCCGGAGGAACTGACCGAGGCCGCGCGCATCGACGGCGCCGGGCCGATGCGCTTCTTCTGGGACGTGCTGCTGCCTCTGTCGCGCACCAACATCGCGGCGCTGTTCGTCATCGTCTTCATCTATGGCTGGAACCAGTATCTCTGGCCGCTCCTGGTGACCCAGGAGGAGAGCATGTACACCGTCGTCATGGGCATCCAGCGCATGGTCACCGTCGCCGACGCCCAGGCCGAGTGGAACCTGGTGATGGCGACGACGATCCTGGCGCTGCTGCCGCCGGTCCTTGTCGTCGTGCTGATGCAGCGCTGGTTCGTCAAGGGCCTGGTCGAGACCGAGAAGTAAGGAAGAAAAACCGATGGCCGCAGTCGCCTTCACCGCTGTCAAGAAATCCTACGGCGGCAACGCCGTCATCCACGGCGTCGACATGCAGATCGCCGACGGCGAATTCATCGTCGTCGTCGGCCCCTCGGGCTGCGGCAAGTCGACGCTGTTGCGCATGGTCGCCGGTCTGGAGGCGATCTCGGACGGCACGATCGCCATCGGCGACCGCGTCGTCAACCAGCTGGAGCCCAAGGACCGGGACATCGCCATGGTGTTCCAGAACTATGCGCTCTACCCGCATATGTCGGTCTTCGAGAACATGGCCTACGGCCTGAAGATCCGCGGCTTCTCCAAGTCGGACATCGAGGCCCGGGTCAAGCGGGCCGCCGACATCCTGCAGCTCGATCCCTATCTCGCCCGCCGGCCCCGCGAACTCTCGGGCGGCCAGCGCCAGCGCGTCGCCATGGGCCGCGCCATCGTGCGCGAGCCCGCCGTGTTCCTGTTCGACGAACCGCTTTCCAACCTCGACGCCAAGTTGCGCGTGCAGATGCGCATCGAGATCAAGCGGCTGCATCGCGAGCTCGGCGTCACCTCGATCTACGTCACCCACGACCAGATCGAGGCGATGACGCTCGCTGATCGTCTGGTCGTCATGAACGGCGGCCGGGCCGAGCAGATCGGCCCGCCCAAGGAAGTCTACGAGCGCCCGGCCACCACCTTCGTGGCGACCTTCATCGGCTCGCCGGCGATGAACCTGATCCCGGCCCGGGCGCAGGCACCCGACCTGTTCGAGCTGGCCGGCGGCCTCAGCGTGCGCCTTGCCGGCCCGGGCAACGCGGCCGCCGGCGCCGACGTCACCTTCGGCATCCGGCCCGAGCATGTCTCGCTGGCCGCCGACGGCGTGCCGGTCACGGTCGAGCTGGCCGAGGAACTCGGCGCCGATACCATCGTCTACGGCCGCCTCGACGGCGGGCAGGAACTGGTGGTGCGGGTGCCCGGCTACCTCGAACTCAATATCGGCGACCGTATCGGCGTGCAGCTCGACGTCTCGAAGGTGCATCTGTTCGACAAGGCCAGCGGCCGCCGACTGTAACAGGACTTGCACATTCCCCTTGAAGTACGCTAACGCGTCGTTGATTGGACGCGTGCAGCGTCCTTCTGGAGGGGAAGACGATGAAGCGCTTGATGACCTGCGCGGCCGGCCTGCTCGCCGCCGTTGTCCTGGCCGGTTCGGCCAATGCCCAGACCAAGGATTGGTCGACCATCCGCATCGCCACCGAGGGCGCCTACAAGCCCTGGAACTTCACCGATGCCAGCGGCAAGCTGGTCGGCTACGAGCTCGACCTCGCCGCCGATCTCTGCGCCCGCATCAAGGCGAAGTGCGAGATTTCGGCCCAGGCCTTCGACGGCATGATCCCCGGCCTCAACGCCGGCAAGTTCGACGCCATCATGGCCGGCATGAACATCAGCCCCAAGCGCCTCGAAGCCATCAACTTCTCGCTGCCCTACGGCCGCACGCCCTCGACCTGGGCCACCACCAAGGGCACCGACCTCGCCAAGCTGCCGGATGCCGACAAGGTCTACTCGCTGGTCGGCGGCGCCGACCTCGCCGCGGCCGAGAAGGCGGCAGCCGACCTGAAGCCGCTGCTCAAGGGCAAGGTGATCGGCGTCCAGACCTCGACGATCCAGGCGAACTTCATCGAGCAGTACTTCAAGGACGTCGTCGAGATCCGCCAGTACAAGACCACCGAGCAGCACGACCTCGACCTGCTCGCCGGCCGCCTCGACGCGGTGTTCGCCTCGATGTCCTACCTGAAGGGCGTCACCGAGGAGAACAAGGAGATCGTCATGGCCGGCCCGCGCTTCACCGGCGGCATTCTGGGTGCCGGCGTCGCGGTCGGGCTGCGCAAGACCGATCCCGAGCTGAAGGAGAAGTTCGACGCGGCCGTCACCGCCGCCATCGCCGACGGCACCGTGTCCAAGCTGTCGACCAAGTGGTTCGGCTTCGACATCACGCCGAAGGGCTGATCGGCCCGGGG
>JAEYTW010000461.1 GCA_023433835.1 Pseudomonadota bacterium | reverse complement strand
GGTCAGGACCAGCGTCGCCGGCGCCGCAGGCCCGAAGCGGGCGACGGCACGCGCCAGGTCATGGTCGCCGACCAGCCGCCGGGCCAGCGGCCGCGCCACCCGGGCCCCCAGCGCATAGCCGAGAATGCAGCCGAGGCTGAGGCCGAGCCAGATCAGCGCCGCCCCCAGCGCCCAGCCGAACAGCAAGCCGGCCAGGGCATTCACCGCGCTGGACGGCACCGGCAACAGCACGTCGCCGGCCAGGAGGCCGATCACCAGCAGCGCGGCAACGACCGGATAAGCCTGTCCGGCCTCGAGCATCGCCCTGCCCCAATCGTCCAGCCGGTCTTCCAGCATCACATAAGGCAGGATCAGCGCCGCCGACGCGGCCACGACCACCAGGGCCCAGCGCGCCCGCCTGCGCAAGGCCGTCGGCACCCCGGTCAAGCCTTCAGGCGGGAGACGTACATCGCTACGCCGTCGCGCATGTCCGGGCGGATGAAGAAGGCATCCGGCCCCGCCATCTCGACCTGCCAGCCGCCGGCGGCCACCGCTGCGGCGGATTGCGCCGGATCGTCCGATTCCATCAGCAGCAGCCCGATCTCGTCATAGCGATGCCGCGGCACCGGCGCCGGCCGGCCGGCCCAGCCCTGCCATTGCGTCGGCGTCTGCCAGCGCAGCCGGCCGTTGTTGACGTCGAAGCCGTGGCCCAGCACGTCGTCGACCAGCGGCCGGGTCGGGCACAGCACCCGGCGCCAGGCCTCCGCCTGGGCGTGCGGCGAGGTGGTGACCATGACCACGCCGGCCCAACGGCGGATCCGGTTCGGCGGGATCGGGCGCGCGGCCGACGGCAGCGGCGGCCATTGCCGCTTCGGCGTGGCGAAGCTGCAGGCAAACACCGCCACGCCGGGAATGATCTCGTCGAGAATGGCGATGCCGGTATTCGCGTCCCAGGGATAGGCTTGCCAGCGCGGGGGCGGCCGGTCATAGCCGCGCGCCCTCAGCGAGGCGGCATAGGCCTGGGTTTCGTCATGGTCGAAGCCCAGCGCGAAGGGCCGGCCGGCGGCGCGCACCGCGGGATCGGCCGGCATCGCCGGGCCGGCGCCGCGAAACGCCGGGTCGTCGACCACCGACAGGAATTCCAAGAACTCGTGCCCGAAGCGCACGAAGCCGGTGGTCACCCCCGGCACGCTGATCACGTTGCGCTCGTCATCGACGAAGAAGCCACCCCGGCGCCAGCGTGCCTGTGCCTCGTCGAGCGTTTCGGCCCGCAGATAGGTCAACACATGATCGAGGCCGCGAACCTGATCGTCCGGTGCAGCCCGGCCGCCGCCGGCCATCGTCCATCCCGTCATCGCCCCTCCGAACCACCCTAACAATGACCGGCGCAGAACCAGGTTGCTCATGCAGAAAATATGACAACCAAGAATCGATGTCAGCAAGTAGATTATAAGGCTCGTGCCGGTAATACCCCACAAAGAAGAAGGGCGGCCCGTCGCCGGACCGCCCTTTCCCAAGTCTAGCCTTAAACGTCGCGTCAGGCGGCGTTGCCCTCGGCGGCGGCCTGCAGCTCGCTTTCCAACGCATCCGCGAAGGCGCGGTCGCGATCGGCGGCGATCTGCTTCAGACGGGTCATCATCGCGCCGGTGCCCGCCGGGATCAGGGGGCCGACGATGACGTTCTCCTTCAGGCCGATCAGGTTGTCGGTCTTGCCGGCGGTCGCGGCCTCGGTCAGCACGCGGGTCGTCTCCTGGAAGGAGGCGGCCGACACGAACGACCGGGTCTGCAAGCTGGCCTTGGTGATGCCCTGCAGGATCGGCATCGCCTTGGCCGGCTTCATCCCCTCGCGCACCGCCTTGTCGTTCAGCTCGTCGAACTCGGTCTTGTCGACCTGCTCGCCGACCAGGAAGGTGGTGTCGCCGGTATCAGTGATCTCGACCTTCTGCAGCATCTGGCGACAGATCACCTCGATGTGCTTGTCGTTGATCTTCACGCCCTGCAAACGGTAGACCTCCTGAATCTCGCGCACGAGATACTGCGCCAGCTCGGCGATGCCGAGCACCTTCAGGATGTCGTGCGGCGCCGGATTACCGTCGAGCAGCAGGTCGCCGACGCGGACGTAGTCGCCTTCCTGCACGGCCAGATGGCGGCCCTTCGGGATCAGGTACTCGACCGGCGGCAGGCCTTCTTCCGCAGGGCGGATGATGACGCGGCGCTTGGCCTTGTAATCCTTGCCGAACTCGATGCGGCCTTCGGTCTCGGCGATGATCGCATGGTCCTTCGGCCGGCGGGCTTCGAACAGTTCGGCCACGCGCGGCAGACCGCCGGTGATGTCGCGGGTCTTCGTACCCTCGAGCGGGATACGGGCCAGCACGTCACCGGCATGGACCTGGGCGCCGTCCTCGACCGACAGGATCGCGTCGATCGACAGGTAGTAGCGCGCCTCGCCGCCGTTCGGCAGCTTGACGACCTCGCCGTTGTCGTCCCGCAGCGTGATGCGCGGACGCAGGTCGGAGTTCTTCGAGCCGGTCTTCCAGTCGACGACGACGCGGTAGGAAATGCCGGTCGCTTCGTCGGTGGCTTCGCGGACCGAGACCCCCTCGACGAGGTCGCGATAGTTCACCGTACCGCCCTTCTCGGTGATGATCGGGCGGGTGTAGGGATCCCATTCGGCCAGGCGCTGGCCGCGCTTGACCCGGGCCCCCTCGTTGAACTGCAGCTTGGCGCCGTAGGGCACCTTGTGACGGGCGCGCTCGCGGCCGTTGTCGTCGACCAGGACGACCTCGGTGTTGCGGCCCATCACCACCGGGCGGCCCTGGCTGTCGAGCACCAGGTTGGCGTTGTTGACCTTGAAGGTCGCGTCGTAGGCGGCCTCGAGGCTCGACTGCTCGGCGACCTGCGCCGTGCCGCCGATGTGGAAGGTGCGCATGGTCAGCTGGGTGCCCGGCTCGCCGATGGATTGCGCGGCCACGATACCCACGGCCTCGCCAATGTCAACCGGCTCGCCGGTAGCCATGTTCGCGCCATAGCACTTGGCGCACACGCCGTTTTCATTGCGGCAGGTGAGCACGGTGCGGATGGTCACCTTTTCAATGCCCGAATCCTTGATGCGCGCCGCGATGCGGTAATCGATGTCCTGATTGACTTCGCACAGCACCTCGCCCGTCTTGGGATGGACGACGCGCTCGGCGGCCACACGGCCGCTGATGCGGTCTTCCAGCGTCTCGATGACCTGGCCGTTGGAGATGGAGGTGGAAACCTCCATGCCGCGGATGCGCTCGCCGCGGGACAGGTAGCAGTCCTCTTCGCGCACGATCACGTCCTGTGAGACGTCGACCAGGCGGCGGGTGAGGTAACCGGAGTTTGCGGTCTTGAGCGCCGTATCGGCAAGGCCCTTGCGCGCGCCGTGCGAGGAGGTGAAGTACTCCAGCACCGTCAGGCCCTCGCGGAAGTTGGAGCGCACGGGCTGCTCGATGATGTGACCCGAGGGGTCGGCCATCAGTCCGCGCATACCGGCAAGCTGCGAGATCTGGTTGATGGAGCCACGCGCGCCGGAGTTGGCCATCATGGTGATGGGGTTGAAGGTATCCAGCGACTCCTGAAGAACCGCGGTGACCTTTTTGTTGGTCTTGCTCCACACGTCGATCACGCGCTTGTAGCGCTCTTCCTTGGAGAACATACCCTCTTCAAACGCCGTCTGGATGACCGCGATTTCTTTTTCCGCCTCGGCGAGCAGGGTGTATTTTTCCTTGGGCACCACGACGTCGGAAACCGCTACGGTCACCGCGCCGCGCGTGGAGTATTTAAAGCCCAGAGCCTTGATGCGGTCGCACATGGCCGAGCAATCGGTCACGCCGTGCACGCGGTAGCACGCGAGCACGATCTGTCCCAGCATCTTCTTGTCCACCACGCGGTCAACCTCGAGC
>JAEYTW010000198.1 GCA_023433835.1 Pseudomonadota bacterium | reverse complement strand
CGCCAGGGCCGCCCGTCCGGCCGCCGGCCCTCCAGCACCATCGGCCCCATCGCCAGCCGGCCGGGGGGGCCCCAGGGCCGCAAGCGTTCGCCCTCGACCACCAGCCCCCGCCGGGCCGGCACGGTGCAACGCGCCAGCGCGGCGGCACCGTCCGCCTCCGGCAATAACTGCGGAAAGGACGTATTCGCCGCGGTACGCGTGCGCAGCGCCCCGCAGGACAGCCCGGCATCGTCGATCCGGCAATCGGCGATCAGCCCCTGCTTGGTCGCCGGGTATTTCTGGTCGAAGACATGATTGCCCAGCGAATAGAACACCGGCCGGCCGCCGATGCAGTCGGGCTCGATCGGCACATGCGGGTGGCTGCCGATGATCAGGTCGGCACCCTGGGCGATGAACCAGGCGGCCTGGCGCCGCTGGTCGGCCTGCGGCCAGTCGCGCAATTCGGCGCCCCAGTGCACGAACACGACCACCCAATCGGCCATCGTGCGGGCCAGGCGCAACTTGCGCGCGGCCTCGAGCGAGGGCAGCGCATCGACAGCGCGGTCGCGCCCGGGCACCAGGTTGACCGCGACGATGCCGAGAACGTGCCGGCCCAGCCGGACGAAACCCGGCGAGTCGGCAAAATCGAGCCCGGTGATGCCGGCCTGGGCCAGTGCCGCCTTGGTGCGCGCGCGCCCTTCCGGCCCGAGGTCGCCGGCATGGTTGTTGGCCAGGCTGACCGCGCCGAAACCTGCCCGGCCAAGATGGGCCAGCATCGCCGGCGCCACCTCGAAGCAGGGATCGGCCGGCCGCTCGGGACAGCCGCCGCCCGGCCCGACCGCGGCCTCGAAATTGGCCATGGCGAAATCGACCGGGCCCAGCGCGCCGAATGCCGCCCAGGGCGACTGGCCGCGGCGCATGGCGACCTCGCGCGCCACCTCGCGCGCCAGCATCACGTCGCCGGCAAAGATCAGGCGTTCGGCCCGGCCGGCGCCCGGTATCGACAGCAGCGCCAGCAGCAGGACGAGGAAACGGATCACGGCGTCTCGGGCGGGCAGGCCAGCCTGGCGTCCGACATGAAGCGGGCGATCCAGGCGGGATGGGCCGCGCCCGGCACCATCTTCAGCCATTCCGCATCGTCGATCGGCTTGGGCGAGACGAATTCGTGATAGGAATAAACGGCGCCCTTGGCGATTTCCCGCCGCCCGAACGACGGCATGATCTGGTCCCATTCCAGCGGGCGGCCGACCGCCGCCTCGAGATACCCGGTCTGGCCGTTGCCGGCGACCTCGACCACCTTCATCATCGGATCGGGGGCGGCCAGCGCGTTCTCGTCCTTGGTCAGGCTGTAGAAGATCAGGAAATTGTGCTCGGCGGCGCGCGCCACGTAGAGGATGCTTTCATAGTCCGCCGAGGTCAGCGGCTGGCCCTTCGTCTCCTTCACCGCCATCGCCTGGAAGCGGCCGATGGTATCGCGCGATTCGGCCAGCCGCCGGATGATGCCGTCGGCCATCGGATCGCCATCGGGCCACAGGCGGCGCACCGTCCCGATCGTTTCGTCGAACAGTGCGGCAATGGCGGCAAAGCCGGCGGGGTCCGGTTCGACATGGCCGCGCGGCGGGCGCATGACGATCGGCTCGAACCCCGCCTCGCCGCATTCGGCGCCGCTGGTGTCGTTGACCAGCACCGTGGCGTGGCGCAGCGTCGCCCAGGAGGCAAGGCCGGTCTGCAGGCGCTTGGCCTGCCATAGCGGGCCGGGAATGCCGTCCGCCGGCGCCCACAGCACCGCCAGCGCATCGAGCCAGCGGGTATAGAGCGTATCGCGCGGGCCGGCGCGATCGGCGCGCAGGCGGGCGGTCAGCTCCTTCAGGCGCGGCCCGAGATCGGGATACCTGGCAAGCTCGCCGCTGTCCTCGAGCAGGGTGAGGGCCAGCGGGCTGCCCAGCACGGCGGCGACATCGAAGCCGGTCGGCATCAGCCTGTCCCCGCCTGGTCCGGCCATCGGCTGGTCGGGGTGATGCACGGTGTTGTCGAAGATCTCGTTGTCCCAGCCCCAGGACAGCGGAAACAATTGCGCCGTCTTCAGCGGCCGGCGGACATGGTCGGCGGGTGCCGGCCCGTCGGCCCAGGCCGAGGGGCCGCGCGCCCGGGCGACGAAGGCGCGATAGGTCGACAGCCACTGCCCGGCCGCCTTGCCGACGGCCGGCGGCAGGCTGCGCAACAGCGCGACATCGCCATCCGCCAGCGGCAGCCTGGCAAGATAGCGCACCGCCCGGAAATAGTTCTGGCCGCCCGCATCCTTGACGTAATGGCTGCGCGGCGCGAAATCGGCGTAGTCGAGGTCGATATCCCAGTCGGCCGATCGGGCCGTACCGGCCGCGGCAACGATTTGCGATGCCTCGGCATTCCCCGCGGGCTGGCCGGCCAGCACCGCCTGCGCCGCGGCGAAGGCCCGGGCCAGCCGGCTGTCCGGCGCCTGCACCTTCAGCGCGGCCGCGGCCCCATCGACCATGGCGCGGAAGGCCGGCATCGCCCGCTGGCGCTCGACCGTCATGAAGATGCCCTGATAGGCGGCGGCGTAGACTTCCCAGAAGATGTCGGTCGTGACGAGGTAGGGCCGCGTCGGCGCGCGGGAATCGGGGCCGCCGCACAGATAGGATTCGGTATCGTAGAATTGGTAGAGCTGGTCGGGCTGTTCCCCGAAATGGCGCAGCACCCCGCCCTCGGCGGTCAGCAACCGGCGGTCGGCCGGCGTTTCGATGAACATCCAGGCATTGACCACGTCGGCCAGCGGGATCTCGATCGGCTGGTACTGCACATCGGCCGCCGTGGCGATCACCAAGCCGCGGCCATCGGCGGTGATCCGCGGCGGCAGTGCCAGGACGGTATCGGGCAGCGCCACGCGCCGCGCAGCCTCATGGCTGTCACCGAGTTCCACGCCCGGCCGGCCGGGATGCCAGCGCAGGAGCGTCGCACCGTTCGGCGCATAGCCGACCCAGCCGCCGCAATCGCGGCCGAACGGTTCGGACTTGCCCCAGTTGTCGAGGCTGTAGAACCAGCGCAGGAAACAGCCCCGGCCATCGGCCAGCATCAGGACGTGGCCGGCCGGGTGGAAACCGACCGGCCGCATGTCGGCGACTGCCAGCGGGCCGCCGGCTTCCTCGACGTTCACCGACTCCTTCAGGCTCTCGTCGACCTGCAGCGGCGGGTCTTCGACCAGCCCGGTGAGGAGATAGGCGACGGTGCCGTCCTCGCGCACGCTGCGCACGCCGGTATGGCCGTCGGGCTGGGTTTCCGCAAACATCAGCCGATAGGCGGGTTTGTCGCCATAGCCGAACGGCCGCGGCGCCGCGACGAGATCGGCGACCGGCCGGCCGTTGGTCCACAGCCGGCGGGGTGCCGCCTGCAGCCTGGCCGGCTCGAAGGCGAGGATGTCGGCACCGCCGGCGGCAAACAGTACCGATCCCTTGGGGTGCCAGGCCAGGCTGTTCAGCCGCGGCAAGCCCTTGAGCTCGACGGCCGCCGGCGCCGCGTCCGAGGCTAGGTTCCAACGCAGCAGGCGCTGCACCGAGGCCGCATCCTCGGTCAGCACGATGGCCTCGGGGCCGAGCGGCGAGACCGCCATGTCGACGACGCGGGTACCCGGCGGCAACGGCAATTGCCGCGGCGATGCCGGCGCCGGAACCACGACCGGCTCGACCTCGTCGAAGATCGATGCCGCCCGTACCGCACCCATCGTGATGGCGAGCGACAGCATCGCCCCGATCGCCATGCGCCAGATCGCCATGCCCCGCCCCCCAGAGATCAGCCCGGGGCAACATGACATGACCCGTCCGGACTAGGCCACGACGTTCTTGACGAAACGCAGGGCACCCGGCCCCGGGTTCTCGTAGGCGTAGGGCTGGTCGGAGGCGAAGACCGTGGATTGGCCCGCCATCACCGTCTGCCGCGCGCCGGCGCGCTCCAGGATCAGCGTGCCGTCGAGCACCAGGATCATCTCGCGCATGCCCGGCCGGTCGGGCTCGGCGACGTAGCGCTCGCCGGGGCCGAGCGTCCAGTCCCACAGCTCGAC
>JAEYTW010000169.1 GCA_023433835.1 Pseudomonadota bacterium | reverse complement strand
TCCCCGGGGGGCCCCCCCCCCCCATGCGGCCCGCCCGGTGCGGGGGGCGCGGCGACGTCGCCGCCGCGCGGCTGACCGAGACCGCCAAGCGCAACGAGCAGGTCGATTTCGGCGCGCCGCTGCTGAGCGGCGTCCAGGAACTGGTCGTCACCGGCCCGGCCGCCCCCGACCTGAAGACCTTCGACGACCTGGCCGACGTGGCGATCCATGTCCGCCCCTCCTCCTCCTACTACGAAAGCCTGACGCGGCTCGACGCCGAGCGGCGCGCCGCGGGCAGGAAGCCGTTGCAGATCGTGCCGGCCGACGAGCGGCTGGAGGACGAGGACCTGCTGGAGATGGTCCATGCCGGGCTGTTTCCCGCGGCCGTCGCCGACGGCTATGTCGCGAAGTTCTGGAGCAAGGTCTATGACGACCTGGTCGTTCATGACGACCTCGTGGTGCATGACGGCGGCGAGATCGCCTGGGCGATCCGCAAGGACAGCCCCCGGCTGAAGGCGATGATCGACGGCTTCGTGCCGACGGTTGGCGAAGGCAGCGCCTTCGGCAACCAGTTGGTCGATCGCTATCTGAAGTCGACGAAATGGGTCACCAACGCGCTGGGCAAGGACGAGCGCGAGCGCTTCGCGCAGGTCGTCGATTTCCTCAAGCGGTATGCCGACCAGTTCGGCTTCGACTGGCTGATGATCGGCGCGCAGGGCTACCAGGAATCCCGTCTCGACCAGGCCGCGCGCAGCCAGCGCGGCGCCGTCGGGGTAATGCAGATGCTGCCCGAGACCGCGGCCGATACGAGCATCTCGGTCCAGAACATCGAGATACTCGAGAACAACATTCACGCCGGGGTCAAATACCTGAACCTGCTGCGGAAGAATTATTTCGACCAGCCCAACCTGACCCCGGCCGACAAGGTGTTCTTCTCGTTCGCGGCCTACAATGCCGGGCCGGGCGGCGTCGCCAAGGCACGGGCCAAGGCGCGCCAGATGGGCCTGAACCCCGACGTCTGGTTCGACAATGTCGAGATCGCCGCCGGCCGCATGCTGGGGCGCGAGCCGGTGCAGTACGTGCGCAACATCTTCAAGTATTACGTCGCCTATTCGCAGGTGATGGCAGGCAACGCGGCCCACAAGGCGGCGACGGCGACCCCGTAGGTCAGCCCCGGGGCTTGGGCCCCAGCGGCACGCGGCTGTGATCGTTGTTGATGTCGACGATGCGGCCCAGCATGCGGACGAAGGCCAGACGCTCGTCCGGCGGCAAGGGGCCGAGAATTCGTTCCTGGGCGCGATCGACCGCGGGTCCGATCTGAGCCAGCAGGCCGGCGCCCGCCTCGGTCAGCCGCAGGCGCTTGGTGCGCCGGTCCTGATGGCCAGGCCGGCGGGCGATCCAGCCCTTGGCTTCCAGCCGTTCGATGACGTTGCCGAGCGTCGAGCGATCGAAGGCGATCAGTTCGGACAGCCGGGTCGCGTCGATCTCGGGATGGGCGGCGATCGCGGCCATCGCGGCGTATTGGACCGGGGTTACGTCGTGGCCCAGCGCCGCAGCCTCCTCGATGAACAGCCCGACGGCGATCTGCTGGCAGCGCCGGATCAGATGCCCGGGCTTGGCATAGAGATCATCGAGCGACATGAGGAATTCAAAGGCTCCCAAGCTTCAAGTCCGGCCGACACAATCAACCATCCTGGGCATCCTGCGCAACCGGCGCGTCCGGCCGGTGCATCGGCAGCGGCGGCACGTCGGGCCGGTTCTCCTGCCGGTCGCGGTACAAGGCCGCCCGCGCCAGCAGCATGGTGCTGACCGGCATGGTCAATACCATGAACACGCCGATCAGCACCTCGTGCAGGACGAGGCGGCCCTGCGCCAGGGTGAAGAACAGCATCGACGCCAGCAACAGGCAGCCGAGGCCCAGGGTGGTGCCGAGCGTGGGGGCGTGGACACGTTCGTAGAACGTTCGCAGCCGCAAGAGGCCGATCGCGC
The DNA here is from genome assembly GCA_023433835.1 of Pseudomonadota bacterium. Taxonomy (GTDB): domain Bacteria; phylum Pseudomonadota; class Alphaproteobacteria; order Ferrovibrionales; family Ferrovibrionaceae; genus JAFKFH01. The sequence continues at coordinate 5,646 of JAEYTW010000169.1, read as the reverse complement.
CGATCAGCGTCAGCGCCGCCCCGGTCAGCACCAGCAGGGCGACGGCCACCTCGGCCCAGGCCGGCAGGCCGGCGGGGGGCGTCATTCGATGACCTCGCCGCGCATCAGGAACTTGGCGCAGGCGGCGGTCGAGACGAACCCGAGCAGGGCAATCACCAGCGCCGCCTCGAAATAGAGCGTGCTGCCGGTGCGGATGCCGAAGGTGACCAGCAGGCACATCCCGCTGACGTAGAGGGCGTCGAGACCGAGCACCCGGTCCTGCGCGCGCGGTCCGCGCAGGATCCGCCAGGCGGCGCAGGCCATCGCCAGGCCCAGCAGGATCTGGGCCGCGACGATCGACCAGCTCAGCAGCAGGGAGGATATCATCCGAAGATCTCCATCAGCGGCTTCTCGTAGCGTTCTCTGACGAGGGCGGCCCACGCCTGCTCGTCGGTCAGGTCGAGAATATGGAGCAGCATGGTATTGCGCACGGAATCGTATTCCACCCAGACCGTGCCGGGCGTCGCGGTGATGATGCAGGCCAGCAGCGCCAGGCTGAACGGGTTGCGGGTTTCCAGCGCGATGCTGGCAAAGCCCGACCGCCGGTCGCGCCGCCCCCCGCCCAGCACGATGCGGGCGACGGCGTAGTTGGAGCGGACGACGTCGAAGAGGACCGTCCCCACCAGTTTGAGCGCGGTGCCGGGCCGCCGGACGACGGCCCGCGGCACCTCCAGCGTGGTGAGCGACCAGGCCGTCACGACGGCGACGACGGCGCCGAGCACGAGGCTGCCCGGGCCGAGGCTCTGGCTGGCCAGCAGCCACACGGCCAGCAGCAGCGCCGTGATCGTCGGGAATGGCAGCCAGCGCCTCATCGCGGTGCCCCGCCGAGCTGCTGATGCAGCGCCGCCGCCGCGGCGCCCAGATAGGTCATCACCGGCTGCGGCCGCAAGGTCATCGCCAGGCACAGGACCAGGAGCAGCAGCACCGGCCCCATCTCGATCAGGCGGATGCGGACGGTGCCGGCCGACGATGCCCAGAACACGTCGATGCCGGTGCGGACCATCGCGATCGTCGTCACCAGCCCGGATACCAGCAGGGTGGCAAGCATGGCCCAGGCGCCCGGGGTCGGCGCCGCGCCCGGCGCGAACAGCGGCATCAGCATGGTCAGCTTGCCGACGAAGCCCGACAACGGCGGCAGCCCGGCCAGGACCAGGGCGCAGGTCGTGAAACTCAAACCCAGGATGGCCGTGGCGGCCGGGATGGCGATGCCGGCCTGCTCCTCGCTTTCGGAGAGGATCTCTTCCTCCTCCTCGCCGAAGGCCTGGCGGGTCACCGCCAGGATGTCGGCGCCGGCGTCGCGCCCGCGTTCGATCAGTTCGATCAGCAGGAAGAAGGCGGCGATGCCGAGGACCGAGCTGACCAGATAGTACAAGGCCCCCTGGGTCACCGCGACCTGGCCCGCGGCGATCGCGGCGAGCAGGGTGCCGGACGATACCAGCACGCAGCCGCCGGCCAGGCGCGCGGCGGTCTGCCCGGCCAGCACCACCACCGAGCCGAAGGCGACGGTGCAGAGGCCGCCGATCAGCAGCCACGAGCCGCCGAAGCCCGCCGACGCACCGGCATCATCGCCGAACAGCAGCAGCCACAGCCGCAGAATGGCGTAGATGCCGACCTTGCTGAGGATCGACAGCATGGCGGCGGACGGCGCGCTGGCCGAGGCATAGGTCGTCGGCAGCCAGAAGCCCAGCGGCCACATCGCCGCCTTGATCAGGAAGGCCACGCCGAGGACCGCGCAGCCGACCTCCATCAATGCACGGTTTTCCGCCGCGATGGCCGGTATGCGGGTGGCCAGATCGGCCATGTTGAGCGTCCCGGTCACACCGTAGATGACGCTGACGCCGATCAGGAACAGCAGCGAGGCGACCAGATTGATGACGATGTAGTGCATCGCCGACTGCACGCGCACGCGGCTCGATCCATGCAGGGCAAGGCCGTAGGATGCGGCCAGCATGACTTCGAAGAAGACGAAGAGGTTGAACAGGTCGCCGGTCAGGAACGCCCCGTTCAGCCCCATGATCTGGAACTGGAACAGCGGGTGGAAATAGGTGCCGGCGCGATGCCATCGGGCCAGCGCGAAGACCAGCGCCGCGACCGCCAGCAGGCTGGTCAGCACCAGCATGACGGCCGCCAGGCGGTCGAGCGCGAGGACGATGCCGAAGGATGCCGGCCAGTCGCCCAGCCGGTAGACCCGCATCGCCGCGCCGGGTTCGGCGGTCGCGGCCAGGCGCAGCAGGACCAGCGCCAGGCCGAGCATGAACAGGGTCGAGGCCAGGCCGATCCCGGCCAGCACCGGCCGGCGCCGTTCACCGATCAGGATCATCGCGGCACCGGCAATCAGCGGCACCAGGATCGGCAGGATCAGCAGATGGTCGATCCAGCCGCTCACCGGTCCTTCTCCTGGCCGTCGACATGGTCGGTGCCGGTAAAGCCACGCGCGGCCAGCAGCACGACGAGGAAAAGGGCCGTGGTGGCAAAACCGATGACGATGGCGGTCAGCACCAGCGCCTGCGGCACCGGATCGGCGTATTCGGCCAGTGTTCCCGCCTGGCCTTGCGCCAGCACGGGGGCCGCGCCGGTGCGCAGGCCGCCGGTCGAGAAGATGAACAGGTTGACGGCATAGGACAGCAGCGACAGCCCGACGATCACCTGGAAGGTACGCGGGCGCAGCAGCAGCCAGGTACCCGAGGCGGCCAGCACGCCGATGGCGATGGCAACGATGGCTTCCATCATTCGCCTCCCGCCGCGGCCTGGTCGCGCGGCAGCGCGCGATGGGCACGGACCGACTGATGGGCCAGCGCCAGCAGCATCAGGGCGGTGGCGCCGACCACCAGCCCGAAGACCCCCAGGTCGAAGACGAAGGCGCTGGGGGTCGGTATCTTGCCGAAGACCGGCAGGTCCAGGTACCCCGCATAGGTCGTCAGGAACGGCCGGCCGAAGGCCCAGGCGCCGAGACCCGTGGCGGTGGCGAGCAGCAGGCCGAACCCGATCCAGCGCAGCGGCTGGATCCTGATCCGGTCCTCGACCCACAGCGCGCCGCCGATCATGTATTGCAGGATCAGCGCGATCGCGGCGGCCAGCCCCGCGACGAAGCCGCCGCCCGGCAGGTCATGGCCGCGCAGCAGCAGGAACAGGGCGATCAGGCAGATCACCGGGAACAAGAGCCGCGAGAGCAGCGCGGGAATCAGCAGCCAGTCGGCCGCCGTGTCGCCGTCCTTGCGATCGGGCTGCAGCGTGTCGTAGGCGCTCTGCTCGCGCTGCTGCTCGGGCACCTCGATGCTGTCGGCCGCCGGGCGGAAACGCCGCAGCAGCGCGAACACGGTCAGGGCCACGATGCCCAGCACGGTGATTTCGCCCAGCGTGTCGAAGCCGCGGAAATCCACCAGGATGACGTTGACGGCGTTGGTGCCGCCGCCCTCGATATAGGCGCGCGCCAGGAAATCCTGGGCCAGCAGCACCGGCGGCGATCGCGTCATCACCGCGAAGGCGAGCCCCGCGACGGTACAGCCGACCGCGACCGCGATGCTCAGATCGATCAGGCGTCGCGTGCGGGTGACCGGCTCGGACCCGACCGCGCCGGCGGTTTCGACCCGCTTGGGCAGCCAGCGCAGGCCCAGCAGCAGCAGCACGGTGGTGACCACCTCGACCATCAGCTGGGTCAGCGCCAGATCGGGGGCGGAAAACCAGACGAAGGTGATGCAGACGGCAAGGCCGGCCCCGCCGAGCGACAGCAGCGCGGCCAGGCGATGGAACTTGGCGTGCATGGCCGCCGAGACCGCGCAGGCGCCGCCGATGAGCCAGACCAGCGCCAGCACCGGATCGATGCCCGAATAGGCGAGATTGCCGGGCCCGAGCCCCCGGGCCAGCACGGTGAAAACCACGGCGAGCACCGCGGCGACGGCGACCAGGCGCAACTGCGGCTGCAGCCGCCGGGTGCCCAGCACGCGTTCCAGCCCGCGCGCCACGCGCCAGGCGATGAAGACCATCGCCCGCTCGAAGATCCGCCGGCCGTCCAGCAGCCGGATCACCGGCGCCCCCTCCGCCCCGCCCGACAGATAGCGCTGCAGCGCCGCGTACAGCAGGACGCCGAGGCCGAGTGCCGCCGCGCTCATCGCCAGCGGCAGGTTGAAGCCGTGCCAGACCGCGAGGCTGTAGGGCGGCGTCGCACTGCCGAGCACGGAATGGACCGCGGCATGCAGATAGGGCCCGACCGTCGCCGCCGGCAGGATGCCGACCATGATGCAGATCAGCACCAGGATCTCGACCGGCGCCCGCATCCAGGCCTCGGGCTCGTGCGGCGTGCGCGGCAACCCTTCCGGATCCGGCCCGAAGAACACGGCGTGGATGAAGCGCAGCGAATAGGCGACGCTGAAGGCGCCGGCGAGCACCGCGGCAAACGGCATCAGGTCGTAGATCAGCGGATGGGGCGTGGGCGCCCACAGCGCTTCGGCGAAGAACATCTCCTTCGACAGGAAACCGTTCAGCAGCGGCACGCCGGCCATCGCCGCCGCGGCGACCATCGCCAGCCGGGCGGTGAACGGCATGAGGCGGTTGAGGCCGGACAGCCGCCGCATGTCGCGGGTGCCCGCCTCGTGGTCGATGATGCCGGCCGCCATGAACAGCGACGCCTTGAAGGTGGCGTGGTTGATGATGTGGAAGATGGCGGCGACCAGCGCCAGTTCGCTGTTGAGGCCGAGCAGCAAGGTGATCAGCCCGAGATGGCTGATCGTCGAATAGGCCAGGAGGCCCTTGAGGTCGTGCTGGAAGATCGCGACATAGGCGCCCAGCAGCAGCGTCGCCACCCCCGCCGTGCCCACGATCCAGAACCAGGCGTCGGTGCCGGCCAGCACCGGCCAGAGCCGTGCCAGCAGGAAGACGCCGGCCTTCACCAGCGTCGCCGAGTGCAGATAGGCCGAAACCGGCGTGGGTGCCGCCATCGCATGCGGCAGCCAGAAGTGGAACGGGAACTGCGCGCTCTTGGTCAGGGCGCCGATCACGATCAGCACCAGCGCCACGAGATAGAACGGATGGGCGCGGACGGCATCGCCCTGGGCGAGCACGAGATCGAGCTGATAGCCGCCGGCGATATGGCCGAGCACGAGGATGCCGGCCAGCAGGCTCAAGCCCCCCGCCGCGGTCACGGTCAGCGCCATGCGCGCACCGTCGCGCGCCGCCGCCGACTGGTGGCGATAGCCGATCAGCAGGAAGGAGACCACGCTGGTGATCTCCCAGAAGAAGACCAGCTGCAGCAGGTTGCCCGACAGCACGGTGCCGAGCATGGCGCCCATGAAGGCCAGCAGGAACGAAAAGAACCGCGGCACCGGATCGTCGCCCGACATGTAGTAGCGGGCGTAGAGCACCACGAGGCTGCCGATGCCGGTGATCATGCCGGCGAACAGCCAGGCGAGGCCGTCCATCCGCAGTTCGAAGTTGATACCGAGCTGCGGCAGCCATTCGGCCTGCCAGCGCACGATGCCGCCGCCCTCGATCGTCGGGTAGGCGGTGAAGACGAGGATCAGCCCGGCGACGGCGATACCGCCGGCCAGCAAGGCCGCGGCGTTGCGGGCATGCGTGGGCAGCAGCGCGGCGATCGCCGCGCCGAGATAGGGA
>JAEYTW010000165.1 GCA_023433835.1 Pseudomonadota bacterium | reverse complement strand
GCCCGAGGCGGTGCGGCTGGTCGCGGCCGCCACCGCCGCCGGGCCGAACCAGGCGGCGATGGTGGTCGAGCAGGTCGTCTATCACGGCGTCAACACCCACTACTACCTGCGCCGGCCGGGCGGCGAGCCGCTGATCGCTGTGCGCCAGAACGACGACGGCCACGACACCATCGCGCCGGGCACCGCGGTCGTCGCCAGCTGGGAGGCGGCGCGCAACCGCCTGGTCCGGGATATCGCGGCATGACCGTGCCCCATCGCGCGCTCGGCATGGTCACGCCCTCGGCCAACCTGGTAGTCGAACGGGTGACGACGGCGATTCTCGCCGATTTCCCCGAGGTGTCGGGCCATTTCTCGCGCACGCCGGTATTCGGCAGCACCGATCTCTTCCCCGACGACTACGACTGGGACGGCATGATGGGGGCGGCCCGCCTGCTGGCCCATGCCCGGCCCGACGTCATCGCCTGGAACGGCTCGAAGGGGGCGACGCTGGGCTTTGCCGTCGACCGCGAATTCTGCCGCCGGGTGACGGCCGAGACCGGCATTCCGGCCATCACCTCGACCCTGGCGCTCGAGGCCGCGCTGCAGGCTCGGGGCGCGCGGCGCATCGCGCTGGTCACGCCCTATCGCGGCGACTACCAGAAGAAGCTGATCGCCGGCTTTGCCCGCGAAGGCCTCGATGTGGTGGCCGAGGCCCATGCCGACGTGGCCGACAATCTGGATTTCGCCGCGGTGCCCGATGAGGCGATCGCCGGCATGGTCCGCCGGGTTTCGGCGTCGCGGCCCGAGGCGATCCTGACCTGGTGCACCAATTTTCCGGCCGCCTATGGTGTCGGGGCGCTGGAGCGCGAGGTCGATATCCCCATTCTCGATTCCGTCACGCTGGCGGTGTGGGGGGCCCTGTCACAGATCGGCTCGGCCGACGCCCGGGGTCGGCGCTGGGGACGGTTGTTTTCATGACCACGCTGTTCCGGGGCGTGCATGTCCTCGACCCCGCCGCCGGCATGTCGCCGCCGTCAGACGTGCTGATCGAAGGCCAGCGCATCGCGGCGCTCGGGGCCTCGCTGACGGCGGCGGCCGACGCCCGCATCGTCGACGGCCGCGGCAAGCTCCTGATGCCGGGCCTGGTCAACGGCCATTTCCATTCGCCGGTCAATCACATGAAGGGGCGGCTCGACAGCCTGCCGCTGGAAATCTTCATGCTGTATGAATCCCCGGCGCTGGATGCGTTGATGCCGACGCCCCGCGAAGCCTATGTCCGCACCCAGCTCGCCTGTGCCGAGATGCTGAAGGGCGGCGTCACCGCGGTGCAGGACGATGCCTTCTTCGTGCCGCGGCCGACAGCCGATGTCATCGACGCAGTGATGCAGGCCTACGCCGACAGCGGCATCCGCGCCACCGTGGCGTTGGACGAACCCGACCTGCCCGAACTCGACAAGCTGCCCTTCCTGGCCGATCTGCTGCCCACGGACCTCAAGGCCGAGCTGGCCCGGCCGCGCGACTTCGGTGCGGCCGAATTGCTCGACGCCTATGCCCATCTGATCGGGCGCTGGCATGGCGCGGCCGACGGGCGGCTCTCCGCCGCCGTCTCCTGCTCGGCACCGCAGCGTGTCTCGCTGCCGTATTTCGCGGCGCTGGAGGATCTGAGCCGGCGGCACGGCCTGCCGTTCTTCGCCCATATGCTGGAAACCAAGCTGCAGCGCGTGCTGGGCCATGAGCGTTTCGGCGGCCGATCGCTGATCCGGCTGGTCGCCGATCTCGGCCTGTTGTCGCCGCGGATGAACATCATCCATGCGGTGTGGGTCGACGACGACGATCTCGATCTCGTGGCCGCTTCCGGCGCGGTGATCGCCCACAACCCGATCAGCAACCTGCGGCTCGGCTCGGGCGTCATGCCGTTCCGCCGCATCCGCGATCGCGGCATCCCGATCTGCCTCGGCACCGACGAGGCGATCGCCGACGACAGCGTCAATCTTTGGGCGGTGGCCAAGATGGCCGGGCTGGTCCACAACATCGGCGATCCCGATTACCGCCGCTGGCCGCGCGCATCCGAGATCCTCGACTGTCTCCTGCGCGGCGGGGCGCGGGCGATGGGGCGGCAGGATGATCTCGGCGTCGTGGCCCCCGGCCGGCTGGCCGACCTCGTGCTGGTCGACCTCGACACGCTGGCCTTCACGCCACTGAACGACATCCACCGCCAGCTGGTCTATTGCGAGAACGGCTCGTCGGTCGTCATGACGATGGTCGACGGCCGCATCGTGTTCGAAGACGGCCGGCTTGCCACCATCGACGAAGCCGGCTTGCGCGCCGAGGCGCGCGAGCTGTTTGCCGGCCGTGCCACGGCCCTGACGGAAGCGGCGGCGGCGGCCGAGCGCTGGCTGCCCCATTACCACGCCATGTACGCCCAGGCGGCAGGCCGCGACGTCGGCATGAACCGCTGGATCGGCGATGCTCGAAACCCTGTCAGGAACTGAACCGATGCTTGCCACCCACGGGCGCTACGACTTCTCCGCGATCACCGCGCGGCCGCAATACCGCTGGCCGAACGGCCGCAAGCTCGCCGTCTATGTCGCGGTCGGCGTCGAGGAATATGATTTCGGCCGCGGCATGACCGAGGACCTGTTGCCCGGCGCGCCGCAGCCCGACCTGGTCAACACCGCCTGGCGCGACTACGGCAACCGCGTCGGCTGCTTCCGGCTGTTCGACCGGCTGGCCGAATTCGGCATCCGCCCGGCCATGTTGCTGAATACCGCGGTCTACGACCATGCGCCGGCCGTCATCGATGCGGCGCGCGCCGTGGGCGCCGAATTCATCGCCCACGGCCACAGCAATTCGGACAGCCTGGCGACGATGGGGGCGGAGGATGAAGCGGCCTACATCGCCGCGGTGGCGGCCCGCATCGCGGCCGAGGAGGGGCGGCCGCCGGCCGGCTGGTCCAGCCCGTGGCTTGCACACACCCCGCGCACCCTCGATCTGCTGGCCCAGGCGGGTTTCCGCTATGTCGTCGATTTCCGCCTCGACGACCAGCCGGTCTGGCTGAAGACCGCAGCAACGCCGCTGCTGGCGGTGCCTTACGCGCTGGAGCTCAACGATTCATCGACGATGATCGGCCGGCAGGCCACCGCCCGCGATTTCGCCGACATGATCGTCGACGAGTTCGACGAGATGCTGGCGGCATCCGAACGGCAACCGCTGGTGATGAGCCTCGTCGTCCATTCATTCATCTCGGGGCAGCCGTTCCGCCTGCGCGCGCTGACCCGGGCCCTGGCCCATATCGCTGCCCGGCGCGACGATATCTGGCTGACGACGCCGGGCGAGATCGCGTCCTGGGCGGCCGAGCTAATGCCGGGGCGGGATGCCTAGCTTCGCCCGCGCCTCGTCGAGCGGCAAGGCGAGCAGCGGCCAGAAATCCCAGCGGTCCGACAGGTCGGTGTTCATCGCCGCCCCCCGGCGGATGCCGGTGAGGAATTCCTCGGCCACGCCGGGTTCGGCCAGAATGGACTCGATATGCGGCTGGGGCAGCGGCGTCATGTTGACGCCGGTCGAAAAGGTCAGCACCACGAACAGCGCCATGAAGACCGGGTTTTCCTTGCGGAAGCCGGCCTGGAAGCCGCCGACGCCCATTTCGCCCTTCGGATCGGTGCCATAGCCGCCCAGCACGTGGCCGAAGTCGTGATAGACGCCGGCCTCGGGGAAACCTTCCGGCTCGCCGGGGAAGGCGAAACCGTTCTGCCGGTAATGGTCGAAGAAGGCGCGGCCCAGCGTGCCCTCGGGCAGGTTGCCCAGGGCGATGTAGCGCGCCGCCAACTCGGGGTCGGCATGGACGCCGCGCAAGCCCAGCACGTCCTTGACCAGGCCGATCATGCCCTTGTCCTGGTAGGTGTCGCGCAACAGCGCCGCGATATGGCTGCGCCGCATGAAGTCGAGGCGGAAGATCAGCATCTGCTGGCGGGCCAGCTTGTGGATCGCCTTGAGCCAGGGTTCGTCGACCTCCAAGGCCTTGGCGAAGCGTTCGACCTGGGCGACCGTCTCCGGGCGGGGCAGGCCGTCCGCCAGGCTGACCACCGTCATGCCTGTGACAAGCTGTCGCGCCAGGGCCGGATCGTGGATATGGGCCGCGAGCTCTCCCGGCGTGATCGGGTCGAGGCCGTCGACGTCGAGGTCGGACTTCAGGATCAGCTTCTGCGCGGCGGCAATGATGGCCCGGGCGGCGGGTTTCAGCCCGCCGTCGACGGTGCCGATGGTGTGCATCGCGCGAAGGCCGTAAGGCACGACTTCGGGCGGCGGCGTGACGAGATCCATGGCATTCCCCCTTCGCTGTGGTGCATGCGGCAATTTGGCATCCTGTATAGCACGGCCGACAGGCATAGATCTGTGGCGGACGAACGATCTGGTTCGCCACAAAGTATCGAGGAGTCACCTGTCATGCCCGCCGTCCCGTTCGTCGATCTCGGCGTCCATCATCGGCCGGTCGATCTGTCGGACCGCATCGCGCTCGGTTTCACCAAAGTCCTGCGTTTCTGCGCCGATACCTTCTTCGCCAAGCGTTACGGCCATCGCGCGATCGTCCTGGAAACCGTCGCGGCGGTGCCCGGCATGGTCGGTGCCACCCTGACCCATCTGCGCTGCCTGCGCCGGATGACCGACGACCAGGGCTGGATCCGCACGCTGATGGAGGAGGCCGAGAACGAGCGCATGCACCTGATGACCTTCATCGAGGTCGCCAAGCCGACGCTGTTCGAGCGCATGGTCATCCTGGGCGTGCAGTGGGTGTTCTATATCGGCTTCTTCCTGCTCTACCTGGTCAGCGCCAAGACCGCCCATCGCGTGGTCGGCTATTTCGAGGAAGAGGCGGTCATCAGCTACACGCATTACCTGCGCGAGCTGGACGAGGGCCGGTCGCCGATCGTCGCCGCGCCGGAGATCGCGCGGCACTACTGGAAGCTGCCCGACGACGCGACGCTGCGCGACGTGGTGCTGGTGGTGCGGGCCGACGAAGCCCATCACCGCGACGTCAACCACGGCTTTGCCAACCAGCTCGCCGGCGTGCCGGTGGACGAGGCCAAGCTGGCGCCGTATCCCGACCATGCGGCCGACATCCGGATGGCGGTGCGGTAATGAGCGCGGCGCCCTATCGCACGACGCCGGTCTTCGACGAGGTGACGCTGCCCGCAGCACTGCGGGCCGAGCATCGGACCAAGGCCGGCGTCTGGGGCGTGATCCGGGTGCTGGAGGGCCAGCTCCGGCTGACCTATATCGAGCCGGCGGGCGAGGTGATCCTCGATCCCGCGATCCCCGGTCTCGTCAAGCCCGAGCAGCCCCATTTCGTGGCGCCGCTCGGGCCCATGCGGATGCAGGTCGAATTCTACGACCTGCCGCCCGGTCCTTAAGTCGCAGAAGGCTGGGCCGGCGCGCCGGCCCAGGTGGTGTCGGGCGGTATGCTCTCGCCCTTCATCACGATGGTGAGCAGCCCGAGGCGGGCATGCTCGCCGACGGCGGTATCGTAGAGCACGGTCGAGGCCGCGCCGATCGAGACGCCCCGGCCGATCTCGATCCGGCCGATCTTCATCACCCGATCCTCGAACAGATGGGTCTGCAGATTGGCGGTGGCGTTGATCGCGGCGTAGTCGCCGATCTCGACGCAGTCGAACTCGGTCAGGTCGGTCGTATTGAGGAATACGCCGCGGCCGATCCTGGCCCCGAACAGCCTGAGCGCCCAGGGCAGCATCGGCGTGCCGCGCAGCGCGTCGAGCAGCACGCGGCCGGCCGTGCCCCAGTACAGGGTCGTCATCGCCTCGGTACGCAACGCCCACCATGACCACAGCGGATGGGCGCCGGCGCGGTAGGTGCCCATGACCAGCCATTTCAGGCCCAGCACGATGCCGGCCAGGATGATCGAGCAGCCGACGGCGGTGGCGACGAAGACGGGCAGGAAGTCGCGCACGAAGCTCTGCGTTTCCTCCAGCGCGGGGAACAGCACCAGTTCGGCGGCGATGGTGCCCAGCGTGATGAACATCATCGTTGGCATCGAGGCGGAGAACAGCTCGAACACCGCGCGCATCACGCGGCGCCAGAACGGCGGCTCGAACGTCTTGTCGGCATCCGAACCGTCGAAGCGCTGGCGCACCGGCAGCCTGATCGGCGGGCTGCCGAAGCGGGTTTCGCCCGGCTGCATCGGCCCGTCGGCCGGCGGCTTCGACTTGATGCCGATCAGCGCGCCGTCGGGGATGTCGGCGCCGGGCGGCAGCACCGCGTCATTGCCGATGAAGACCCGCGACCCGGTGCGCACCTGCTTCAGCGTCATCCAGCCGCGGCGCAGATCCTCGTCGCCCATGACGACCTCGTCGGCGACGAAGCATTTGTCGCCGACGTCGATGGTGTCGTAGCGGCCCGAGAAGTTCGTGGCGATCTCGGTGTCGCGGCCGACCTTGGCACCCATCGCGCGATACCAGATGCGCATGTAGGTGGTCGAGAACAGCGACGACAGCGTCTCCAGCATCACTTCCGACGCCAGCGCCACCGTCCATTTGCGCAGGTAGAAGCCGGAATGGATCGAATAGGTGCCGGCGGGCGCGCGGGGCAGCACGATCCAGCGCACGGCGATGACCAGCAGCACGGTGCCCAGGATCAGCATCATCGCCGTGGGCCAGGTCAGGATCGGCAGGAACCAGTAGTAATTCTTGCCGATCACGTCGGCCAGCACGTCGTCGTACTGGTCCAGCATGTAATAGGCCGGGAAGATCGGCAGCAGGGCCAGCGACGGCATGAACAGCGTCACCAGCCAGTAGTAGAGATTGCGCAGGGCCTGCACGGCCGGGGCGGGCGACAGGACCGGGGTGGGCAGGGCATTCGGGTCGACCTTGCCGACCTGGCGCGCCGGGGCGCCGTCCCAATGTTCCCAGGCGCCGATGCGGCCGCCGGCCGCAACGGCGGTGAGGTCGGCCAGTTCCGCGCCCTCGCCGATCACCACGTCGTGGCCGACGACGCAGGACGTGCCGATATAGGCATCGCGGCCGATGTCGACCGCACCGATCACCAGTTCGTTGCCGATCACCTCGGCATTGGCAAAGCGCATGCGGCCGCCGAGCGTCACGTCGTCGCCGATGGTCAGCAGGTCGACGGCGCCGGCCTCGACATCGCCGACCGAGACGTTGCGCCCGACCTTGGCGCCCAAGAGCCGCAAGGTGGCGGCCGCCAGCGGCGTGCCCTGCATGTAGCCGAGATGGGCGTAACCGGCGAGCTGGCGCGACAGCCACCAGCGGAAGTAATAGAAACCCCACAGCGGATAGCGCCCGGGCGTCGCCCGCCACAAGACCAGCCGCTTGCCGATGACGCCGGTCAGCATGATGGCGAGGTTGACGCCGGCATAGACCAGCAGCAGCAGCCCGACCTCCGACCATTCGATCTCATGGTCTTCCGCGATCAGCTCGTAGGTCACGAATACGGTCAGCCACGGGCCGGTCAGCATGGTCAGCAGCAGCGGCATGACGGCGAGCTGGCCCAGGCCGCAGAACAGGCGGCGCCACAGCGGCGGCGGCGCGAACGACAGGTCGCGGCCGGTGGCGGGCCGGGTCTCGTCGAGCTTGGCGGCCATCGCCCGCAAGCTGCGGGCGCCGTAGACATCCTGCAGCGTCAGATGGGCGAACTCGGGCGTCTTGCGGACCGCGGCCAGAAAGGTCGCCGCCAGCAGCGAATGGCCGCCGAGATCGGTGAAGAAATCGGCCTCGAACGGGATGGCCTGGCCGGGAAACAGCGGCCTGGCGGCGGCGAGCAGGGCGGCCTCGGTCGCCGTCTCCGGCTCCTCCTGCGCTTCCGCCTGGACCACGGCCACCAGCGGCGCGGCCTTCAGCGCCTTGCGGTCGGTCTTGCCCGAGGTCAGCCGGGGCAGAACCGCCATTTCCTCGAAATGCGCCGGCACCATGTAGGGCGGCAGCTGCTCGCGCAGTCTGGCGCGCAGGGCGGGGCGATCGAGCTCGGCGCCCGCTTCGGGCACGACGAAGGCGACCAGCCGGTCGATGTCGTCGTCGCGGCGCATCACCACCGCGGCGTTCGAGATACCCGGCAGGGTCGACAGCCGGGCCTCGATCTCGCCCAGCTCGACGCGGAAGCCGCGGATCTTGACCTGGTCGTCGATGCGGCCGTGAAAGCGGATGCGGCCGGCCTCGTCCAGGCTCACCGCGTCGCCGGAACGATAGAGCACGGGATCGAGGCCGTCGGTGCCGAACGGGTTGGCGACGAACTTCTCGGCCGTCAGCTCGGGCCGTTTCAGATAGCCGCGGGCGACACCGGGGCCGCCGATCATCAGCTCACCCTCGACGCCGCGGGCCACGGGGCGCAGTTCGTCGTCCAGCACGTAGCAGGTATAGTTCGGGATCGGGCCGCCGATCGTCACCGGCTCGCCGACGCGCATTTCGCCCGCGGTCGCGACGACGGTCGCCTCCGTCGGTCCATAGGTGTTGAAGAGCCGCCTGCCGGGCTTCGCCCAGCGCGCGACCAGCGGCTCCGGCATCGCCTCGCCGCCGAGCAGGACGAGGCGGAGCGACGGCACGTCGCGCGGCAGGATGCCGAGCAGCGTCGGCACGGTGTCGAGCACCGTCACGCCGTTCTGGCTCAGGATGTCGGGCAGCTTCTCGGCGTCGCCCATCGTCGCGGGCGAGGCGACGAAGAGGGTCGCGCCGACCAGATAGGGG
>JAEYTW010000673.1 GCA_023433835.1 Pseudomonadota bacterium | reverse complement strand
GGCTCGGCCTGGCCCAAGGGGCCGACCGAGCCGGGCTGCAGGCCCTGTTCGACGGTCACTGACATGACCGACGAAGCGCAGCTGCGTGAAAAACTCCGCAAGATCGAGGCCCTGTTTGCCGGGGCCGGCACGGATGGCGAGCGGCTCGCCGCCGAGGCGGCGCGCGATCGCATCCGGGCCAAGCTGGGCGAGCAGGGGAAGCGGGATCCCGCGGTCGAGATGCAGTTCTCGCTACCCGACCAGTGGTCGCGCCGGCTGTTCCTGGCGTTGTGCCGCCGCTACGGGCTGCTGCCCTACCGCCGGGCCCGCCAGCGGGTCACCACCGTGATGCTGCGCGTACCCCAGGGTTTTGCCGAGCAGGTGTTGTGGCCGGAATTCCAGGAGCTGAACGTCGCCCTGATGCAGTACCTGAACGAGGTGACGACGCGGGTGATCCGCGAGACGGTCCATGGCGATACCAGCGAGGCGAACGAGACGGCCGGGGCCTTGCCCGGCCGCTGACCCTCAGAACGTCCAGGGCAACCTATTCAGGTTGCGCAAAGATAAAATTGCGCAACTATTGAAGATAGGCCAACATGGATCGATGCCCTTATTGGAAGGTGGCGATGTCGATTAGGAAGCGGCAAAGCAATCGTCCGGATCGGCGAATTGCCGATACAGAATTTTTGGGTGAAGCGGTGACACAGGCATTGATCGCGCGCCTGCACTATGTGGGTTCAGCTAACCACAAGCTTCACCCTGGCAACTACGATTTCACACCGCCCCAGAATCCTCGACCATCGAAATCGCCATGTGATGAACTCCGCCCGGTGCTTCTTGATGAGGCGGTGGCCCTGTTTCGGCGTGGTATTCGATTGGGCATGCTGAGCCCGTTCGCAGACGACGATGCACCAAAGTATGTTTGGTCGGTCGATGCCGACGGGGAGGTGTATGAAGCTAAAACTTCTGGCGATGGTCGGGGCGGATATCACGGCTATCGTCTCGGTGACGATGATCGGGCAATGCGGGAGTATGTGCGAAAGGAATGGAAGCAGCGGTGCGGGGAATGCTCGACATAACGCTCGATCCTGAACGGCTGACCGAAGGCTCCCCCGAGGAAAAGGCGGCCTTTGGTCTTTTCGCGATTCGGACACCCAATGGCGCACTGACTGAGGGTTTCGATTCCTTTATCAATAGCTACAGGCGAGGCCCGCTGGTTTCCGGCTACCATGTCGCGCAGTGGTTCGCTTGGAATTGGTGGCGTCTCCGGTGGGAGGCGCGCTCCGCTGCTGCGGGCTGGGACTTTGCTCACCGGATGACGTCGATCGGTGAGGGCTATGTATGGCCGAATCTCACAATCTTCTCAGACGGCGTTCGGACAGCACTGATCGCTGAGCCCTCCGCGCGACCAGAGGCGAAGCCGTTCCGCTATGTCGGGGCGCTACCTTTGGTCGTTCCGTCAAGCGAGTTCGAAGCATCTGTCGATACGTTCATCGCGCAGGTCTTGCAGCGGATAGAGAATGAGGGCCTCCGCGATACGAATCTGTCGCGCATCTGGGCCGATGTTACAGCTGAGCGTAGCGATCCGGAGATCGCGAAGCGGCGGAAATTAGAAGCGTATCTCGGACGTGATCCTGATGAAGTTGACGACGATGCCGTTGAACAATTGCTTGGTGACGTGAAGCAGTTAGGCGCCGAGGCCGTGGATGAACTCGCTGCCCATAGTGCCCAGCGGCGCTACGATCCAGTTAAGCTGGCGGCCGCGACATTTACAAATATCGCGCAGACTTGTGGATACTCAGCGTCGTCGCGCAACCTGGTCAAGCTGAACGTACCCCTCGGAAGTGCGCGTAGTGCCCATATTCCGGCCTGGAGGTTGGGAGCACGAGTTGCGCAGGAACTGCGAGCGCAGCTGAAGCTGGAGGATGGTCCAATTTCGAATGACCAACTGGCCGATATGGTTGGGACAAAAAAGGACGTGATTGTCGATGCGGCGTCAGGAGCGGCGGATCTGTCCTTCGCGTTGGATGACAAAAAGCATGAAGCGAAGATCGTGCTGCGCTCGAAATGGCAAACGGGGCGCCGCTTTGATCTTGCGAGGTTGCTTGGCGATCGACTCATGAGCTCCGGTGGAACGCTCTTTCCTGCGACGCGTGCCTCCACATATCGGCAGAAGGCGCAACGGGCTTTTGCGGCTGAACTTCTCAGCCCTTTTTCGGTCGTCGAAGAAATGCTCCACGGTGATTATTCTGCCGAAAGTCAGCAAGATGTGGCTGATCATTTCTCCGTCTCGCCATTGGCGATCGGCACTTTGCTCAAGAATCATGGCCGCATGCCACGGGACGCTGGGGACTTTGATTTCGACGTGGTCGTTTAGACCATCGCGCTCGGTGCCTCTCAGAACGTCCAGGGCGAGCCGGCGAAGCGGTCGGCCAGGAAATCGACGAAGACCCGGGTCTTGGCCGGCAAATGCCGGCGGTGGGGATAGACCGCGTTGATCGGTGTCGGCTGGGTTTCGGCATAGTCGCGCAGCAGGGGGATCAGCCTGCCCCGCAGCAGGTCGCGCTTGACCAGGAAATCGGCGGCGTTGGCGATGCCGGTGCCGGCCAGCAGCAGGTTGTAGAGCGCCTCGCCGTTGTTGGAGCGGAACGTGCCCTTGATGGCGACCCGTTCCGCCCGGCCGTCGGGCCAGCGGAACGGCCAGTGGTTCAGCGCTTCCGGCGCGTCGAACATCAGGCAATCGTGCCGGGCCAGGTCTTCCGGCGTGCGCGGCACACCCTGGGTATCGAGATAGCTCGGCGCCGCGCAGACCACCCGGCGGTGTTCGCCGAGGCGCCGGGCGACCAGCGATTCGTCGCGGATGGCGCCGAGGCGGATGGCGAGGTCGAAACCTTCGGCGATCAGGTCGACGATATGTTCCTGGAAGATCAGGACGATCTGGACCTTCGGGTACAGCCCTGAGAATTCCGGCAGCAGCGGCACGACCTGGGTCAGGCCGAAGCCGTTCGACAGCGAGATCCGCACCGTGCCGCGCGGCTCGGACCGGGCGGCGCCGACGTCCTGCTCCAGCGTTTCGACCTCGGCGAGGATGTCGCGGCAGCGTTCGTAGAACGTCCGCCCCTCGGCCGTCAGCGCCAGTCGCCGCGTCGTGCGCTGGATCAGGCGCACGCCCAGGCGGTCCTCCAGCCGGCCGATCAGCTTGGAGACACCGGACGGCGTCAGATGCAGGCTGCGCGCGGCGGCCGAGAAATTGCCGTCCTCGACCACGCGGACGAAGGCGGTCATGTCGTCAAGGCGATCCATCGATCTGTGACCCCGCGTCACAATTGCTGCGCCGCAGCATGATCTTATCGCGGTGCGGCAACAAGCGTAGATTTGGGTCAGGAACACTGCCCCTTCAGGAGGCTGCCATGACCACCCAGTCCAAGATCGCCCTGCCGCTCCATGACGTTCTCGCCCTCGAGCAGGCCGCGCGCCTCAACCGTTCGCTGCTGGTCGCCAGCATGCTGCGCGCCGCTTTCCGCTGGGTGGCCGCGCAGTTCTCGGGCATCAACCAGGACGCCCTGCGCTTCCGCGGCGGCGCCCGCGCCTGATCGCGGCGTGGGCTGGGCCGGTTGTTACCGGCTCAGCTCGCGCATCGCCCGCTCGAGCCCCTCGAGGGTCAGCGGGAACATCCGGTCGGTCATCAGCTGGCGCACCAGTTGCACCGACGGGGTGTAGTTCCAGTATTTCTCCTGCACCGGGTTGAGCCAGGCGGCCTTCGGCCAATGTTCCAGCAGGCGCTGGACCCAGAGCTGCCCGGGCTCCTCGTTCCAATGCTCGACCGAGCCGCCGGGATAGGAAATCTCGTAGGGGCTCATCGTCGCGTCGCCGACGAAGATCACCTTGTAGTCGCGGGCGTAGGTGTTGATCACCTGGCTGGTCGGCACGAACTCGGTGTGGCGGCGCCGGTTGTCCTTCCACAGCTTCTCGTAGACGCAGTTGTGGAAGTAGAAATACTCCATGTGCTTGAACTCGGTCCGTACCGCCGAGAACAATTCCTCGGTGGCGCGGATATGGTCGTCCATCGAGCCGCCGACATCGAACAGGATCAGGACCTTGACCTTGTTGTGCCGCTCGGGCTGCAGCTTGAGGTCGAGATAGCCGGCATTGTTCGCGGTCGACTTGATGGTGCCGGGCATGTCCAGCTCCATCTCCGCCCCCTCGCGGGCGAACTGGCGCAGGCGGCGCAACGCGACCTTGATGTTGCGGGTGCCGAGTTCGACGGTGTCGTCGAGGTTCTTGTATTCCCGCTTGTCCCAGACCTTGACCGCGCGGCGGTGGCGCGACTTGTCCTGGCCGATGCGCACGCCCTCGGGGTTGTAGCCGTAGGCGCCGAACGGCGAGGTGCCGGCCGTGCCGATCCACTTGTTGCCGCCCTGGTGGCGCTCTTTCTGCTCCTCCAGGCGCTTGCGCAGCGTCTCCATCAGCTTCTCGAAGCCGCCCAGCGCCTCGATCTGCGCCTTCTCCTCGTCGGTCAGGAATTTCTCCGCGAGCTTGCGCAGCCATTCCTCCGGGATCTCGGCCGAGACCTCGTCCGACAGGAATTCCATGCCGTTGAAGACCTGGGAGAAGACGCGATCGAACTTGTCGAGGTTGCGTTCGTCCTTCACCAGGGCGCTGCGCGACAGGTAGTAGAAATCCTCGACGCGATAGGAGGGCACGCCCGCCTTCATCGCCTCGATCAGGGTCAGGTATTCGCGCAGCGAGGCCGGCACCTTCGCCTTGCGCAGCTCCAGGAAGAAGTTGACGAACATCGGCTGCGCTCTCCCAGCCCGGTCAGTTGCGCTCGCGCTTGGCGATGAAGGCCAGCCGCTCGAACAGATGCACATCCTGCTCGTTCTTCAAGAGCGCGCCGGCGAGCGGCGGGATCAGCTTGTTGGTATCGCGGCTCTTCAGCACGTCGAGCGGCAGGTCTTCGTGCATCAGCAGCTTGAGCCAGTCGAGCAGTTCCGAGGTCGAGGGCTTCTTCTTCAGGCCGGGCGTCTCGCGCACGTCGTAGAAGACGGTCAGCGCCTCGCGCACCAGCTCCTGCTGGATCTTGGGGAAATGGACCTCGATGATGTCCTGCATCGTCTCGCGGTCGGGGAAGCGGATGTAATGGAAGAAGCAGCGGCGCAGGAAGGCGTCGGGCAGCTCCTTCTCGTTGTTCGACGTGATGATGACGATCGGGCGCTGCTCGGCCTTCACCGTCTGGCCGGTCTCGTAGACGAAGAATTCCATGCGATCGAGCTCGAGCAGCAGATCGTTGGGGAATTCGATGTCGGGCTTGTCGATCTCGTCGATCAGCAGGATCGGGTGGCCCGGGGCGGTGAAGGCCTCCCACAGCTTGCCCTTGACGATGTAGTTGCCGATGTCGTGGACCCGGGCGTCGCCCAGCTGGGAATCGCGCAGGCGCGACACCGCGTCGTATTCGTACAGGCCCTGCTGGGCCTTGGTCGTCGACTTGACGTGCCAGGTGATCAGGTCGCGGCCGAGCGCCTTGGCGATCTCGTAGGCCAGGATGGTCTTGCCGGTGCCGGGCTCGCCCTTGACCAGCAGCGGCCGCTGGAGGGTGATCGCGGCATTGACCGCGACCTTGAGATCGGCGGTGGCGACGTAAGAATCGGTGCCCTGAAACTTCATTTCGTCCTGTCTCGGCCTTCGCGCTGTCGGGTTACCAGTCGGTCGACAGGGTAGGGGGCGATGACTGGCCGATCAAGTGTTCCTGGCCGTCGGTTGAAACCAATCCGGCCAATTCGCCGTTAACGGTTTGCCATGAAATGCCGCTGGAACTCAGGGGCAGGGCAACAGGCGCTTTGCCATGCCGCCGGCCCCGGGTAGAATATCGCCCGTAGTTCAATCCGGACGGGGAGGCTGTCATGACGATCCGGAAGATCCTCCTGCCGCTCAGCGGCGGGGATGACGATGTGCGACTGGGAACCGTTGCCCTGCAACTCGGCGAAAGCTTCGGGGCGCAGGTCGAATTCCTCCATCCGGCGATCGATCCGCGCGATGCGGTGGCCTTCGTCGGCGAGGGCATGACGGCGGCGATGATCGAGCAGATCGTCAATGCCGCCGAACAGGAAGGGGCCAGCCGCGCCAGCCGCGCCCGGTCCCTCTACGACCGGCTGATCCGCGATTACGGCGCCGGCGCCAAGACCGCCTATGTCGAACGTTCCGGCCCCGAGGACGACGTGGTGGCCGAGGCCGGCCGGCTGGCCGACCTGATCATCGTCGCCCGTCCGGGCGCCGAGGAAGGGCCGACGCCGGTGGTGCAGGCCTGCCTCAAGGATACCGGCCGGCCGGTGCTGGTCCTGCCGCCCAAGACCACCGACATGTCCTTCGGGAAGAAGGCGATCATCGCCTGGAACGGGTCGATCGAGGCCGGGCGGGCGCTCAAGGGTGCCTTGCCGTTCCTGGCCCGGGCCGAGCAGGTCGAGGTGCTGTCGGTCAAGGAAGGCACGCCGGAAGGCCCGCGCGGCGGCGACGTCGTCGATTACCTCAGGCTGTGCGGCATAACGGCCTCGTCGCGCGACCTGCCGCTGTCCGGCGGGCATGCCGGCCAGGCGGTGATGGCCGCGGTCGGCAATTGTGACTTGCTGGTGATGGGGGCCTATTCTCGCAGCCATATGCGCCGGCTGATCTTCGGCGGGGTGACTGCCGAGGTGCTGGCCCGGGCGGAAATGCCCGTCCTGATGAGCCACTGACGATATAAGCCGGCCTGCGGCTTATATTCAGCCGCAGGCCCCTTGCCGCGGGGCCCCGGCCTCTATAGCTTGCCGGGCATGAGCGACGAGCAGAAGACCCTCCTTCTCACCGGCGCCAGCCGTGGGATCGGCCATGCCACGGTCAAGCGTTTCAGTGCGGCCGGCTGGCGCGTGCTGACGGTTTCCCGCCATGCGTTTTCGCCCCACTGCCCCTGGGAGGGCGGCGAGGCCAACCATATCCAGCTCGATCTTGCCGATGTCGACGGCCTGCCCCGCGCGATCGACGATCTGCGCGCCAAGCTCGACGGCGGCAAGCTGCATGCGCTGGTCAACAATGCCGGCATCTCGCCGAAGGGGCCGGGCGGGGCCCGGCTCGGCGTGCTCGAGACCGATTATTCGACCTGGCTGCAGGTCCTGAACGTCAACCTGATCTCGACCGCGCTGCTTGCCCGTGGGCTGTTTGCCGAGCTGAAGGCGGCCCAGGGCTCGATCGTCAACGTTTCTTCGATCGCCGGTTCCAAGGTGCATCCGTTCGCCGGCGTCGCCTATGCCTGTTCGAAGGCCGCGCTGGCCGCGCTGACGCGCGAGATGGCGCATGATTTCGGGCCGCATAACGTGCGGGTGAATGCGATCGCGCCGGGCGAGATCGACACCGCGATCCTGTCGCCCGGCACCGACGAGATCGTGCAGCGCGAAATCCCGATGAAGCGGCTGGGCAGGCCTGAGGAAGTGGCGGCGCTGATCTACTTCTTGTGCACGCCGCCATCCTCCTACATGACCGGGGCGGAGATCCACGTGAACGGCGGCCAGCACGTCTAGCTGATCGCCGGCCAGCAGGGGGGCTAAGGGCCGGGGGGCCATGCAGGTCCATCATTTCGAATACAACGGCGCCGACGGCCTGGCCATCTTCGCCTATCGCTGGCTGCCCGATCAGGCCGAACCGCGCGCCATCATCCAGATCGCCCACGGCCTGGCCGAGCATGCCGGGCGTTATGCCAGGCTCGCCGAGGCGCTGACCGCGCAAGGCTACGGCGTCTACGCCAACGACCATCGCGGCCACGGCCGCACCGCCGAGGTGGTGGCCGATCTCGGTCACCTTTCCGACAACGACGGCTGGGCCAGGCTGGTCGCCGACGTCGAGACGCTGTATCGCCGCATCGATGCCGAATGGCGCGGCGTGCCGATCATCATGCTGGGCCATTCGATGGGATCGTTCATCGCCCAGCAGTTCCTCTATCAGCATGACGGGCGGCTGGCCGGCGCCGTGCTGTCGGCCTCGAACGGCGCGCCGCCGCCGATCGCCTGGATGGGCCTGCAGCTTGCCCGTTTCGAACGCTGGCGCCTCGGTCCGCGCGGGCGGTCGGCGCTGCTGCAGCGGATGTCGTTCGACGATTTCAACCGCCGCTTCGGCGAGACGCGCACGCCGTTCGACTGGCTGAGCCGCGATGCCGTCGAGGTCGACCGCTACATCGCCGATCCGCAATGCGGCTTCAGCCCGACGGTGCAGACCTGGGTCGATCTCCTGTCGGCGCTGGGGCCGCTGTCGCGGCCGGAAATGCAGGCCAGGATCCCGAAGCATCTGCCGATCTGGATCATCGCCGGCGGCCAGGATCCGGTGTCGGACAATACCCGGGGCCTCGAACAGTTGCTGGCGGCCTATGGCCAGGCCGGGCTGAAGCGGGTCGAATACAAGTTCTATCCCGGCGCGCGTCACGAATTGTTCAACGAAACCTGCCGGGGCGAGGTCGTGGCCGACCTGTTGACCTGGCTCGACGCGGTAAGTGTGTGATGATCGACAGACGGCGGTTGCTGCTGGCCGGTGCGGCCGCGGGTCTCGCGCCGGCCCCGGCCTTCGCGCTGGGCGGGCCGGGCACGGCGCGCGACGCCTTCATCTTCACCTTTCCGCTCTACGAGATGTACCGCACGCGCCAGATCGCGCTGGGCGCGCAGCGGCCGCTGCCGCCCAACATGTTCGCCCATCGCCGCATGCTGACCGACGATCGGGCGCGCGAGGTGACGACGCCTAACAACGACACGCTCTATTCCTCGGCCTGGCTCGACCTGCGGGGCGGGGCGCTGCTGCTGTCGCTGCCCGATACCGGCGATCGCTATTACTCGGCGGCGCTGATGGACATGTACACCAACAATTTCGCCTGCCTGGGCCGCCGCACCACGGGCACCAGGGCCCAGGAGGTGGTGATCGCCGGCCCCGGCTGGCAGGGCGAGGCGCCGTCGGGGCTGAAGGTGATCCGCTCGCCGACGCCCTGGGCCTGGGCCCTGTGCCGCTTCCTGGTCGATGGTCCGGACGATCTGCCGGCCGTGCACGCGCTGCAGGACAAATGCCTGCTGACGCCGCTGGCCCGTGGCGGCATGACCTTCGCGGTGCCGACCGAGGCGGCACCGGGCGACAAGCCCAACGATCCCGCGGCCTATGTGCCGCTGGTCAACCGCCTGTTGGCCGAGAACCCGCCGCCGGCGCGCGACAACATGGCGCTGGCCCGCTTCGGCGAGGTCGGCGTGCGGCCCGATGCCTCCGGTGGCGCGCTCTCGTTGCTCGATCGCGGCATCTGGTATGCGGGGCTGCTCTCGGCCCGGTCGACGATGAAGGATGTCGGCGCCGCGGTCGGCAAGCCGGTCGACGGCTGGATCCGCCCGCCGCGGGAGATCGGCAATTTCGGCGACGACTACATGCTGCGGGCCATTATCGCGCTGATTGGGCTGGGCGCGCTCGAGCAGGCCGAGGCGGTCTACATCTCGGCCAATGTCGATGCGGCAGGGGCGGCCCTCGACGGGGCCGGCCGCTATCGCCTGCGGCTCGGGCCCGGCGACCTGCCGCCGGTCGACGCCTTCTGGTCGCTATCGATGTACGAGCTGACCCCGGACGGCCGCGCCTTCTTCACCCGCAACGCGATCGGGCGCTATGCGATCGGCGATCGCACCCAGGGCTTGGCGCGTGGTGCCGACGGCGCGTTGGAGATCGCGATGCAGCGCGAGGCGCCCGAGGGCAGCTTGCGCGCCAACTGGCTGCCGACGCCGCCGGGCCCCTTCCGGGTCACCTTGCGGGCCTACCAGCCGAAGCCGGCGATGCTCGACGGCAGCTATCGTCCGCCGGGTATCACCCGGCTGGCCTGACTCCGGATCTGGTCCGACGTCTGGCGCGATCCGTCCGGCGACCAGCCGGGCGGGCCGAAGACGTAGGCGAGCCGTTCGCGCCAGGTTCTGGCCTGGCGCAGGTCGGCGGCGATGGCCACCCATTCGTGCAGCGCGATGCGGATCGGGTTGAAGCTGCCGATGTTCCTGACGATGCCGTAGCGGCAAGGTTCGGCGTCGTCCTCGGGCACGAAGGTGCCGAACAGCCTGTCCCAGATGATGAAGATGCCGGCGTAGTTGCGGTCGAGATAGCGCGGGTTGGTGGCGTGGTGCACGCGATGATGCGACGGCGTGTTCATCACCGCCTCGATCCAGCGCGGCAGGCGGCCGACCTGCTCGGTATGGATCCAGAACTGGTAGACCAGGCTGACGCCCTGCTGGAAGGCGATCATCGCCGGGGGGAAACCGAGCCAGGCCAGCGGCAGCCAGACGATCCAGGTCAGCGCCACGGTGCCCGTCCAGGTCTGGCGCAGCGCGGTCGACAGATTGTAGTGCTGGGACGAGTGGTGGTTGACATGCGCCGCCCACCAGATCCGATGTTCGTGGCTGAGGCGGTGGAACCAGTAATAGGCGAGGTCTTCGGCGAACAGCAGGATGACGAACGCCCACCAGGCATGGCCGATGTCGAACAGGCGGTGCCGGTAGACCGCCACGCTCGCCGCCACCGCCATGCCGCCCAGCAGGAGCTTCAGGGCCAGATTCCCTAAGCCCATGGTCAGCGAGGCGGCGGTGTCCTTCAACTCGTAGGCGTCGCGCCCGCGGATCCGCGCCACCGCGATCTCGACGAGCAGCAGGACGATGAACGCCGGAATGGCCAGCGCCACCGGGTCGGGCAGGGAGATACGCTCAACCACGCAGCGCCTCCGCCCAGGCCGCCGCCGCGGCGGGATCCGCGGTCAGGACGAAGCGGGGATGAGTAAAATCGCGGGTGCCGACGGTCAGCCGGTCGCCGTCGACCTCGACCCGGTCGAGGCCGGACAGCCGGCGCACCGCGGCGCGCGCGCCGGCCGCGAAGACCACGGCGAAACCATCGGCGCCGCGTGCCAGCACGGTATTCCCATGCCGGTCGACCAGCATTGCCCGGGGCGCGAAACCGGGCAGGTCCTCGGCCAGCCGGCGGGCCGCGATGGCTTCGTCGAGGGCCAGCCGCCGGCGCCCGCCGGCCAGCACGACGGCCAGCAGCACCAGGGCGATGCCGCCCAGCGGTACAAGAAATGACAGCGGATCGGTTGGATTCACGGCGCGTTTACGCTTTCTTGGCCTGATAGGCGGCAGGATCGACACTATCGATCGAAGGATCGCTCGGGGTACCATCAGGACGCAAGATGATTGCGCCATGAACCAGATGCGCGATGAAACGGCGCTGCTTGGTCCGGCTGTATTGATTGCCGAGGGCAATCCCGCTTTGCGCGAAGTCACCCGCCGCACGCTGTCGCGCATGCGGCTGAACGACCGGCCGGTCGCCGTGCTGACCGCCGCCACCGTCATCGACGCCCAGAACCTGCTGAAGAGCCGGGACGACATCGCGGTCGTGCTGCTCGACGCCGATCTCGACGGTACCGACCGGGGCCTTGGGCTCGCCTCCTATATCCGCGCGGTGCTGCGCAACCGCCTGGTCCGCATCGTCGTGATGGGCGGGGTCAAGGCCGGGCGGTCGGAAGCCAACCTGTTCGAGTGGTACGAGATCAACGACCATCGCGAGCGCGAGGAACTGGTCGGCGGCCGGCTGATCGCCTGCGTCACCGCCGGCCTGCGCGCCTTCGCCGAGGTCCGCGCGCTGGCCGAGACGCGGCGCGACCTGGAGAATGCCGCCCAGGCCCGCGCCGAGGCCGAGGCGGCCAATGCCGCCAAGACCGCGTTCCTGGCGACGATGAGCCACGAGATCCGTACGCCGATGAACGGCGTGCTGGGCATGATCGAGCTCCTGGAGCAGACCCGGCTGGAGCGCGAGCAGCGCCGCATCGTCGAGCTGGTGCAGGATTCCGCCGTGACACTGCTCAAGATCATCGACGACATCCTCGACTTCTCCAAGATCGAGGCCGGCAGGCTCGAGCTCGAGGGCGAAGCCTTCTCGGCCCTGACGCTCGTCGAATCGCTGGTGGCGATGCTGGCCCCGCAGGCCCGCCGCAAGGGTATCGGGCTGATCGGCTTCGTCGATCCCGACCTGCCCGACAGCCTGCTGGGCGACGGCACCCGGCTGCGCCAGATCCTGTTCAACCTGATCGGCAATGCGCTGAAATTCACCGAGGCCGGCGAGGTCACGGTGCGGCTGACCCCGGCCGATGGCCCGCCCGGGCGCACCGCGATCCATTTCGAGATTGCCGATACCGGCGTCGGCATGACCGAGGAACAGCTGACCCGGCTGTTCAAGCCGTTCATGCAGGCCGATTCATCGACGACGCGCCGCTACGGCGGCACCGGCCTCGGCCTGTCGATCTGCCAGCGCCTGGTCGAGCTGATGGGCGGCGAGATCCTGGTCGAGAGCGAGGAGGGGGTAGGATCGGTCTTCCGGTTTACCCTGTCCTTCGGCGCCGACCCTTCGGCGCCGCCGCGGGCGCCCGACCGCAGGCTGGCCGGCACCCGCATCCTGCTGGTCGAGGAAAGTGCCGCCAAGCTGCAGCAGCTGGCCCGCTATCTCGAAGCCGCCGGGGCCGAGGTCGCGGTGGCGCTGAACGCCGCCTCCGCCCTGTCGGCGATCGAGCAGGCATCGGGCGGGCGCTTCGATGCCGCCATCCTCGGCGCGGCGCGCGTCGAGCCCGACGGTATCGAACTGGCCCGCGCCGTGGCCGAGGCGGCGGGCGAGCCCGCGCCGCTCTCCGTCCTGCTGCTGCCGGGCGGCGGCGAGACGCCGGCCAACCTCGCGGGTTTCGCCGGCGTATGGCAACGGCCCCTGCGCCGGCGGGCGATGCTCGACGAACTCTCGCTGTGGCTCGGCCTCGCGCCCGCCGCCACGCCGGTCGCGGCGCTGGCGGCGCTGCCGTCGCGCTGGGGGGCCGACAATACGCTGCGCGTGCTGGTGGCCGAGGACAACGACGTCAACCGCGAGGTCGTCGCCGGCCAGCTTGCCATGCTGGGCCTCGAACACGACGTCGCCGGCGACGGCCTGGCCGCGCTCGCCGCCTATCGCCATGGCAGCTACGACCTCGTCATCACCGACCTGCGCATGCCCGAACTGGACGGCATCGAACTGGCGCGCGCGATCCGCGAGCTGGAAGCGGCCGAAGGGCGCCCGCGGGTGCCGATGATCGCGATAACAGCCAATGCCACGGTCGAGGATGCCGAGGCCTGTCGTGCCGCCGGCATGGACGATTTCCTGGGCAAGCCGGTGCGGCTGGCCCGGCTGCGCGACTGCCTCGCGCGTTACCTGCCGCTGACCGCGCCGGTGCCGGAGGGCACCCCGGTCGTGCCGGGACTGATCGCCGATCCGTTCCCGGAAATACCGCCGATCGACCTCGGCCATCTCGGCGCGATGATCGGCGACGATCCCTGGCTGCAGCGCCGCATGCTCGACCGCTTCATCCTGTCGACCCGGCCGCAGCTCGACGCGTTGAATCAGGCGATCGCCGCCTGCGACACCGAGGCGGCCTGCGACACCGCCCATTCGCTGAAGGGCGCGGCCAACAGTGCCGGCGCCGCACGGCTGGCCGCGCTGGCGGCCGATGTGGAACTGGCGTGCCGTGCCGCCTGTTGGGGCGAGGCCGAAGTCCTGATGGGGCAGGTCGGGCATGCGCTCGACCGCGCCGACAGCTTCGTGGCTTCGCTGCAGACCATAACATGACGGCCGCCCGCGAACGGCCGCCGAGAGGGAGATGAGATGGGCCCGTTGGATCGCGAATTCAAACGCATCCTCGTCGTCGAGGATCACGACTTCACGCGCGACATGATCGTGCAGCAGCTGACCCAGCTCGGCTTCCGCCAGATCGACCAGGCGTCGAGCGGACCGGAGGCGCTGACCAAGCTCGATCCGTTTCCACCCGACGTCGTGATCTGCGACATCAACATGAAGCCGATGACCGGCTTCGAGTTCGTCAAGACGATGAAGACCCGGGTCGGCAAGGAATGGACCGTGCCGGTGATCTTCCTGACCGCGCATGCCAACCCGGAGCTGGTGAAGAAGGCGCGCGACCTCGGCGTCACCAACTACCTGGTCAAGCCGACCGACAAGGCGACGCTGTCCCAGCGCATCGACCGGGCGCTGGCGGGGTGACCTCAGCGCCCCGTCCAGCGGGGCGCGCGTTTTTCCCTGAACGCCATGACGCCTTCCGCCTGGTCCGCCGAGCCGAGCGCCTCGACCAGTTCGGGCAGCCGCAGCATCTGGGCCGTGACCGGATCGAGGCCCTGGCCCGCCCGCGCCATCGCCTTGGTCGCGCGCAAGGTCAGCGGCGCGCAGGCGAGGATGTCGGCGATCCAGGCGTCGACCGTCCGGTCGAGATCGGCCATCTCGGCCACCTGGTTGACCAGCCCGATCCGTTAGGCTTCCGCCGCGTCGAGGCGGCGGCCGGTCAGCAGCAGGCCCATCGCATGGACATGCCCGACCCGGCGCGGCAAGAGCGAGATGCCGCCGGTGAAGGCGAGGCGGCCGACGCGCGGCTCGGGGCAGCCGAAGGTGGCGTGGGCGGCCGCGACGACGATGTCGCAGCCCAGCACCATCTCCATCGCCCCGCCCAGCGCGTGGCCGTTGACCCGCGCGATCACCGGCACCGGCAGGTCGCGCAGCGCCAGCCCGCCGAAGCCGCCGGGGCGGGGCGCGGCCCAGTAGTCGAGGCCCGGGCGGGCATCGTTGTCATCCTTCATGTCGGCGCCGACCGAGAAGGCGCGTTCCCCCGCCCCGGTGACGACGACGACGCGGATGTCGCGGTCGCGCTCGACCCGCTGCCAGATCTCGATCAGCGCCGCCTCGGTCGCGGCATCTACGGCATTGAGCCGTTCGGGTCGGTCGATGGTGACGCGGGCGACGTGATCCTCGAGCTTGAACTGCACGGTCATGGCGCGGTCAGCCGAGCTTGGGCCGCGCATCGGCGGTCAGGTCGAGGATCTTCATCGTCATGACGTCGTCGAGCTTGGGCGGACCCTTGGGGAATTGCCCGAACGAGTCGTAGAGGGCGATCTGCTCGGCCCACAGCGCCGGCTCGAAACTGCCCCAGCCGTCGGTGCGGGTATGATCGGTGAAGATGTATTTCAGCATCACGCCGGCCGCGACGATCTCTTCCTTGGCCGACAGGTTGGTCATTTCCCGGGTCAGGAGGTCGACGGCCTTCTCCGGGTTCTCGCGGGCATAGGCCCAGCCCTTGGCGGAGGCGCGCAGGAAGGCGGCGAACAGCGCGGGATCGGCGGCGAGCCGGCTGCCTTCGGCGTAGTAGATGTTGGCGTAGAGCCGGATGCCCTGGTCCCACAGCCGCATGGTGACGTAATCGGTGCCCAGCGCCTTCAGCGCGCGCACGCTGGTCTCCCAGCCGGTGATGACGTCGACCTGCCCGGTGGCGAGTGGGCTCAGGTCCGAGCCCAGCACCACCTTGGTGATCTGATCCTCGCCGATGCCGTTCTTCTTCAGCAGGGCGGACAGCAGGAACTGAGCCGTGGTCTGCACGCCGATCTTCTTGCCGATCATGTCGCGCGGCGTGCGCACGGGCTTTCCCGGCAGCGAGAAGAAGGCGAACGGGTGCTGCTGGCTGGCGGTGGCGAAGGCAGTGAGCGGAATGCCCTGGCCCCGCGCCATCATCAGTTGCGGGCTCGACGAGATCTGGCCGATATCGGCGCGGCCGCCCGCCACCAGCGCGATGCCGTCGTTGCTGGGCCCGCCCGGCTGCAGGCGCAGGTCGATGCCCTCGGCCTCGAAATAGCCCAGCCGCTTGCCCGCGATCTCGCCCAGCTGCTCGATGCCGGGCAGCCAGGACAGCTGCAGGCTGATCGGCCGCGTGCCGGCGGCCCTGGCCGGCATCGCCGGCATCACGAGCAGCCCCGCGCCGGCCTTGATGAAATCGCGTCTGCGGATGGTCATCGACGTGGCTCCCCTTAGGATTCTGGTCCGTCGGGCAAAGCCTAGGGGCCGGCAATCCGAGTGGAGAAGTGCCAAGTTTCGCGAGGGGCGCTGCCGATAACGCGACGCCCGGCCTGCTAGGATAGGCC
>JAEYTW010000670.1 GCA_023433835.1 Pseudomonadota bacterium | reverse complement strand
CCCCCGGCGGGCCCCGGGGGGCGCGGGGGGGGCGCCCCGCCCGGCCGAACAGGTCCTCGCTCACACCCTGTACTTCATGTTCAGCGTCTGGTCGCCACGCCGTACCGTCAGGCGCCAGTCGCGAGCGCCCTTCTGCACCACGGTCTTGAGATCGGTGACCGTGGTGATCTTGACGCCGTTGACTTCGACCAGCACGTCGCCGCGGCGCAAGCCGGTCTGCCGCACCAGGCCGTTGGGCGTGGCATCGGTCACGACCACGCCGCGGCCGAAGCTGTCGAGGCCGAGCTCCTCGTTATAGGCCGGCGACATGTTGCCGACGATGGCGCCGGACAGCGGGCCGTTGCCGGTCAGGGTGGTGACGTCGCGCGGCGGGTTTTCCGGCGGGGTCTCCAGCGGCAGGGCGATCTTCCTGTCCTCGCCCTTGCGCAGGATGTCGAGCGTCGCGGTCTCGCCGACGCCGCGGGCGGCGATGCGGAATTTCAGCGCGCGCGGATCGAGCACCTCGCGGCCGTCGACCTTCAGGATGACGTCGCCGGTCTTCAGCCCGGCGCGATCGGCCGGGCCGCCGGAATAAACGTCGGAGAGCAGCACGCCGGCCGGCCGGGCCAGCCCCAGACCGGTGGCGAGCTCGGCCGTAACCATCTGGCCGCCGGCGCCGAGCCAGGGGCGCACGATACCCTTGCCGGTGACCGCCTGGTGGACGGTCTGGTTGACCAGGTTCGAGGGGATGGCGAAGCCGATGCCCATCGACCCGCCGGAGCGCGAGTAGATCGCGGTATTGATGCCGACCAGGCGGCCATCCATCGTCACCAGCGCGCCGCCGGAATTGCCCGGGTTGATCGCCGCGTCGGTCTGGATGAACGACTGGGTATCGCCGTCGCCGACCCCGGTGCGGGCCAGGCCCGAGACGATGCCCTGCGTCACCGTCTGGCCGACGCCGAACGGATTGCCGACGGCCAGCACCAGGTCGCCGATCTCGATATCGTCGGAATCGCGGAAGGCCAGCACGGGCAGATGCTCGCCCTTGGTATCGATGCGCAGCACGGCGAGGTCGGTCTTGGGGTCCGCCGCCAGCAGCTTGGCCTCGAACTCGCGCCGGTCGGCCAGCGCCACGACGATCTCGGTCGCGCCCTCGATGACGTGGTTGTTGGTGACGATCACGCCGTCGGCATCGACGACGACGCCGGAGCCGAGCGACTGCTGCACCCGCTCCCGCGGCTGCTGGCCGAACATCAGCTGGTCGCCGAAGAAGCGGCGGAACAGGGGATCCTCGAACAAGGGCGGCACCGTCCGCACCTGCTCGACCCGCCGCGAATAGATGTTGACCACCGCCGGCGCGACCTGACGCACGACCGGGGCGAACGACAGCTGGATATCGGCGCGGGACTGCGGCAGGGCACGGTCCTGCGCGGCCGCCGGCAACGGCAGCAGCGCGAGAGCGAGCAAGGCGGCGGCAATGCGTCTCATGGTCATCCCTGTAGAAGGCTCGAGGCTGGCCTAAGAAAAATCGTCCCCTGACCGGCCAATTGCAAGAGGACCCGCCGGACCCGCCCCAACACTCTTCCGTCACCGCGAGGCGACGAGAAGCGCAGACCCGAGGTCGCGTAGAAAAAGCAGAAAGGGCCGGCGCGAGGCCGGCCCTTCCCTGACTGCGTCCGAGATCAGAGGGCGGCGATCAGGCCGCCGCCTCTTCGCCAACGTCGGCGACCGGGCCGGAATCCAGGCCCTTGGCCGACGGATCGCGGTCGACCAGCTCGACGACGGCCATCGCGGCGGCGTCGCCATAGCGGAAGCCGGCCTTCAGCACGCGGGTATAGCCGCCGGCGCGGGTCGCGTAGCGGCTGTTCAGCACGCTGAACAGCTTGTCGACCGCCGCCTTCTCCGGCAGGTAGGCCAGCGCCTGGCGGCGGGCATGCAGATCGCCGCGCTTGCCGAGCGTGATCAGCTGCTCGACGACGGGCTTCAGCTCCTTCGCCTTGGGCAGCGTGGTGGTGATCTGCTCGTGCTTGATCAGCGCCACGGCCATATTCGCGAACATCGCCCGGCGATGCGTGGTGGACTTGTTAAGCTTGCGGCCGGCATTGCGGTGGCGCATGGCTGTTCTCCTTGGACTCTAGTCTCTTCTCGGACGTGACGGCGATCAGAACTGATCGTGCAGTTTCTTGGCGAGCTCTTCGATGTTCTCGGGCGGCCAGTTCGGGACATGCATACCGAGATGCAGGCCCATCTGGGCGAGAACTTCCTTGATCTCGTTGAGCGACTTGCGGCCGAAATTCGGCGTCCGCAGCATCTCCGCCTCGGTCTTCTGGATCAGATCACCGATGTAGACGATGTTGTCGTTCTTCAGGCAGTTGGCCGAACGCACCGACAGCTCGAGTTCGTCGACGCGGCGCAGCAGGTTCGGGTTGAACTCCGGCTCGGCCGTCGTGGCGCCGCGCGATTCGGCCCGCGGCTCCTCGAAGTTGATGAACAGCTGCAACTGGTCCTGCAGGATGCGGGCGGCATAGGCCACCGCGTCCTCGGGGCGCACCGCGCCGTTGGTCTCGACGACCATGACCAGGCGGTCATAATCGAGGACCTGGCCCTCGCGGGTGTTCTCGACCTTGTAGGAAACCTTGCGCACCGGGCTGTAGAGCGCATCGACCGGGATCAGGCCGATCGGCGCGTCTTCCGGCCGGTTCGACGAACCGGGGACGTAGCCCTTGCCGGTGTCGACGGTCAGTTCCATCTTCAGGTTGGCGCCGGCGTCCAGCGTGCACAGCGCCAGGTTCGGGTTCATGATCTCGATGTCGTGACCCGACTCGATCATGCCGGCGGTGACTTCGACCGGCCCCTTGGCGTTGAGATGCATGCGCTTCGGGCCATCGCCGTGCATGCGCAGGGCGATCGCCTTGATGTTCAGCACGACGTCGGTCACGTCTTCGCGGACGCCCGGCATCGAGGAGAATTCATGCAGCACGCCGTCGATCTTGACGGCGGTGACGGCCGCGCCCTGCAGCGACGAAAGCAGTACCCGGCGCAGCGCGTTGCCCAGGGTCAGGCCGAAACCGCGCTCCAGCGGTTCGGCGACGATCGTCGCGACCCGCGAGGCATCGGCCCCAGCTTCGACCTGAAGCTTGTTCGGCTTGATTAACTCAGTCCAATTCTTTTGAATCATGCGGCACCCCAAGTTAGTTCAGCGCCAGCGCCGGCGATCGCCTAGCGCTCAATGGAAAGCCGCGCGGCGCCGCTGCCAGACTTCCTGGC
>JAEYTW010000577.1 GCA_023433835.1 Pseudomonadota bacterium | reverse complement strand
GTCGATCTTGTAGCCGTACCACCAGGGAATGCCGTTGATCGCGGTGACGACCGCCGTATTCTCGCCCAGGAGCGGCATCAGCCGCTCGACAACCGGCGGCAGCGAATGGGCCTTGAGCGTCAGCAGGACATAATCCTGCGGCCCCAGGGTCGAGGGGTCGTCGGTCACCGTCGGGCGGACGGTGAAGGTCTCTTCCCCGATATGCAGCGTCAGGCCGTTCTCGCGCATCGCCTGGCCATGCGGCCCGCGCGCCACCAGGCTGACATCGACGCCCGCACGCGCCAGCAACGCGCCGACATAACCGCCGATCGCGCCGGCCCCGAAAACGCAGACTTTCATCCGTTCAATCCCAGTTTGTCGGCCAGGCCGATGCGCTGCAGCTTGCCGGTCGCACCCTTGGGGATTTCGGCCAGCAGCACCAGCTTGCGCGGCACCTTGAAATCGGCCAGCCGCTCGGCGCAGAAGGCGCGCAATTCCGCCTCCGTCACCGTCATGCCGTCGCGCGCGACCACGGCGGCGGCGACTTCCTCGCCGAGCTTGGCATGCGCCATGGCGAAAGTGACGACCTGGGCCACCGCCGGGTGGTCCATCAGCACCTCGTCGACCTCGCGCGGGCTGATCTTCTCGCCGCCGCGGTTGATGATTTCCTTCAGCCGGCCGGTCAGGCGCAGGTAGCCTTCCTCGTCCAGCGTGCCCTGGTCGCCGGTGCGGAACCACCCTGATGTGAAGGCCTCGCCGTTGGCCTTGGGGTTGTTCTCGTAACCCGCGGTGACGTTGGGCCCGCGGATGACGATCTCGCCGACTTCATGCGGCCCGAGCAGCGTGCCGTCCTCGCCCATGATCGCAACCTCGGGGCCGGCGGCCAGGCCGACCGAACCGGGCTTGCGCGCCCGCGGCGGCAGCGGGTTGGACGCCATCTGATGCGCCGCCTCGGTCATGCCGTAGGCTTCGATGACCGGGCAGCCGAACGCGGCCTCGAGCTCGGCCATCACCTGCGGCGGCAGCGAGGCCGACGACGAGCGGATGAAGCGCAGACGGGTGCGGCCCAGGATTTCCCGGTTGCGCGGCGCGCGGGCCAGGATCGCCTGATGCATCGTCGGCACCGCCGTGTACCAGCGCGGCTTCACCTCATCGAGCTGGGCGAAGAACGACAGCGCGTTGAAGCCGGGGGTGCAATGGACCGAGGCGCCGGCGCACAGGCTGGACAGCACCGCCGCGATCAGGCCGTGGATATGGAACAGCGGCATGATGTTGAGACAGCGGTCGGCCGGGGTCAGCGCCAGCGTCCGGCTGATGTTGACGGCCGAACGGCAGACATTGGCACCCGACAGCGGCACGATCTTGGGCCGCGACGTGGTGCCCGAGGTGTGCAGCACCAGCGCCTCGTCCTCCGGCGCCGCCGGGCCCGGCCGGGCCGCTGGTGATTCCGGCATCGCCGTGGTCAGATCGAAGGTGCCGGCCGGCCCATCGGCCCGCGGGGCGAGGCGGATCAGCGGCACGCCCAGCTTGCCGGCCACCTCGACCGCCGGCCCCTGGTCGTCGACGCCGACGATCAGCGCACGGGCCCGCAGGTCGGACAGGTAGAATTCGAATTCGTCGGCGCGATAGGCCGGATTGAGCGGGGCGGTCGAGCAGGCGGCCGCCACGGTGACGAACGCGGCGGCCATCTCGGGGCCGTTCGGCAGGACGATCGCGACCCGATCGCCCCGTCCCAGGCCATGCCGGTTGAGGAAACCGCCGATTTCGGCGCCAAAGGCCCGAAGGCCGCGGTAATCGAGGGCGGGACGCCCGGGGGCGCCGATCGCGGGCGCCTCGTCGGCACCGTTCTTCAGCAGGTCGTCGAGGCAACGCGGCTCGATCATTCGGTTTCCCTTTTTGTCCGCTGTCGTCACGCCAATGCAGGATTTGCTGGCTACACCTTGGCCAAGCCCGCCGTCAACCGGGATTCCCCGACGGCATGCTGCTGGGCTAGACTACCCTTCCAAGCGCGTCAGGGAGGACCCGTTGTCCGCCATATCGATCGATCGCAAAGCCGGGGCGGCGGCCAGCCCGCTCGCCCGGTTTTCCTGGGCGCTGTTCGACTGGGCCAACCAGCCCTACTTCACCATCATCACCACCTTCATCTTCGCGCCGTTCTTCACCAGCCAGTTCGTCGGCGATCCTGTGCGCGGCCAATCGCTGTGGGGCTATACCCAGGCGATCGCCGGCATCACCATCGCGGTCCTGTCGCCGGCCCTGGGCGCCATCGCCGATGCCGGCGGCCCGCGCAAGCCGTTCATCCTGGTGTTCCAGGCCTTCATGGTCGTCGGCTGCGCGCTGCTGTGGTTCGCGCTGCCCGGCCATCTCGGCCTGCTGCCCCTGATCATGGCGGCGCTGGTGCTGGCCGCGATCGGGGCCGAATTCTCGATCGTCTTCAACAATGCGATGCTGCCGACGCTGGTCCCGCGCGAGCGGCTCGGCCGATTGTCCGGCTTTGCCTGGGGGCTCGGCTATCTCGGGGGGCTGCTGCCCCTGTTCGCCATCCTGATCGTCAGCCGGCCGGAGCTGGTCGGCATCACCCCGCCGGCCGGAGAGGCCCTGTTCGGCCTGGACCGGGCGAGCGGCGCGGCCGAGCGGCTGACCGGTCCGTTCTCGGCGCTGTGGCTGGTGGTCTTCGTGCTGCCGATGTTTCTGTTCACACCCGATGTGCCGCGAACCGGCCTGGCGCCGGCCGCCGCGGTGAAGGCCGGGCTGTCGCGGCTGGTCACGACGCTTGCGAGCTTCCGGCGCAGCGCGAACTGGTTCCGCTTCCTGGTCGCCTTCATGGTCTACAACGACGGCATCCTGGCGCTGATCGCCTTCGGCGGGATCTATGCCGCCGGCCAGTTCGGCTGGGGCACCACCGAGCTTGGCATCTTCGGCATCATCCTGTCCGCCCTCGGCATCCTGGGCGCCTGGATCGGCGGCAGTCTCGATGACCGGTTCGGCTCGCGCCATACGGTACTCCTGACCACCGCCGGCATGGCGATCGCGGCGCTGGGCGTCCTGTCGATCACCCGGACCTCGGCGCTGTTCGTGCTGCAGCTTCCCGCGCCCGTGCCGGGCGCCGGCCTGTTCGCCTCGCTGCAGGAACGCATCTTCCTCGGCTTCTCGATCCTGATGGGGCTGTGCCTCGGCCCGATCCAGGCGGCCAGCCGCACGATGGTCGGGCGCCTTGCCCCGCCGGGCAAGGTCGGCGAATTCTACGGCCTGTTCTCGCTGTCGGGCCGGGCGACCGCCTTCCTCGCCCCGCTCGCCATCGCCCTGGTGACGCAGGCCCTGGACAGCCAGCGCGCGGGGATCAGCGTGATCCTGGCGTTCCTGCTGGTCGGCCTGGTGCTGATGCTACGTGTCGAGGAGCCCGCTCGCTGATTTCAGCATCGCGGCCGTGTCTGTCAGCTTGATACGGACACGGCGGTCGGAGGCACCGGCCAGTTCGGCGGCGTCGATCTTCTTCCAGCCGGCATGGTCAACGACCTGATGGCGCAGCGCGGCCCGCAGGGCATCGCGGCCCGGCTTGCCCGAGGCGACGACTTCGCCGGCCATGCGCTTGGCCAGGCCCTGCGCCTCGGTCCGGTTGGTCGGGATGGTGCCGGAGGGTCCTCGGCCGGCCCAGCCGACGACATAGAGACCCGGACGGACCAGCCCGCCGTCATGGGCGATGACGCCGCGCGCCGGTGCGCAATCGTCGCACGCTTGCGTCTCGTAGCCGATGCAGGTCACCGCGAAATCGGCTGATAGCGTCACCTCGCCCGCGGGGCCGGCAAAGCGCACGGCCTCGAGCCGGCCCTGGCCGGCGAAGGCCTGCGGCACCAGGTCGAAATGGAAGAGGATCTCGACCGGCTTGACCTCGGCCGGGCCGGCGAAGGCGCGGAAGGTCGCCATGACCGGCGTGTCGCCGGCCAGATCGGGCTGGCCCGCAATCACCGGCCGCGCCCGGGCAAGCCGCCCGAGCTCGCCCAGCTCGTGGGGCGTGAACTTGGCATCGCCGGGCCCGCGGCGACCGACGACGTGGATCCTGGTCAGCGGCAGGGCCGCCAGCCGGTCGGCGACGGCATCGTCGAGGTCGGAACCGGCGAGTTCCTGCGGCGTCTTGGCCAGGATGCGGGCGATGTCGATGGCAACGTTGCCGTGGCCGATCACCACGGCGGCGCGGCCCGCGCCGAAATCGGGCGCGCCCCGATCCGGGTGGCCGTTGTACCAGGCGACCAGCGCCCCCGAGCCCATCACCTGCGGCAAATCCTGCCCGGCCAGCCCGGTGCGGCGGTCGATCGAGGCCCCGGTGGCCAGCACCACGGCATCGTAATACTGCCCGAGCTGCTCCAACGTCACGTCGCGGCCGACCTCGACATTGCCGAAGAAGGCCACGCGCTCATGGGCGAGAATGCGGTCGAGCAGGCGCGCCACCGCCTTGGTGCCCTGGTGGTCGGGCGCCACGCCGTGGCGCACCAGGCCGAAGGGCACGGGCAGGCGGTCGACGACATCGACCCGGGCATCGGGCATCAGCCGCAACAGCTGATCGGCGAGATAGCAGCCCGACGGCCCGGAACCGATGACGGCGACCTGGCGCATGGCGTCAGCCCCCGCGGACGTATTCGTAATCGACGGCCTGGGCATTGATGCCGCGATCCGGCGGCGCGATCCAGCCGGCCATCTTGCCGGGCTCGGACACGCCCTTCATCAGGCTGGCGATGAAGCCGCGATCCCCGTCGGTCGGCAGCCATTCGCCCTGGCGTGCGGCGAATTCCTCGGCCGAGATCGGCTTGCCTGCCGTGTCGGTGGGCACGTTGGCCCAGGAACCGATGGTGCGGCGGAAGCGCGGGCTGGGCAGCACCAGGCGATGGTCGTAGCCGGCCTTCTGCAGCAGCCGGTTCCAGCGCACCACGCCGATCTCGCAATCCTTGACGTAGGACGCGCGGCTGACTTCGTTCATCGCGTTGCGCAGCGGAATCTGCTCGATCCGCGAACCGCCCTGGCCGTTGGGCACCTCCAGGTCGTAGGTCTGGTCGCGGGCGACATGGTCCTCGTAGGTCGCTTCGTCCGGCCGGCCCTTCAGGCCGTTGGCGAAGTAGGAGGCGGCGTTCGACGACTGGTCGGCGCCGAACAGGTCGAGGGCCGAGGAGAACCAGAAGTTGATGTACTTCTGCAGGGTCGGCAGGTCGACCGCGCCGGCGCGGCGCACGGCTTCCGGATCGTCCGAGCCGATTTCCTTCATCACCTCGATCGTGCGGCGCACGACGCGGGCGATGCCGGTATCGCCCACGAACATGTGGTGGGCTTCCTCGGTCAGCATGAACTGGCAGGTGCGGG
Organism: Pseudomonadota bacterium; assembly: GCA_023433835.1. Lineage (GTDB taxonomy): Bacteria > Pseudomonadota > Alphaproteobacteria > Ferrovibrionales > Ferrovibrionaceae > JAFKFH01. The sequence continues at coordinate 12,416 of JAEYTW010000577.1, read as the reverse complement.
CCAGCGGATCGAAGCTCGATTCGGCCAGCGACTTCAGCTGGTACTTGCCGTCGCGATCGGTGAAATAGGTGAACATGAAGAACGACAGCCAGTCGGAGATCGGCTCGTTGAACGTGCCGAGGATGCGCGGCTTGTCGGTGTCGCCGGAATGGCGCTGCAGCAGCTCTTCGGCCTCCTCGCGGCCGTCGCGGCCGAAATAGGCATGCAGCAGATAGACCATCGCCCAGAGATGGCGGCCTTCCTCGACATTGACCTGGAACAGGTTGCGCAGGTCGTAGAGCGACGGGGCAGTGTGGCCCAGCAGGCGCTGCTGCTCGACCGACGCCGGCTCGGTATCGCCCTGCGTGACGATCAGGCGGCGCAGGGTCGAGCGATGCTCGCCCGGCACCTGCTGCCAGACATCCTTGCCGAATTCGTCGCCGAAGCCGACCTTGCGTTCCGGGTTGCGGTCGGCCAGGAAGATGCCCCAGCGGTAGTCGGGCATGCGGACATGGCCATAGGTCGCCCAGCCCTTGGCATCGACCGAGGTGGCGGTGCGCAGGTAGACGTCGCGGCCCTGGAAGTCGGTCGGGCCCATATCCTGCCACCAGTTCAGGAATTCGGGCTGCCAATGCTCAAGCGCGCGCTGCAGCGTACGGTTCGAGCCGAGATCGACGTTATTGGGAATACGCTCCTGATAATTGATCGCCATGACCTAGACCCTCTCCCAATTGAATTGCGGCTTCGACCCCGACCCGAACAGCTTGAGCGCCCCGCGCTCGCCGGTCGAGTTCGGACGATAGAACACCCAGTTCTGCCAGGCCGACAAGCGCCCGAACACCTTGGTCTCGACGGTTTCCCCGCCGGGGAAGCGCAAGCTGGCCTCCAGGCCGGTCAGCGCGTCGGGCGACAGGCTGGCGCGCTCTTCCAGCGCCAGGCGGATCTCGTCTTCCCAGTCGATGTCGTCGGGGGCGACGGTGACCAGGCCTTCCTTCACCGCATCCTCGGCGGTGAAGCAGGCGCCGTTGCGGCCGCGCAGCAGCTCGACCTTCTCCGGCGTGCCGAGGAAGCGGGTGGCGAGCCGGCTGACGCCGTTCACCATCGGCAGCAGGCCGAAATTGAAGGCGTCGAGCGCGATCTCCGGCGCGTTTTCCTCGCCGTCGGGCAGGGCCAGCATGTAGCTGCGGTCGGCGGCCAGCGCCAGTTCGAACAGCATGCCGGCAAAGCACGATCCCTGGTCGATCACGGCATAGAGGCTGCGCGAGGACACGTCGAGACGGGCGAAGGTGCGGCGCAGGAACCCGATGGTCTCGCGCACCAGCCAGTCGCCCTGCAAGGCTGCCATGACCGCGCCGGCCTTGAGCACGGCCTGGCCCTCGCCCTCGGTCCTGATGACCAGGAGGCCCAGATCGTTCTCATTGGTGCGCAGCATCAGGATGGCGTCGTCCAGCTCGCGCGCCATGGCCAGCGGCCACCAGGCGTCGCCGGCGGCGTGGATGCCCTCGGCCGTTTCCGGCCCGCCATCGGCCGGGCCCTTGACCGTCAGGGTCGCGGCGCGGCCCGGGCGGTCGAAGGTGACGTCGACATGGGTGTAGTGGAAACCGGCATCGTCGATCGTGCGGTTGAGCGGCCCCAGCGTGATGCCCTTGGCATCGGCCGGACGGATCGAGCCGTCGGCCAGCGCGGCGGCGCGGGTCGAGACCAGCGCGCCGAAACTGGCCGGGGCCGCACTGCCGTCGATCAGGCCCCATTCCTTGGCGCGGTCGGCGCGCACGCCGTCCTGGCTGGTGCAGAACAGGTCGGCAAGGTCGCGGCGCACCTTGCGCTTGTCGACCACGCGGGTCAGGCCGCCGGTGCCGGGCAGCACGCCGAGCAGCGGGACTTCCGGCAGGCTGACGACGGTCGAGCGATCGTCGACCAGCAGGATCTCGTCGCAGGCGAGCGCGACTTCGTAGCCGCCGCCCGCGGTGGTGCCGTTCAGCGCGGCGACGAACTTCAGCCCGTCATGGCGGCTGGAATCCTCCATGCCGTTGCGGGTCTCGTTGGTGAACTTGCAGAAGTTCACCTTCCAGGCATGGGACGACGTACCCAGCATGTAGATGTTGGCGCCGGCGCAGAACATGCGGTCCTTGCCCGAGGTCAGCACGACCGTCGCGACCTGCGGATGCTCGAAGCGGATGCGCTGGATCGCGTCATGCAGCTCGATATCGACGCCGAGGTCGTAGGAATTGAGCTTCAGCTTGTAGCCGGGCTTCAGCCCGGCGTCCTCGTCGACGTCGAGGGTGAGCGTCGCGACGCGACCATCGACCTGCAGTCGCCAATGGCGATAGCGGGCGGGCGCGGTGTCGAACGTGATCATTGGATCTTGTCCTCCCAAGCTGGCGTTGACATGCATAATAATGCAGTATAATGGGCGCGCAAGCATTATTTTTCTTGATATAGTGCATGTCTTGCGTACGATGCATTTTAGTGCAGAGACGGCAATGAGGGCACGACGATGAGCGCCAACGTGACGATTCTGGTGGGTACGATGACCGGCACCGCCGAACTGGTGGCGCAGGAAGTCGAATCGAGCCTGGGCAGCGAAGGCTATACGGTGGCGATCGAGCCGATGGACAGCCTCGGCGCCGATATCTTCGCCCGCGACGGGGCCTTCCTGATCTGTACCTCGACCTACGGCCAGGGCGACGTGCCCGACAATGCCCGCGCCTTCTTCGAGGCGGTCGAGGCGGCGCGGCCCGACCTCGGCGCCGTCGCCTACGGCATCATCGCCCTGGGCGACCGCACCTACGGCCCGACCTATTGCGAAGGCGGCAAACGCTTCGACGCCCTGCTCGCCGGCCTTGGCGCCCGGCGGCTGGGCGAACCGATGCTGCACGACGCCGGCTCCGGCACGCTGCCCGAGGAAGTCGCGGCCGACTGGGCCCTGGCCTGGGCAGCGGAGCATCTGGCCGACCGACGCGCCGCCGCCTGAGGCCGGTCAGGCCGGATTCATCATCGCGAAGACTTCGTCGTAGCGGCCGTCGCGTTCGGCCGAACGGCGGGCACGGTCGCGTTCGACCAGCACTTCGCCGCGCGGATGGTCGCCCGCCTCGAGCAACTGCATGACTTCGGCCACGTAGGCCGCCAGCGTCATCGCGCGCGGGTCGCAGGCCTGTGCCTCGCCGGTCAGTTCGGTCTGCACGTAGGGCGGCGCCAGTTCCAGCACCTCGACCGGCACCTTGCGCAGCTGATGGCGCAGCGATTGCAGCCAGGAATGCAGGAAAGCCTTGCTGGCGCAGTAGGTCGGAAAATCCGTGCGCGGGATGAAGGCGAGGTTCGAGCTGGTCGCCATGATGGTGGCGCCCGGCTGCCCCTTCAGCACCGGCAGCAGCGCCGCGGTCACGCGCAGCACGCCCATGATGTTGGTCTCCACGATCGACTGCGCGGCCGCGACGTCCCAGCCGTCGGCTGCCATGTCCTCGGGCCGCGAGATGCCGGCATTGGCGATCAGCACGTTGAGTTCGGGGAACCGCGTGCGGACGTCGCCGACCAGCCGGGTCAGCGACAGCGGATCGTCGAGGTCGAGGGCCAGGCCGACGATCCCCGGGCGGCCTGCGGCGATCTCGTCGAGCAGCGGTTGGCGGCGGCCCGTGACGATGACGCGATTGCCGCGATCGTGGAAGGCCTCGGCCAGGCCGCGGCCGATGCCGCTGGTACCGCCGGTGATCAGGATGGTGTTGCCGGTGATGCGCATGATGCTGGTGCTCCGTGTCTGGTTCGGGAGCGCCAATGGCGAAAACGAGGTCAGACCAGTGGCGCCGCTTCACATCGAGACCTCCCCGCTGGGACCTTCTCGACCAAGGGCGCGTTGGATGACGGTAACGCCTACGACAGCATGGCTGCAGCTCCAGACCTAACGCCGTCCGGGCCCCGGCGTCAAGCCGGCAGCTTTCATATGACATTGCGCTTATTGAAAATCAGCCATACTGATTTCGGATGAATATCACGCTGCGCCAGTTGCAGGCGTTCATCGCCGTCGCCATCGACGGCAACTTCACCCGCGCGGCCCAGCGGCTGCACATCGCGCAATCGGCCGTGTCGGTGCTGGTGCGCGAACTGGAAGCCGAACTGAAGGTACGGCTGTTCGACCGTACCACCCGGCGGGTCGAACTGACCGAGGCCGGCCGCGAATTCCGCGGCAGCGCCGAAAAGCTGATCGCCGATCTCGAATACGCCGTGCGCAACACCCACGACCTGGTCGAGCGCAAGCGCGGCCGGTTCACGGTCGCCGCCCCACCCTTGCTGGCGGCAGCCCTGCTGCCGCCGGTGGTCGCAAGTTTCGCCCGCGACTATCCCGGGGTGCGCGTTACCCTGCTCGATGCCGGCACCGACCAGATCGTCGCCCGGGTCAAGTCGGGCGAGGCCGATATCGGCGTCGGCACCTTCGCCGCCGACGACGAGGGGTTGACCCGCGTGCGGCTGGCGCGCGATACGCTGATGCTGTTCTGCCAGTCGGCACACCCGCTGGCCGCCGGCCCGCAGCCCGGCTGGTCGGCGCTGGCCGGCGCACCGCTGATCACCCTGACCCCGGACAGCGGCATCCGCGCACTGGTCGAGCAGGGTTACCAGGCCGCCGGGCTGACCCTGCCGATCGCCTTCGAGGTGTCGCAGATCTCGACCGCCCTGGCTCTGGTCGAGGTGGGCTTGGGGATCAGCGTGCTGCCGGCCTATGCGATGGCCTGGTCACCCTCGGCCGCCGTTGCGGCCCGGCCCTTGGCCGATCCGCAGATCTCGCGCGAGGTCGCCGTCATCATGCGCTCGTTCCGCTCGCTGCCGCCGTCGGCCAACGAATTCATCCAGCGCCTGCAGCAGAACGCCCGGATCTTCGCCCCGGAGGCCGGAAATTGATCGACTTTTGATATCAATAAATCAGAAATCGATGATTGCCCGATTAATCGCGGTCGGGTGCAATGACCCGGCCCGTACCGGATGAGGACGACGATGAAATACAGCAAGCTCGATGCCAAGGATTATGCCCGCCAGAACATGAAGGGCATCTGGGCCGCGGCGCTGCAGCCGTTCACGCCGGACCTGGCCATCGACGAGGCGGGCTTGCGCCGCAACCTGCGCCACTGGATCGACGACCTCGGCATCGACGGCTTCTTCATCGCCGGCAAGCAGGGTGAGTTCTTCTCGATGTCGCTCGACGAACGCAAGCGCGTCTTCGAGATCGCGGTCGAGGAAACCTCGGGCGGCAAATCGGCCACCATCCTCTCCTGCTCGGACCAGAACATGGATACGGTGATCGAGCTGGCCCGGCATGCTGAGGCGATCGGCGCCGACTACATCGTCGTCCATGCCCCGATCCTGCATTTCGTCACCGACCAGGACGAGACGGTCTACGAGTACTACCGCTACATCGCCGAACGCGTGAACATCGGCATCGCGATGTGGAGCCATCCCGACTCAGGCTATCTGATGAGCCCGCAGCTCTGCGCCCGCATCGCCGAGCTGCCCAATATCGTGGCCATCAAGTACAGCGTGCCGCGGGAAATGTATGCCGAGCTGACGCGGATCGCCGGCGACAAGGTCATCGTCTCGACCGCGTCGGAGGAGGAATGGTTCGACAACATCGTCGAGCTGAACTGGCGCCTCTATCTCTGCTCCTCCCCGCCCTACCTGATCCAGACCAAGAACGACCGGCGCATGCACGACTACACGCGGCTGGCTTTCGAAGGCAAGGTGGAGGAAGCCCGCAAGGTGCGCGACAGCCTCGACCCCGTGCGCAAGGCGCTGCGCGGCACCCGGCCGGGCGGCAAGCCGCAGGCCCATCAGAAATACTGGCAGGAATTGCTGGGCCAGGTCGGCGGCCCGGTGCGCCGCCCGATGATCAACCTGACGGATGCGGAGAAGGCGGCAACCAAGGCCGCGTTCGAGGCCTGCGGACTGAAACTGTAAGCACCGTCATTCCGGGCGGAGCGAAGCGGCGACCCGGAATCCAGGGAAAGCACGGTGCCGGTTGCGGCGCCCATGCCCTGGATTCCCGCTTTCGCGGGAACGACAACATAAGAATATTTACCTACTTCGCCGCCAGCCGCCGGCACATCAGGTCGACGATACCCATCGCGTGCCGGCGGGCATACTGGATGCGCGAGGCGGCGAGGAAGCCGTCGAAGACCATCACGGTGAGCGCGGCGAGATCCTTCAGGTCCTCGTCGGGCCCGTCGATGCAGCTGCGCAGGATTTCCAGCACCCGTCCCTCGAACCAGTGCAGCAGCTCGGGCCGGTGCCCCTCGGCCGAGCGCGCCGTGGCGAGCGCCTGAATCAGGATATTGGCAAATCCATTGTCGTCGTTGGGGATGTCGTCCCATAGCCGGGTCAGGAACACGCGCAACCGCTCGGGCCCCTGCGGCAGGCCGGCCTCCATCGCCGCGACCCGCGCCCGCAGCCAGGGATCGTAGATCGCGTAGAGGATGTCGATCTTCGACCCGAAATATTTGTAGACGTTCGAGGTCGAGATGCCGGCGCGGCGGGCGATGGCGGAAATCTGGGTCTCGACGTAGCCCTGCTCGATGAACAGCGCGGTTGCGGCATCAACTACCGCCTGGCGGATTTCCGGCTTTTTGGTCTGGGCCATGTCGGGCTGTGCGTTGCGAGGGATTCGCAACCGCTATTACGGCACGAACCCCCGCCGCGTCAACGACGGTCAGCCGCCCTTCAGCGCCTCTTCCCGCAAGGCCGCCTTCTGCACCTTGCCGGCCGGGGTCAGCGGCAGATCGCGGCGGAACACGATCTGCCGCGGCAGCTTGTAGTCGGCCAGGTTCCGCCGGCAATGCTCCAGCACGTCCTCGGCGGTGGGCGCCCCCTCCTCGCGGCCGACGATGTAATAGCGTCCGACCTCGCCCAGTACCGGGTCGGGCACGCCGATGCCCGCCACCATGACAATGCCGGGCAGCCGGGCGATCAGGTTCTCGACCTCGGCCGGATAGACGTTGTAGCCGCCCTGGATGTACATCTCCTTGGCCCGGCCCATCAGATGGATCAGCCCGTCGGCATCGACATAGCCGAGATCGCCGGTGCGCAGCCAGCCCTGGGCATCGAACGGCTGATCGCCGGCCGCGGCGCCGATATAGCCGGGAATGACGCCGACGCCCTTGAAGCGCAGTTCGCCGACCTCGCCCGCCGGCAGGTCGCCGTCGGGCCCGGCAATGCGCAGGGCGGCGCCCGGCAGCGGCCGGCCGATCGGACCCAGCACCTGTTCGGCCGTCGCATTCTCCGGCGTCATCACGATGGCACCCGAGGTTTCCGACAGGCCGTAAAGGTTCATCATCGCCGCATTGGGCAGCGCTTCGCGCAGCCGGACCAGCAGCGAGGGTTCGACGTTCGAGCCGCCGACGATGACCAGGCGGATGCGCAGGCGGTCGATGCCGGCAAAGCCCGGGTTCATCAGCAGCAAGGTCAGCATCGTCGGCACGCCGGTCAGCATCGTCGGCGGCCGGCGCATGCACATGGCGATGATCGTATCGGGCTTGAAGACCGGCACCAGTTCGCAGGACGCGCCGGACAACAGCGCGGCCAGGATCGAACAGGTGATGCCGCCGACATGGTTGAACGGCATCGCCACCTTGAGGTGATCGCCCGGCCCCATCTTCGTGTGTTCGGCCTGCGCCGCCGCACTGCGCAAGAGCGAGCCGTGGGTCAGCCCCGCACCCTTCGGCCGGCCGGTGGTGCCGGAGGTATAGATCACCATCGCCAGGTCGTCCGGATCGACCTTGGCGGCGGCAAGCCGCGCCGGGTCGGCCGGCGTCGCCAGCAGCGTCTCGAAATCCGCGCCGATATAAACGAAGCGCGCAACCCGCGGCAGCGCGTCCTTCATCTCGTCGAACAGCGCCTGATAACTGAACCCGTCGAGCGCCGCGAGGGACACGACGGTCGTCACCTCCGCATCGTTCAGCATGTAGTCGAGCTCGGCCCGGCGATAGCGCACGCTGGGCGCCACCACGACGACGCCGATCCGGGTGGCGGCGAAGAACGCCTGCAGCCATTCGATCTGGTTTCCCGCGATCAGCGCCAGCCGGTCGCCACGCTTCAGCCCCATGTCGAGGAAGGCGGTGGCGAGGCGGGCGGAAGCGGCCTCGACATCGGCCGGCGTGTACTCGACCTCGCGATCGGTGTAGCCGCCGAAGCCCGCTTGCGCGGCCGCGGCCAGCGCCTCGGGGATCAGGGTCGGTGCCTGCATCGCCTCAGCCCCCGAACAGGCCGCTATGGGCCGCTTTCAGTTCCTGCTTGCGGATCTTGCCGGTCGCGGTCATCGGCAGGGCCTCGACGATGCGCACGAACTTCGGCACCTCGAACCCGCCGAGATGGGCGCGGCAATGCTCGGATACCGCCGCCTCGTCGAGCGACATGCCCGGCTTGACGGTGACGAAGGCCGAGACCGCCTCGGTCCAATGCGGATGCGGCAGGCCGACCACGGCGGCGTTGGCCACCGCCGGATGGCGCAGCAGCACTTCCTCGACCTTGACCGAAGGCACGTTCTCGCCGCCCGACTTGATCATGTCCTTCTTGCGGTCGATGAACATCAGCTGGCCGTCCTGGTCGACCATGCCGAGATCGCCGGTATGGTGCCAGCCGAAGCGCCGCGCCTCCTCGGTGGCTTCCGGGTTCTTGTAGTAGCCCAGCATGACGTTGGGGCCGCGATGGACGATCTCGCCGATCTGCCCCCGCGGCAACAGGTTGCCGTCGTCGTCCATGATCGCGGTGTCGTTGACGATCGCCGACTCGCCCCAGTAATTGCCGAAGCGCTGCAGCTGCTGCTCGGGCCGGAACATCGCGGTCATCGGGTACATCTCGGTCTGGCCGGTGCACAGCGCGAAGTTCGGGCAGAGCTCGTCGATCAGCCGGATCAGCAAGGGCTTGGGCATCGGCGCCATCGCATAGATGCAGAGGCGCAGCGACGACAGGTCGTGCTCGGCCCGCGACGGGTGATGCAGCACGGCGGCATACATCAGCGGCAGGCCGACCATGTAGGTGATGCGCTCGCGCGCGATCGCCTGGATCAGCGCCGCCGGGTCGAAGCCGCGCATCAGCACCAGGGCATTGCCGCCGACCAGGAAGCTCAGGGCCGTGACATGCTGGGCGCAATGGAACAGCGGCAGCATGCAGGTGGCGACGTCGTTCCGGCCGATACCCATGTCGGCAACGTTGCCCAGCACGGCGAAATAGACCGACAGGTGGCTGTGCATCACCCCCTTGGGCCGTGCCGTGGTGCCGGAGGTGTACATGATCTGGGCAAGGTCGCGTTCGCCGATCGGCACGCTCGGTTCGGTCGCCGGCTGGTCGGCGATGGCTGTGGCGAAGGTGACGGCGCCGGCCGGGACGGTGCCGGCCAGTTCCACCACCACGCGCGGCAGGTTCAGCCGATCGAGCAGCGCGGCGAGCGGGGCCTGGGCCAGCAGATTGTCGTCGATCACCACCAGCGCCGCTTCGGCATGGCCGGTGATGTACTCGATATCGTCGGGCCCCAGCATCGTGTTGATCGGCACCCAGACCAGGCCGGCCTTCTGGATGCCGAAGATCGCCGCGACCATCGCGGTCGAGTTGTTGCACAGCATCGCCACCTTGGTCCCGCGCCCCAGCCCGCGGGCGATCAGGTAGTTGGCGAAGCGGTTGGCGGTGGCATCGAGCTCGGCGAAGGTGGTGCGGCGCTCGCCCTCGATCACCGCCACGCGATCGCCGCGGCGCGCGGCGACCCGGCGCAGCATGTCGCCCAGCGCCACGCGGCCGATACCGGTGAGCAGGCCGTCGTTATTGTTGTTGTCGGTCATTGTTTCCTCCCTAAAAACAGGCGCTAGGCTTTTATCGGTTCGACCTCGATCAGGATCTGGCCGGGTGCCGCCTGGTCGCCGACCGCCGCGGCCACGACCGCGACGCGGCCGGCCACGGCCGCCAGCAGCTGGTGTTCCATCTTCATCGCCTCGAGCGTGACCAGCGCCTGGCCGACAACGACCTCGGCACCCTCGGCCACCTCGACCCGCACGATCCGACCGTTCATCGGCGCGCGCAGCACGCCGTCGGACGCCCCGCCACCGCCAGCGGCGGCGCGGCCCTGCCGGCGCAGCGAGAGGAAGTCGAAATCGCGGCCATCGATCGTCAGCCACAGCCGTTCGCCGTCCCAGCCATGGGCATAGCGACGGCGGCGGCCGTCGACCACGGCCTCGCCCGGCCTGCCCGGCGCAACCGTCAGCACGGCGTCGTCGAGCCGGACGGCCGCAGTGCCGGCCCCGGCGTCGAACACGCCGCGCCGCTCCACCTCGCCCCAGGCCAGGCGCCAGGGCGAAGGCAGCGCCGTCGCGTTGCTCCAGCCGCGCCAGTCGGGGTCGCAGGCCAGGGCCTCCGGCGTGCCCAGCACCGACAGCCAGGCGGCCAAAGCCCACGCGGCATCGTCGGGCACTTCGGCCCGCGATGCGTCGTCGGGGAAATGCCGGGCGATGAAGGCGGTCGAAACCGACATGCCTTCGACGAAGGCCGGATGGCGCAGCAGCCGGGCCAGGAAGCCGCGGTTGGTGGTCAGGCCGAGCAGCACGGTATCGTCCAGCGCCCGGGCCAGCCGGTCGATCGCCTCGGCCCGGTCGGCGCCATGGGCGATGACCTTGCCCAGCATCGAATCGTAATGCGGGCTGACCGTGACGCCGGCAGCCAGCGCATGGTCGCAGCGCACCGTCGCCGGCGGCCGCCAGGCCAGCACCCGGCCGGTGCGCGGCAGGAAATCGTCGGCCGGATCCTCGGCGCACAGCCGCACCTCGATCGCATGCCCGGTCAAGCGCACCTGGTCCTGGGTCAGCGGCAGCGCCTCGCCGCGGGCGACACGCAATTGCCATTCGACGAGATCGAGGCCGGTGACCAGCTCGGTCACCGGATGCTCGACCTGCAGCCGGGTGTTCATTTCCATGAAGTAGAATTGCCCGGCGCGATCCAGCAGGAACTCGACCGTGCCGGCCCCGACATAGCCGATGGCACGCGCCACCGCCACCGCCGCCTCGCCCATGCGGGCGCGCAACGCGGCATCGACCGCCGGCGACGGCGCCTCCTCGATCACCTTCTGGTGGCGGCGCTGCACCGAACAGTCGCGCTCGCCGAGGTGGATGACATTGCCGTGGCTGTCGGCGAAGACCTGGACCTCGACATGGCGCGGATCGATCACCGCGCGCTCCAGGATCAGCCGGCCGTCGCCGAACGCTTTCGCCGCCTCCGAGGCGGCAAGGCGCAACGCATCGGGCAGACCTTCCGCCTGATGGACCAGCCGCATGCCGCGGCCGCCGCCGCCGGCCGACGCCTTGACCATGATCGGGAAACCGATGCGTTCCGCCGCCGCGACCAGGATCGCCGGATCCTGGTCCTCGTCGTCATAACCCGGCACGACGGGGATGCCGGCATCGGCCATGCGGCGGCGGGCGCGCGCCTTGTCGCCCATTGCCGCGATCGCCGCGGCCGGCGGGCCGACGAAGATCAACCCGGCCTCGGCCACCTTGGCGGCGAAGCCGGCATTCTCCGACAGGAAGCCGTAGCCGGGATGGATCGCCTGCGCGCCGCTTTCCAGCGCCGCGGCAATCAGCCGGTCGGCGACGAGATAGGACTCGGCCGGGGCCGCCCCGCCGATGGCGACCGCGCGGTCGCAGGCCGCGACATGCGGGCTGCCCGCATCGACGTCGGAATGGACGGCGATGGTGGTGATGCCCAGGCTGCGCGCCGTGCGCGCCACCCGCACCGCGATCTCGCCGCGATTGGCGATCAGAAGGCTCGACAGCGCGGTCATGACGGCTTGCCCGGGCGCGGCAGGATGCCCATGTACTTGGCGATGATCGACAGCATCACCTCGTCGGCGCCGCCGCCGATCGAGCCGACGCGGCCGTCGCGATAGATGCGCGAGATCGGCGTCTCGTTCATGAACCCCATCCCGCCCCAGTATTGCAGGCATTCGTCGGCCGCCTGGCGCAGCAGCCGGCCGGCCTTGAGCTTGGCCATCGAGGCAAGCTGGGTGACATCCTGCCCCGCGACCAGCATGCCGGTCGCGCGATAGGTCAGCGCGCGCAGCGCTTCCAGTTCGCTCTGCAGCTCCGCCAGCTTGAAATGGACGACCTGGTTGTCGAGCACCGACTGGCCGAACACCTTGCGCTCGCGCGTGTAGGCGATGGTCTCGTCGATCGCGCGCGCCACGGTCGGGATGGTGTTGGCCGCCACCCACAGCCGTTCTTCCTGGAACTGCAGCATCTGGTAGGTGAAGCCACGCCCCTCCTCGCCGATCAGGTAGCGGGCCGGCACGCGCACGTCGTCGAAGAAGATCTGCGCGGTGTCCGACGAGCGCATGCCGAGCTTGTCGAGCGTGCGGGCGACCTGCACCCCCTTCGTCTTCATCGGCAGCACGATCAGCGACTTGTTGCGGTGCAGATCGGTAC
>JAEYTW010000374.1 GCA_023433835.1 Pseudomonadota bacterium | reverse complement strand
CGGCCCCGCGGGTGACGACGACCAGCGTCGCCCCGCCCTCGATCAGCCGGCCGGCCCAGCCGGCATGATCGTCATCGCCATGCAGATAGCGGAAATCGACGTCCGACAGCTTGACGATGTCGGCCTGGGCGAAGAACCCCGCCATCCGCCGGCGGTAGCCGTCGAGGTCGGCGACCAGGCTGGGCCGGCAGTTCGGGTCGAAGGCGACCGGAACGCCCGCGCCCTTGGCCTCGGCGACCAGGGCCAGCGTCTCCCCGGCCACCGGGCCGATCAGCGTGGTCGAGCCGACATGCAGGCAGGCGACGCGCCCGAACGCAATGGCGCCGGGCCGGTGGCGCCAGGCCTGTGCCGCGGTGCCCGTGTCGTAGAAGCCGTAATGCGGCTCAGCCCCGACGAAACGGACGAAGGCCAGGGTGGTCTGGTGGCCGCTGCGGGTGGCCTGGCCGAGATCGACGCCCGATGCCGCGGCATGATCGGCGATCATCCGGCCGAACAGGTCGGTCGAGACGCCGCCGACCAGGCCCGCCGGCACGCCCAGGCGCGCCATCGCCACCGCGACGTTCAGGCAGGAGCCGCCGACCGCCGGGGCATAGGCCTCGCGCCCGTCCGCCGAGCGGACGGGCATGAAGTCGATCAGCGCATCGCCACAGCTGAGCAGCATGTCCTTACCAGCAGGCCCCTCTTACCAACAGGTATACCCCCCGTCGGCCAGCACGATGCTGCCGGTCATCAGGCTGGCGGCATCCGAGGCCAGGAACAGCACGACCGAGGCGATCTCCTCGACCTCGCCCAGCCGGGCCATCGGCGTGCCGCCGATCCAGGCATCGTACATCGCAGGGTTGGACTTGACGAATTCGTTGAGCGGCGTGGCGATATAGGTCGGCGCCACCGCGTTGACGCGCACGCCGCGCGCGCCCCATTCGGCGGCGAGCGACTTGGTCAGGTGATGCACCGCGGCCTTGGAGGCGTTGTAGTAGCTCTGCGCCTGGGGCTTGTTGACGATGAAGCCGGACATCGATCCGACGTTGACGATGGCGCCCGACCCCTGTGCCAGCATCTGCCGGCCGAAGGCGCGGCAGCACCAGAACGTGCCGTTCAGGTTGACGTCCAGCACGTTCAACCAATGTTCGTCCGCCACCGTCTCGGCCGGTGTCTCGCTGCGCGCGATGCCCGCATTGTTGACCAGGATGTCGATGCGGCCGTGGCGGGCCGCGACCTCGGCCGCCACCGCGTCGACGCGGGCCGAATCGGTCACGTCCATGATGACGACCTCGGCGTCGAGGCCCTTGGCCCGCAGGGCCGCCTGCCCCGAAGCCGCCACGGCGGCATCGTTGTCGGCGATGATGACGCGGGCGCCGGCTTCGGCCAGCGCCTCGACGCAGGCGAGCCCGATGGCACGGCCGCCGCCGGTGACCAGGGCGACGCGGCCGGTCAGCTTGAACTTGTCGAGATACATCGGTGCTCTCTCTACCGAAATCAGGAATACAGGGCCCGGCCGCCGGCATCGAAGTGATGCAGGCGATCGGCGATGGGGGCGAGGCGGACGGCATCGCCCGGGCGGAAGCCCGCCTCGCCGGCGCAGCGGGCGGTCAGGCTGCCGATCTCGGGCACGTCGACATGCAGGAAGGTGTCGCTGCCGAGATGTTCCGCCACCGCGACGGTGCCGGCCCAGCCGTCGCCGTCGCGGCTGACCGCCATATGTTCGGGGCGGATGCCGATGGTGGCGGCGCCAGTGCGTTGCGCCACGGCCCCGCTGATCAGGTTCATCCGCGGCGAGCCAATGAAGCCGGCGACGAAGACGTTGGCCGGGCGGTCGTAGAGTTCGAGCGGCGAGCCGTATTGTTCGATGCGGCCGCCGTTCAGCACGACGATCTTGTCCGCCATCGTCATCGCCTCGACCTGGTCGTGGGTGACGTAGATCGCGGTCGTGCCGAGCTGGCGCTGCAGCCGTGTCAGCTCCAGCCGCATCTGCACCCTTAGTGCGGCGTCGAGGTTGGACAGGGGCTCGTCGAACAGGAACGCCTTGGGTTCGCGCACGATCGCCCGGCCGATGGCGACGCGCTGGCGCTGGCCGCCCGAGAGCTCGCGCGGCTTGCGTTCGAGGTAGTTGGCCAGGTTGAGCATGCGCGCGGCATCGGTCACGCGCTGGTCGATCTCGGCCTTCGAGCGGCCGGCCATCTTCAGCCCGAAGGCGATGTTGCCGTAGACGGTCATATGCGGGTAGAGCGCGTAGGACTGGAACACCATCGACAGGCCGCGCTCGGCCGGCGCCACGTCGACGACGTTGCGCCCGTCGATCAGGATGCGGCCGCCGGTGACGTCCTCGAGGCCGGCGATCAGGCGCAGGAGCGTGGTCTTGCCGCAGCCCGAGGGGCCGACGAAGACGACGAACGAGCCGTCGGCGATGTCGAGATCGGCGCCGTGGATGATGTCGTGCGCGCCGAACGATTTCTTGACGCCTTCGAGGGTGATGCGGCCCATGGGCAGGATTCCTATTTGACCGCGCCGAAGGTCAGGCCGCGGACGAGCTGCCGCTGGCTGAACCAGCCGAGGATCAGGATCGGGGCGATGGCGAGGGTGGAGGCGGCCGACAGCTTGGCCCAGAACAGCCCTTCGGGGCTGGAATAGGACGCGATGAAGACGGTCAGCGGCGCCGCCTGCGCGACCGACAGGTTCAGGGTCCAGAACGCTTCGTTCCAGGCCAGGATGACGTTGAGCAGCAGGGTCGAGGCGATGCCCGGCACGGCCATCGGCGCCAGCACGTAGATCAGTTCCTTGACGGTGGTGGCCCCGTCCATCCGCGCGGCTTCGAGGATGTCGCCGGGGATTTCCTTGAAATAGGTGAACAGCATCCAGACCACGATCGGCAGGTTGCCCAGGCACAGCACGCCGATCAGCCCGGCGCGGCTGTCCAGCAGGCCGAAATCCCGGAACATCAGGTAGATCGGCACCAGCACGCCGACCGGCGGCATCATCTTGGTCGACAGCATCCAGAGCAGCAGGTCGCGGGACCGCTTGGTCGGCGCGAAGGCCATCGCCCAGGCCGCCGGCACGGCGATGACCAGGGCCAGCAAGGTCGAGCCGCCGGCGATGGCGATCGAATTCCAGGCATGGTGCAGATAGTCGCTGCGCTCCTGCACCGTGGCGTAGTTCTCGATCGTCCAGTCGAAGAACAGGAAGACCGGCGGGGTGGCGAAGGCCTGCAGCTCGGTCTTGAAGCTGGTCAGCACCATCCACAGCACGGGAAAGAAGATCGCCAGGCCGACGATCCAGGCGGCCAGGGTGGCGACGAGACGGCGGAGCGGTGAAACACGACGGGCCATCGCTCATGCCTCCAGGTTGCGGCCGACCAGGCGCACGAGGAAGAAGGCGACGATGTTGGCGATGACCACGGCGACCAGCCCGCCGGCCGAAGCGGTGCCGACATCGTACTGGATCAGCGCCTGGGAATAGATCAGGAAGGCGATGTTGGTGGTCTGCAGGCCAGGCCCGCCGCCGGTGGCGACGAAGATTTCGGCGAAGACGGTCAGCAGGAAGATCGTCTCGATCAGGATGACCACGGTGATGGGCCGTGCCAGATGCGGCAGCACGATATAGCCGAAGCGCGAGAACGGCCCGGCCCCGTCCATCAGCGCCGCCTCCTTCTGTTCCTCGTCGAGCGATTGCAGCGCGGTGAGCAGGATCAGCGCCGCAAACGGCAGCCACTGCCAGGACACGATCAGGATGATCGAGAACAGCGGCAGCTCGGCGAACCAGTCGATCGGCCGGAAACCCAGCGACGTGGCGATCCAGGCGAACAGCCCGGAGACCGGATGCATCAGCAGGTTCTTCCAGACCAGCGCCGAGACCGTGGGCATGACGAAGAACGGCGCGATCACCATCAGCCGCACGATGCCCTGGCCCATCACCGGCTGGTCGAGCAGCAGCGCCACGGGAATGCCGAGCACGATGGTGATGGCCAGGACCGAGCCGACCAGGGTCAGCGTGTTGGCCAGCGCGGTAAGGAACGCCGGATCGGTCAGGAAATACTCGAAATTTTCCAGCCCGATGAACCCGGACAGCGCGGGATTGAGCAGGTTGTAACGCTGGGTCGCGAAATAGATGGTCAGCGCCAGCGGCACGATCATCCAGACGAACAGCAGGATGACGGCCGGCGCGGTCAGTACCCGTCCGATCGTGCGCGTTGCGTGCGATGCCATGATGCCTCGGGTACCGAGGGAGAGGGGGACCGGGCCGGTGGGAGAGCGGCCCGGTCCACACGCCTGGCCGGTTACTTGATGTAGCCGGCCCGCTTCATGTCGCGTTCGGTCGCGGCCTGGGCGGCGGCGAGCGCCGCGTCGACCGTCGAGGCGCCGGACAGCGCCGCGGAGAACTGCTGGCCGACCGCGGTGCCGATGCCCTGGAATTCCGGGATCGCGGCGTACTGCACGCCGACATACGGCACCGGCTTGACCGTCGGGTGGTTCGGATCGGCCGAGTCGATCGAGGCGAGCGTCAGCTTGGCGAACGGCGCCGCGGCGATATAGGCGGGGTTGGCGTAGAGCGAGCTGCGCGTGCCCGGCGGCACGTTGGCCCAGCCTTCCTTGGCGGCGACCGTCTCGGTGTAACCCTTGGACGTCGCCCAGGCGATGAACTTCGTCGCCGCCTCGACCTTGGCCGAGCCGGCGGGGATCGCGAGATTCCAGGCCCACAGCCAGTTGGCATTCTTGCCCAGCCCGGTATTGGGCGCCAGCGCGAAGCCGACCTTGTCGGCGACCTTGGATTCCTTCGGATTGGTCACGAACGAGGCCGCGACCGTCGCGTCGATCCACATGCCGCATTTGCCGGCATTGAACAGCGCGAGATTCTCGTTGAAGCCGTTCGACGAGGCACCCGGGGGGCCCGCCGCCTTCATCAGCTCGACATAGGTCGACAGGGTCTTCTTCCACTCCGGGCTGTTGAACTGCGGCTGCCAACCCTCGTCGAACCAGCGGGCACCGTAGGAATTGGCCATGGCCGTCAGGAAAGCCATGTTCTCGCCCCAGCCGGCCTTGCCGCGCAGGCAGATGCCGTAGGTATCGCTCGCCTTGTCGGTCAGCTTCTTCGCCGCATCGATGACGAAGTCCCAGCTCGGGCTTTCCGGCATGGTCAGCCCGGCCTTCTGGAACAGGTCGGTGCGGTACATGATCATCGAGCTTTCGCCGTAGAACGGCGCGGCGTAGAGCTTGCCGTTGGCCGAGACGGCATCGCGGATCTTCGGCAGCAGATCGGCCGCGTCGTAGTCGGCCGGCAGCTTGTCGAGCGGCACCAGCCAGTTCTGCCTGGCCCAGATCGGCACTTCGTAGGTGCCGATGGTCAGCACGTCGAACTGGCCGCCCTTGGTGGCGATGTCGGTGGTGACGCGCTGGCGCAGCACGTTTTCCTCGAGCGTCACCCACTTCACCTGGATATCGGGGTTCTTCGCCGTGAAATCCGGGGTCAGCGCCTGCATCCGGATCATGTCGCCGTTGTTGACGGTGGCGATGGTCAGGGTGGTCTGGCCGAACGCCGGCAGGGCAAGCAACAGCGCACTCGCGCCCGTCAGGGCGCCGGTCAACGTCTTCATCGGTTTCCTCCCGCGACTTGTTTTGAGCAAATGCCCTTCGCTTGGGCATATGCTCACACCAGGGCGTGAGATTGTCAACCGGGTTCACCGTCCTCGTAAGGATTCAGCCGCCGAGCAGGGCGCGGGCGGTGGCCTCGTCCGTGATCAGGCCGTTGAGCAGCCGGCCCTTCAGCGCGCCGCGGATCGGCACGACCTTCGCCGGGCCGAAGGCGGCACCGACCGTCAGGGTGGCGGCCGGCACCGGATGGGGTACCGAGGTGATCCGGCGGTTGGTGCCGCCGTCGAGGATGCGGCCCTCGGCATCGAAGGCCCAGCCGGTCAGCTCGCCGATCGCGCCGAGCCGCATCAGCTCGCGCAGCTCCTCGCGATTGATGAAGCCGTCGACATGGACCTGGGCGTGATTGTCGACCTGCCCCACACCGACCAGACGCAGATCGGCCTGATCGGCGATGGCGCGCACCCGGGCGACCGGGTTCAGCGCCAGCAGCTGCGCGCGCTCGGCCTCGGAGGCGAGCAGCACCGGCAGCGGCATCGGGTAATGCCTGGCCTTGGTCAGGTCGGCCAGCCGGGCCAGCGGATCGAAGAACGAGGCCGAGCCGTCGGGCGAGATGTTGCCGACCAGCGAGACCAGCTGGTGGTTCGGGCAATCCATCGCCGGCACCTGCTCGACGGCGGCGCGCATCACCCGCCCCGTGCCGATGGCGACGATCGCCGGCTTGTCGGCCCGCAAGACCGATTCGAGCAGGGCCGCGGTGCGCTCGGCGATGCCGGCCAGCGCCTGGGGCGCGCCCGGATCGGTCGGGCAGACGTCGCAATAGCGCAGGCCGAAGATCTGCTTCAACCGCGCCGCCAAGTCCATGCAGGCCGCGATCGGATGGGCCAGGCGGAAGGTGATCAGCCGCTCGGACAGGCAGAGCGAGACGAGGCGCTGGGCCGAGGCGCGGCTGACGCCCAGCTTGCGGGCGATCTCGTCCTGGGTGTTGCCGGCGATGTAATAGAGCCAGCCGGCGCGGGCGGCGGCATCGAGGCGCGAGGTTTCGTCGGAGGCGGCCATCGTTCTATCTCGCGTCGAACTGGTCGAGGCCGGCCAGCACGCGGTCGGCGCCGGCGGCCGTCAGCAGGCCATGGCCGTCGCGGCCGGCGTAATGCCCGCCGCCGGTGAAGCCCCAGACCGTCATCCCGGCGGCCTTGCCCGCCTGCACGCCCGAGACGCTGTCCTCGACGACGAGGCAGCGGGCGGGATCGGCGCCCATGGTGGCGGCGGCATGCAGGAACAGGTCCGGCGCGGGCTTGCCCCGCGCCACCATCTCGGCGTTGAAGATGCGCCCGGCGAAGGAGGGGTCGAGGCCGGTCAGGCGCAGGCACAGGTCGATCCGCGCCCGGTCGCTGGAGGACGCCAGGCAATAGGGCTGGTCCAGGCGCGCCAGCAGTTCGGCGATGCCGTCGATGGCGCGCAGGCCCCCGGTGAAGGCCGCGGTGACGTCGTCGCGCAGGGCATCGCGGAACGCGGCCGGCAGGCCCGCGCCCGTGATGGCCAGCACATGCGCCTCGACGGTGGCGAAGCTGCGCCCGAGGAAGCGGTCGAACACCGTCTCCAGCGACGCGTCGATGCCATGCCGGGTCAGCGCCGCGGCGAGCGCGCCGCAGCTCAACGGCTCGGAATCGACCAGCACGCCGTCGCAGTCGAAGATGATCAGGTCATAGTCGCGCATGGCCGCGGACTAGAGCATAGGACAGCCAGACGGGCAATTGCGGGGAGTGCGCTCAGCGCGAGCGGCCCCGCCGTCGCGTCGGCTTCGATTCCAACCGATCATCTTCTGCTGGCGCTTCGTCACCGGCACCATCGAGGAAAGCGAAAAACGCAGCCTCATCTGCCTTTGCGGCCCGCGCCTTAAAAAATGCTTCCGTCTCCAGTGCCGACAGCTTTTCGGCAACCGCGACATTGATGAACTGATTGAGGCTTGTTCCGTCCGCTTCGGCCAGCCGCTCGGCGGCAGCCTTCAACGACGGCTGAAGACGGAGAGAATAATTGGCCTTGGTCATGCAATCCTCCTCACTGCCTCCGCCGGCGAGACCACCTCGATGCCGAACCTATCTGCCGGCGCGAAATGGCGACCATTGAAGGTAACCAGACAGGCCGCTCTTCCGTTTATCGCCGTCTCCAACACCATTTCATCTGCTGGATCTGCCAACTGCGGCCGCCATAGGTAATTGAGTCTCACAGGCACGATCAGGCCCGCTACGTAGTTGAGAAATCCCTCCACCTGCTGCCGTGTAGCTCCAGCAGACAGCAGATGTTCGGGCCTGGTAAGCACGGTTTCGTATTCGAGAAACAAGGGTACGCTGGCCAGCATATGGAAAGATCGGCGCGGCACCTGTCGAAGCAGGGCGTTTGATGCACCTGTTCGGCTACGTCTCGCCGCAACCAAGACATTGGTGTCCAGCACCATGGCAATCATATCGCAGAGAATATCATATTGCAGGGAAAATCGGAACTGCGTCGGGCATCGCGAATGCCGTCGAGCCTTACTCCGCCTCGTTCAGCCCCAGCAGCGTGCTGAGCATGTCCGGCGCCAGGTTGCCGCGCAGGCGGGTCTCTTCGGCGATGCTGGCGGCTTTCTCGGCGTCGTAGCGGGCCAGGGCCGGGCCTTGCGTGCCGCCGTCCTCGGCACTCAGGATCTTCTGCAGCTTCGCCGCCATGGCATTGCCGGAGATCATGTAGCCGTTGTTGGTCAGGGTGGCGCCGGCCCGGGCGCGACCCTTGCCGTCACGGCGGCAAATCCTGCCGGCTCACGCCCCGATCAGCGCCTTCGGCCGGTCGACCCGGCTCCATGGCGCGCGATAGATGCCTTCCAGGACCAGCGAGGCGGCGCCGCGCGCCCAGACATCGTCGCCCCAGGGCTCGACCAGCACGTCGATGCGGCCCTGCAGGGCCGAGATCAGGTTGGCTTCCATCGTCTTCTTCAGCGGTTCGAGCAGCATGGCGCCGGCGCGGGTGCCGGCGCCCGAGACGATGACCCGCGCCGGGTTCAGCACGTTGCACAGATTGGCGATGCCGAGGCCGAGCGCGGCACCCGCCCGGGTGAACAGCGCGGCCAGTTGTTCGTTGCCGTCCAGCGCCAGCTTCGTCACCTCCGCGATCGCCTGATGGGCGGCGAAGGCATCGGTCACGTCGGGGAGTTCGACGATACGCGCCGCCTCGCGCAGGATCGCGTAGTCGGCGGCATGGGCCTCGATGCAGCCGGTCTGGCCGCAGCGGCAGCGCGGCCCCCCGAGCCCCAGTTTCACATGGCCGAACTCGGCGCCGAGACCATGATGGCCGCGATAGAGTTCGCCGTTGACGAACAGCCCCATGCCGACCCCGTGCTCGACGGTCACCACCATGAAGTCGTCGATATCCTGGCCCTGGCCGAACCAGCGTTCGGCGAGCGTCACCAGGTTCACGTCGTTCTCCATGATCGTCGGCACGCCCAGCCGGTCGCCGACCATGCGGGCGAAGGCCGGCATCGCCCGGCCGAAGATCGGGCTCCAGGTGACGACGCCGGCGCCATGGTCGATGAAGCCGGGGACGCCGATGCCGATGCCGAGGATGTCGCCGAGCCTGAGGCCCGCCTTGGCCACCGAATTGCGCACGCCGTCCTCCAGCAGGTCGGCGATGACCTCGGGCGCCATGCGTTCGGTCCGCACCGGCAGGACCAGCGACAACAGAACCTCAGCTTTGAGGTTCGTCACCAGAATCGCGATCTGGTGCAGCGACAGCTTGACCCCGACGACATGGGCGGCCTGCGGGTTCATGCGCAGCATGATGCGCGGC
>JAEYTW010000443.1 GCA_023433835.1 Pseudomonadota bacterium | reverse complement strand
CGATTTCGGAGGCCTCAGGCGTCAGGCCGAGGAACAAGGTGTCGCGCGCCGTGTAGGTTTCGAACACGCCGGGGCAGGCCCGCAGCACGGCGTTCACCAGCGTCTCGCCCACCCGGGCCCGCTTCGGCCGGCTCCAGGCGGTCCAGACGAAGCCGGCGCGGCCGGCGATGGCGCGCGCCGCCTTGATGCGATAGCGCGGATGGGCATGGCGTTGCCGTGCCCGGCTGATGATCCGGTCGTGGGGTTCGGCTGCCGCTGCCTGAAAGGCACGGCCCCAGGCTTCGGTCTCGACCAGGTCGCCGATCGCTTCGGCGATGGCGGGCAGGGGACGTTCGGCCCCGATGCCGTTGAGGCTGCCGGTCAGGGCAGCCAGCGCCAGCAGGTCGCGCGGCAGGTCGCGCAGAGGCGCCACCGAGGCATGGGTCTTG
The DNA here is from genome assembly GCA_023433835.1 of Pseudomonadota bacterium. Lineage (GTDB taxonomy): Bacteria > Pseudomonadota > Alphaproteobacteria > Ferrovibrionales > Ferrovibrionaceae > JAFKFH01. Next base: position 3,406 of record JAEYTW010000443.1, on the reverse strand, counting down.
CCGCGCCCGCCGTTTGCCAGTTCGGTGAGATAATGGCCGATCGCCGCGGCGACCGCCGGCAGCAGGGCCGCTATCAGATTGCCCGACGCCTTGCTGGCGCCGAGGCCGAAATCGCGCAGGATCCGGCTGTTTTCAGCGGCGTACCGATCCTGGCCAAGAGTTACGGCCAGCCGCTCCAGTTCGATCTCCAGCGATACCTTGTCCGTGTCACTCATACCGATCCTTCGTCCGAGGCCACGCCGGCACTGGTTCCGGCTAACCTGTGGCTTTTAGCCTTTGGATCGGATTGTTCTCTTTTTGTTCCATGAGGTTGAGGCGCGAAGCTCATGTGGGCCGGCATGCGGCCGGAAGCACCCGCCTGAGGCGTTCCCACAGGCCGAAATGCTCTGCAACAAAAGCCCCGTTGCCGAAGCTGCCGGGGGGCGATATAAGCCAGTGTACGAGGGCTTACAGTACCTTGTCCTATTAAGGTACGATGATGCGGCCCCCGCCCGGGGAACTAGAATTCAAGCGACCGAATGACAGTGGAGGTTCAGCGAATGGCGTCCGTCGATAGCCACGCCGCCGCTCGGCAGAACATGATCGATTGCCAGATCCTGCCCAACCGGGTCACCGACCCGGCCGTGCTGCGGGCTTTTGCCGATGTGCCGCGCGAGCGTTTCGTGCCGGCTACCCACCAGGGCGTCGCCTATCTCGACAAGGATCTGGCCCTCGGCGGCGGTCGCGTGCTGATGGAACCGATGGTTGCCGCGCGCATGCTGCAGGCTGCCGAGCTGAGCGGTTCGGAAAAGGCACTGGTCGCGGGTTCAGGCTCGGGCTATCTCGCGGCGCTGCTGGGCCATCTGGTCCAGGCGGTGGTCGCGGTCGACGATCGCGCTGACCTGCTGGCCCTGGCGCGGACCGCGCTGGCCGACGCGGCCGGGATCATGCTGGTCGATGGTGCGCCCGCCAATGGCGCCAAGGCGTCCGGCCCTTATGACCTGATTATTCTGGGCGGCGCGGCCGAGCAGGTGCCGGCGGCGTTGTTCGAGCAACTCGCCCCGGAAGGCAAGCTGATTGCCGTCATCCGCCAGGGTGGCGTTGGCAAGGCCACGCTCTTCACCCGGCCGGGCGGGGTGCAGGCGGCCCGTGTTCTCTTCGACGCGGCGACCCCGGCGCTGCCGGAATTCGCGGCGCCGAAGGCTTTCACGCTGTAGGCCGCAGGATAAAGGGTCGGGGTGGCGATGATGGATGGATCGGGTTTCGAGATCACTGTCGCCGACCTCGCGGCCTGGCGCCGGGACGGCGTGTCGCATGATCTGCTCGATGTCCGCGAATCCTGGGAATTCGACCTGGTCGCGATCGACGGCAGCCTGAAAATTCCAATGGGCCAGATCGCCGAACGAACGGCGGAACTTTCCCATGACCGGCCGGTGGTGGTGATGTGCCATCACGGCGGGCGCAGCGCGCGCGTCACCATGTGGCTGCGCGCCAATGGCTTTCCGCAGGCGGTCAATCTGGCCGGCGGCATCGATGACTGGGCGGCGTCGGTCGATCCGGCGTTGCCGCGCTACTGATTTTCACGCGGCCCTGCGTGGTGGCGGGCCAGGGAGTTCGGGGATGATCGAGTCGACCAGGCGTACGACCAGGCGTATTCGGGGGCTGGCCGCGACGGCGGCAGTGGTCGCATTGGGCTTTGCCGCGGCGCCCGCCTCGGCCCAGTCGCTGCAGGAGGCCTTGGCGGCGGCTTACGCATCGAATCCGACGTTGACGGGCCAGCGCGCCGCCCAGCGGGCCACCGACGAAGGCGTGCCGCAGGCCCTGTCCGGCTGGCGCCCCTCCGTGTCGTTCAGCGGCAATGCGGGTTTCCAGAGCATCGATACCGAAACCTCCGGCACGACCGCCATTCGCACGCCGAGCAATACGACCGAAACCAATCCCTACCAGGTGACGTTGCAGGCGACGCAGCCGCTCTACAAGTTCACCACCAACCCGCAGATCGATTCGGCCGAGGCCCAGGTGCTGGCCGGCCGCGCCACGCTGACCGGGACCGAGCAGACGGTGCTGCTGAACGGCACGACCGCCTATCTGACCGTGCTGCGCGACGGCTCGGTGCTGGAGTTGAACCGCAACAACGAGCAGGTGCTGCGCCGACAGCTCGAAGCCACGCAGGATCGGTTCCGAGTCGGCGAGGTGACGCGTACCGATGTCGCCCAGGCCGAGGCGGCCCTGGCCGGCGCGGTGGCGAGCCGCATTCAGGCCGAAGGCAACCTGATCACCAGCCGGGCGAATTTCGAGCAGGTCTTCGGCTTTCCGCCGGGCAACCTGACCCAGCCGCCGCTGCCGAGCGACCTGCCGCGGTCGGAGGACGAGGCCTGGGCCCAGGCGCAGGACCAGAACCCCGACTACGCCGCGGCTCGCTATCGCGAGATTGCCTCCAAACATGACGTGGATGCTACGACCGGCCAGTTGTTGCCTCAGTTGAACCTGGTTGGCACGCTCAACCGGTCGAACGAGACGACGACACCGAACCTGACCACCAATTCGGCGCAGATCCTGGGTCAGGTGACGATGCCGCTGTACGAAGCCGGCAACGTCTACAGCCAGGTGCGCCAGCGCAAGCAGGTCAACAGCCAGCGCAAGCTGCAGATCGACGAAACCGGCCGGCAGGTCCGCCGCAATGCGGTTTCGACCTGGGAAAACCTGCTGACCGCGCGCGCCAATATCGAATCGTTGCAGGCCCAGGTGAATGCCAACCGCATCGCGCTGGACGGCATTCAGCAGGAAGCGGCCGTCGGCTCGCGCACCGTGCTCGACGTGCTGATCACCGAGCAGAACCTGCTGAACTCCGAAGTCTCGCTGGTTCGCGCCCGCTATGACGAGGCGGTAGCCTCCTACGGCCTGAAGGCGGTGGTCGGCACGATGACCGCGCCGGGCATGAAGTTGCCGGTCGAACTCTACGATCCGACCGCCAACTACAAGCGCGTGCGCAACAAGTGGCTGGGCCTCGGTATCGGGAACGGCGACTAAGATCCTGTATTACCGGGGTTCTCGGCCAATCCGGCTGGCTTTTTGGCGGGACGTGGCTTAGCGTTGCCGCGACTTGTGCGGGCATCACCGATTCGTAACGGTGCCCGCCCGGATCTTCGTACAGGCGTTCAGCCGGGCCTCGGGCCCTTGGAAATGGATCGAAACGGGCAGGGATGAGCGACCCCAAGGGAGGTGGGCAGGAACCGACGATGGAGGAGATCCTCGCCTCCATCCGGCGGATCATTTCCGAAGACGGGGCCGACGCCGAACCGGCGAAGGAGCCGGAACCGCCACCGCCGCCTCCGCCTCCGCCACCACCCCCGCCGCCGCCGCCTCCTCCGCCCCCGCCGCCCCCGCCGCCCGAACCGGAGCCGGAACCCGAGCCGGAACCCGAGCC
>JAEYTW010000370.1 GCA_023433835.1 Pseudomonadota bacterium | reverse complement strand
AGCAGCGCGCCGACGGCGTGTGACGAGAAAAACCGGGGAGGCGACGCGATGGACAGGAAGCTCGAGACGACGCCCAGCCTGACAATGAAGCGGCGGCTGAACACAAGCCCGGCCCAGGTGTTCAGGGCATGGACCGACCCGAAGCTGATGACGCGCTGGTTCGGGCCCGAGAATGTCGAGACCCTCGAGGCCGAGGTCGACTGCCGCGTCGGCGGGCGCTATCGCGTGGTCATGCTGGTGCACACCGGCGAGCGCCACGAGGTCTCGGGCCCCTATCACGAGGTCGTGGAGAACGAGCGGCTGGTCTTCAGCTGGTCCTGGATCTCGACCCCCGAGCGGGTCTCGCGCGTCACCGTCACCATGAAACCCGATGGCGAAGTCACGATCCTGACCCTGTTGCACGAGAAGCTCTTCGACGAGAGCGTGGTCAAGAGCCACACCCATGGCTGGACGGGCACCATGGTCAAGCTGGAACAGCTCTTCTCCTGACAGGGACGGGCGCGCGGCGGGCGCAGGCTCGCCGCCTGAGAGACTGCCTGACGATCCGCGTGATCCACGCGCCGGTCTGCCGCTCGCAGGCCGCGCGCGAACGGAGGCTCCTTGCCCGATGCGCCGACAGGGGCGCGGGCACGAGCCGCACCCCGCAGCCACGCAGGCTGCCTCTTGAGGGAGAAGGACGATGCAGCACGAAGTCGTATCCCGCGAAGCCTGGCTGGACGCACGCAAGGCGCATCTCGCCGCCGAGAAGGAATTCACCCACGCCCGCGACAGGCTGTCGGCGCAACGGCGCGCGCTGCCCTGGGTCCGGATCGACAAGGACTACGTGTTCACGGGGCCCGATGGGGAGCTGACCCTAGCCGATCTTTTCGCGGGCAGGAGCCAGCTAGTCATCTACCACTTCATGTTCGGGCCGGGCTGGGAGGAAGGATGCTCCGGCTGCTCCTTCCTGGCCGATCATTTCGACGGGCCGAACCAGCATCTCCGGCATCACGACGTCAGTCTCGTCGCGGTCTCGCGCGCGCCCTATGCGGAGTTCCAGCCCTTCCGGAAGCGCATGGGCTGGCAGTTTCCCTGGGTGTCCTCCGCCGGCAGCGATTTCAACTTCGATTTCCACGTCTCGCCGAGCCCGGCCGAACGCGCAGCGGGGCGCTACGAGTACAATTACGAGACCCATGAGGGCGAGGGCGGCGAGATGCCCGGCTTCAGCGTCTTCTATCGCGACGAGACGGGCAGGATCTTCCATACCTACTCGACCTATGCGCGCGGCGGCGATCTGCTGATCGGGACGCACAACTTCCTCGACATGACCCCGAAGGGGCGCAACGAGGGAACGATCATGGACTGGGTGCGCCACCATGATCGCTACGAGGACGTGCCGAAGGGCGCGACGAGCTTCCAGCCTGCGCTGGCGGCGGGCTGTCATAGCGGCTGAGCGGGCGGTTTCCGTCTTCGCCGGAGATCTTTAAGGTTGATATCAACGTTTCTAAGGCGGCTGCGCCGCGGTCGCTCGCGAGGGAGAGCATGATGGCTTATGTCGAAGGTTTCGTCGTCGCGGTTCCGGCTGCGAACAAGGATGCGTATCGCAAGCAGGCCGCCGATGCGGCGCCGCTTTTCAGGGAGTTCGGCGTCAGGCGCCATGTCGAGGCCTGGGGCAACGACGTCCCGGACGGAAAGGTCACGGATTTCAAAGGGGCGGTGAAGGCGACGCCCGACGAGGTCGTGGTCTTCTCCTGGTTCGAATATCCCGCCCGCGCCACGCGCGAAGCCGCCAACGAGAAGATCATGAGCGACCCGCGCATGAAGCAGATGGGCGAGGCCATGCCCTTCGACGGCAAGCGCATGATCTATGGCGGCTTCGCGCCGATCCTCGACGAGGGCGATGGCGGCGCGATGGGCTATCTCGACGGCGTCCTCGTAGCCGTGCCCGATGATCGCAAGGCCGATTATCGGAGTTTCGCTGCCGGGCATGCGGCGTTGTTCAGGGAGCATGGCGCCCGCCGCGTCGTCGATGCCTGGGGCGACGACGTGCCGGATGGCAAGGTCACCGACTTCAAGGGCGCGGTGAAGGCCGAAGCCGGCGAGAGCGTGGTCTTCAGCTGGGTCGAGTGGCCGTCCAGGGCAGCTCGCGATGCCGCCTGGGCGAAGCTGATGGCGGATCCGCGCATGGGCGAGATGACGATGCCCTTCGACGGCAGGCGCGTCGTCTATTGCGGCTTCGCGCCGATCTTCGATACCGGGCGCGGCTGAGGCTGGCCGCCCCCGATACACGCAACGGCCATGCGGGGGCGGCATCTTGCCCCCGCCGGCCAAATGGCCGAGAGAGCGGGTGGCTTCACCGGATCTCTCGTCATGCTCGCAGGCATTCCCCTCGGCGATCTCGCCTTCCTCGCCGTTTCGCTCTTACTGGCGGGGGCCGTCACCGGCCTGCTCGCCGGCGGCTTCGGCGTCGGCGGCGGCGCGGTGATCGTGCCGGTGCTCTACGAGATCTTCCGCGTCATCGGCGTGGCGGAGGAGGTGCGCATGCCGCTCAGCGTCGGCACCTCGCTCGCGATCATCATCCCGACCTCGATCCGCTCCTTCAACGCGCACCGCGCCAAGGGGCTGGTCGATACCGAGATCCTCAAGGTCTGGGCGGTTCCGGTCGTCCTCGGCGTAATGGCCGGCAGCTACATCGCCCGCTTCGCGCCGGCCGACCTGTTCAAGGTCGTCTTCGTCGTCGTGGCTGTGGCGAGCGCGCTGCGCCTGCTTTTCGCCTCCGATCGCTGGAAACTCGGCTCCGACATGCCCGGCAAGGCGCTGATGACCGTCTATGGAAGCATCATCGGCGTGCTCTCGGCCCTGATGGGCATCGGCGGCGGCCAGCTCTCCAGCCTGTTCATGACCTTCTATGGCCGCCCCATCCACCAGGCCGTGGCTACCTCCTCGGGGCTCGGCGTGCTGATCTCGATCCCGGGCGCGCTTGGCTTCATCTATGCAGGCTGGCCGAAGATGGACGTGCTGCCGCCGCTTTCGCTCGGCTATGTCTCGCTGATCGGCTTCCTACTGTTCATCCCCACCTCGATCTGGATGGCGCCGATCGGCGCCCGTCTGGCACACCGCCTGTCGAAGCGCCGGCTCGAAGTGGCCTGCGGCCTGTTCCTGCTCGTCGGCGCGAGCCGCTTCGTCTGGCAGTTGCTGTTCTGAGGACGCCGTGGATCAGGCTGCTGGTGTCGTCATTCGCCCACTGACGGCGGAGGACCATGATGGCCTCGCCGATCTCATGATCGAGATGCAGGCGCATTACCGGGTGCCGTGTCCGGCGCGGGAGCATATCCTCGCCGGCCTCGCCGCACGACCGGCGGGCGTCGAGATCCTGGTGGCTTTGCGCGATGGAGCTATTGCCGGGTTCGCCTCAGCCTGTCCGCTCTATCCGGGGCCGGGGCTCAAGCCGGGCTTCTTCCTCAAGGAGATCTATGTCGCGAGTGCCGGGCGTGGCGCCGGCATCGGCCGCGCCTTGATGACGGCGCTGGCGGCCTTGGCGATCGAGCGCGGCTATGGCCGTCTCGATTGGACGGCCGATGCAGACGATCCGGCGTTGCTGCGCTTCTATGAAAGCCTCGGCGGCGTGTCTCACCCGAAGAAGCTGTTCTTCCGGCTGACAGGCGATGCGCTGGCCGAGGCGGCGGCGCAGGCGCGCTCGCGGAGC
>JAEYTW010000185.1 GCA_023433835.1 Pseudomonadota bacterium | reverse complement strand
GCCTCGGCCAGCGCGATGTCGCCGCCGACGGCGACGGCGGGGCGCCCGGCAGCCGGCGCGGGCGCGCGCGGCTCGGTTGCAACCGCTTGAAGCCGTTGCGTCATCGGCGGCGGGGGCGGCGCGGTGGTGCGGTCGAGCGGCATCTCGTCGATCGCCTCGTCGACGCCGGCATCGAGATAGAAGCGCAGCGCCGCCAGCGCCGTACTGGGATTTTCGCCCGCCGTGTCGTGCATGGGACCGGACCTTAGCAGCCGCGCTAAGTGTTGTCACAGGGCCTGCATTGCCGCTATGAACGGCGGGCCCTGCGCCGGAATGAGGGCGGACGGCGCAGGCCACCAGGCAGCCGCGGTAGAATTGAGAGAGCCACCAGGGGGAGAACAATGGAACGCGAATCGATGGAGTACGATGTCGTCGTCGTCGGTGCCGGCCCGGCCGGACTGTCGGCTGCGATTCGCTTCAAGCAGCTCTGCGCCGAGCATGGCAAGGAGTACTCGGTTTGCGTGATCGAGAAGGGTTCGGAAGTCGGCGCCCATATCCTGTCGGGCGCGGTGATGGACCCGATCGCGATGAACGAACTGTTCCCCGACTGGCAGGAGCGCGGCGCGCCGCTGAACGTGCCGGTCACCGAAGACCGCTTCTACGTGCTGACCGAAGCCAACCACATCAGCCTGCCGAATATCGCGATGCCGCCGCTGATGAACAATCACGGCAACTACATCATCTCGCTGGGCAATGTCTGCCGCTGGCTCGCCGAACAGGCCGAGGCGCTCGGCGTCGAGATCTTCCCGGGCTTTCCCGCGGCCGAGGTCCTCTATAACGAGGACGGCTCGGTCAAGGGCGTCGCCACTGGCGACATGGGCGTCGGCCGCGACGGCGAGCACAAGCCGTCCTACACCCCGGGCATGGAACTCCATGCCAAGTACACGCTGATCGCCGAGGGCGTGCGCGGCTCGCTCGCCAAGGAGATCCAGGCCAAGTTCAAGCTGCGCGACGGCGTCGACCCGCAGAAGTTCGGCATCGGCATCAAGGAACTGTGGAAGGTCGACCCGGCGGTGCACCAGGAAGGCCTGGTCGTACACACCATGGGCTGGCCGCTTGATAGCGCTACCGGCGGCGGCTCGTTCCTCTACCACCTTGAGGACAACCAGATCGCGGTCGGCTTCGTCGTCCACCTGAACTACGAAAACCCGCATCTGTCGCCGTTCGACGAATTCCAGCGGATGAAGACCCACCCCTCGATCCGCCATTTCTTCGAGGGCGGCAAGCGTATCGCCTATGGCGCCCGCGCGATCAACGAGGGCGGGCTGCAGTCGGTGCCCAAGCTGACCTTCCCCGGCGGCGCGCTGATCGGCTGCTCGGCGGGTTTCGTCAACGTGCCGCGCATCAAGGGCAGCCACAATGCCATGAAGACCGGCATGCTGGCGGCCGAGGCGGCATTCGAGGCGCTGGACGAGGGCCGCGCCGGCGACGAACTCGTCGCCTATCGCGAAGGTTGGAAGGATTCCTGGGTCTACCAGGATTTGTACAAGGTGCGGAACGTCAAGCCGGCGCTGAAGCATGGCATGTGGCTGGGTACCGCCATCGGCGGCGCCCATATGTGGCTGAACGACCTCGGGCTCGGCTTCCTGGCGCCCTGGACGACCCGCCACGCCAAGGCCGATCACGAAAGCTTGAAGCCGGCGGCCGACTGCCCCAAAATCGCCTATCCGAAGCCGGACGGCCTGATCAGCTTTGACAAGCTGTCATCCGTCTTTATCTCCAATACCAACCACGAGGAAGATCAGCCGGTGCATTTGCGCTTGGCCGATCCCTCCATTCCGATCGACTATAACCTCAAGGTGTTCGACGAGCCGGCACAGCGCTATTGTCCGGCAGGAGTGTACGAAGTGGTTCGCGACGACGCGGGCAACAATCCGAGGTTCCAGATCAACGCGCAGAACTGCGTGCACTGCAAGACCTGTGACATCAAGGATCCGCGGCAGAATATTACCTGGACGGTCCCGGAAGGTGGTGGTGGTCCAAATTATCCCAACATGTAACGATTGGCGTCGCCGCGTGGCGCGGCCTGTCGTCCGACAGGCCGCCCGTGTCGCGGCCCTGCTTATTGCAACCAGCCTGGTCGCCGCCTGCGCGGCCAATGGCGCGGGGCGCAGCGGCTCGCTGCTGCCCGACGATCCGGACAGCGGGCCGATCGTCACCGAATCCGATCTCGGCAACTATCTCGCCGGGCGCTATGCGCTGACCGAGCTCGACGTCGATATCGCCGCCGACCTGCTGACCGCGGCGGCGCGGGCCGATTCCGACCAGGTCCAGCTGCTCCAGCGCGCGCTGATCGCCAACGTGGCCGCCGGCCGCATGACCGAGGCGGCCGAGTTCTCCAAGCGCCTGCAGCAGGCCAGCCCCGGCGATCCGGTCAGCCAGTTCGTGCTGACCGCGATCGATCTCAAGGCCGGCCGCTATGCCGAGGCCGCGGCGCGGGCCGAGCGCCAGAACCGCGACGACCAGTCCGGCATGGTCGGCATCCTGACGGTCGCCTGGGCGCGGGCCGGCATGGGCAATGGCCCGCAGGCCATTGCCGCGGCGCAAAGCCTCGCCGCCAAGCAGAATTTCGGCGGTTTCGGCCAGTTCCACATGGCGCTGCTGAACGATTACCTCGGCAATGCGATGGCGGCCGACCGGGCCTACAAGGATGTCATGCAGCAGACCCAGGGCGGCACGCCCCGGGTGATCGACGCCTATGCCCGGTTCCTCGCCCGCAACAACGCGACCGGCGATGCCCAGGTCCTGTTGATGAACGGCATGGCGCTGCCCGGCTCGGTGACGCTCGAGGCCGACCTGGAGACGCTGCGCAACGGCGGCACGCTCGGCCCCCTCGTTCCCACGCCGCAAGCAGGCGTGGCGGAAGCGCTGTTCAACGCCGCCGGTGCGATGGAACGCGATGCCGGCCCCTGGGGCATGGTCTATCTCCAGCTCGCCCTCTATCTGCGCCCCGATTTCGACGTGGCCCAGCTGACGCTGGCCTCGCAGCTCGAATCGCGCAACCGCTTCGCGGATGCCAAGGCGATCTACGAGGGGATCGAGCGCTCCTCGCCACTCTACGAGGCCGCCCAGGTCCGCGCGGCCTGGTGCCTCTATGAGCTCAAGGAGTACGACCAGGCCTCCGCCCGGCTGAAGGCGCTCGCCGCCAGCTATCCGAAATCGTCCTCGCCGCTGGTGGCCCTGGCCGACCAGCTGCGCTCCAAGGACCGTTTCGCCGAGGCGGCCGAGATCTACAGCCAGGCGATCGACCGCTACGACCGCGAAGGGGGGCGCAGCTGGAACCTCTATTACGCCCGCGGCATCGCCTATGAGCGGTCCAAGCAGTGGCCGAAGGCCGAGGCCGATTTCGTCAAGGCGCTCGAGCTCTCGCCCGACCAGCCGGAAGTGCTGAACTATCTCGGCTACAGCTGGGTCGAGCGCGGCGAGCATCTGGCCCGGGCCCAGCAGATGATCGAGAAGGCCGTCGAGCTGCGCCCGCGCGACGGCTACATCGCCGACAGCCTGGGCTGGGTATTCTACAAGCTCGGCAAGTATCCCGATGCCGTGACCTGGCTGGAAAAGGCCGTCGAGCTGTCGCCGACCGACCCGGTGATCAACGACCATCTCGGCGATGCCCTGTGGCGCGTCGGGCGGCAGACCGAGGCGCGTTTCCAATGGTCGCGCGCCCTCAACCTGAAGCCCGAGGCCGACCAGGAGCCGATCATCCGCGCCAAGCTCGAACGGGGCCTGACGACGGACGCCACCACGGTCTCCAAGGCGGCCGGCGGGGTGAATGGCGGCGGCTGAACGCCTGGCCGGTGCCGTCGCGGCGCCGGCCAAGCTCAACCTCTATCTCCACGTCACCGGCCGGCGGCCGGACGGCTATCACCTGCTCGACAGCCTGTTCGTGTTCGCCGATCTCGGCGACCGCGTCGCGGCGGCGCCGGCCGACGATCTTTCGCTGACCGTGACCGGGCCGTTCGCCGCGGGGCTGGCGGCCGAAGGCGACAACCTGGTGCTGCGTGCGGCCCGGGCGCTCGCCGCCGCGGCCGGCATCGAGC
>JAEYTW010000088.1 GCA_023433835.1 Pseudomonadota bacterium | reverse complement strand
CCGGCGGGGCGCGCCCGGATGCGGGGTCAGGCCGCCAGGCCGGCCGGCGTCTGGACGAAGGGCACGAAGCCCGGCAAGGCTTCGACGCGGCGCAGGAACGCCTGGACGGCGGGATAGCCCGCGAGGTCGACATTGCCTTCCGGCGCCCGCGCCACGTAGCTGTAGATCGCCACGTCGGCGATGGTCGGCCGCTCGCCGACCAGCCAGTCGTGGCTGCCGAACCGGCTCTCCAGCCGCCCAAGCAGGACATGGGCGCGCGCGATGACTTCGTCGGGGTTGAACTTCGCCCCGAACACGGTGATCAACCTGGCGGCGGCCGGACCGTAGGCCACCTCGCCCGCGGCGACCGAGAGCCAGCGCTGGACGGCGGCGGCACCGGCGGGATCTTCGGGCAGCCAGTCGGCGCGGCCCGCCTTCTTGGCGAGATAGATCAGGATCGCGTTCGAATCGGCGACGACGACGCCGTCGTCTTCCAGGACCGGCACCTGGCCGAACGGGTTCAGCTTCAGGAATTCGGGCGCCTTGTGGGCGCCGGCCTTGAGATCGACCTCGACCAGTTCATGGGGCACGCCCAGGAGCGAGGCGAACAGGCGGGCGCGATGGGCATGGCCCGACAGCGGGTGATGATGGAGTTTCATGTCCAGGTCCTGCGATGTGTTGGCCGGGTCCATTCCCGGGCCGCATCGCGAGACTGCCGGATTGCCGGCCGGCCGAGAATGACCGGACTGGACACTTCATCATTGCGCCGGGTGGAACAATCGGCGCCAGGAAGCGGGTAGCGGCTTGTGCGAACGCTTGCTATGGTCTGCCGCCTTGCACCCCCGGCATCTCGCCGAACCTGCGGGCGTTTCAGGAAAACGAGAACAATCACCTGATGATCTTGCGCGCCGGCCGTCCCGACAGAACCGTTCACGCCCAGGCCGGCTTCGGCTGGCAGCCGGCGTGACCAGGCGCGTCGGCATCATGTTCGGCCCCGCCGCCTGGCGGGTTATCGCGTCGGTATCGCTTCTGTTGCTGGCGCTGCGTGCGCTGGTGGCGCCGGGCTTCATGCCCGATCTCGGAGCCCTCAGGGATGGCGGTTTCGAGATTGTCCTGTGCACCCCCCTGGGGACCAAGACGGTTCACGCCGACAGCGAGGGACAACCCGCCGAGGCTGATCGGCCGCTGAAGACCGACGCGCGCAGCGGCGACGAATGTCCGTTTCACCACGCCGGTGTCCAGACCTTGGTTGCGCCGCAGCAGACTCTGCTCGCGGCAAAGTCCGGCGGCTCGCTGCCCTTGCGCCTGGTCCCGGCGAGATTTTCTCCGAAACCGGCGCCGGTCGGACCGCCGCTCGGCTCCAGGGCGCCTCCTTTCTCCGTGGCCTGATCACGTCCCTCGGCGTCGGGCTTCGCCCGTCGCGCGGTTGACGGCCTCAGGCAACTTCGACCGAGCAACGTGCCGCCGCGGCCCCATGGGGCATGTGGCGCCCAGGTCCGAATCATGGAGAAAATCTTGTACATTCAATTCCCCGGAAACGCCTGCCGCCGGGTTCTGGCGGTCGCGCTGACCGTGTGCTTCGCCCCGGCGGCGCTGGCCCAGAATGCCGCCGCGCCCGTCCAGATGCCGGCCATCAATGTCACCGCGACGACCCCGCCCTCGCTGGTCGTGCCGACGACCGAGGAGGCGCGCCAACTGATCGACCAGACGCCCGGCGGCGTCGAACTGGTGCCCGATACCGTGTTCAAGGACGGGCCGGCCTTCACCATCAGGGATATCCTGGGCTGGGTGCCCGGTGTCATCACCCAGGTCCGCCGGGGCACCGATGCGCGGGTTTCGATCCGCGGCTCGGGCCTGACGCGGAACTACGGCAACCGCGGCGTCAATCTCTATATGGACGGCATTCCGCTGAACAGCGCCGACGGCCTCCTCGACCTGTTCGAGATCGATCCGACCGCCTACCGCTATGTCGAGGTCTACAAGGGCGCCAACGCCCTGCGCTACGGCGCCAACTCGCTCGGCGGCGCCATCAACTTCGTGACGCCCAGCGGCCGCGATACGCCACGCTTCGACGGGCGCTTCGATATCGGCAGCTTCGGCTTCGTGCGGGGCCAGGCCAGCACCGGCGGCGTCAGCGGCCCGCTCGACTATTTCGTCAATTTCTCGGCCAGTCGCGAAGACGGCTATCGCGAGCACAGCAAGGACCGGATCGGGCGCTTCAACACCAATGTCGGCTATCAGTTCTCGCCGGACGCCGAGACGCGCTTCTACGTCAGCGCCAACGCCTGGCGGGCGCAGTTGCCGGGCGAGGTGAGCAAGAGCATGGCCCTGACATCGCCGCGCACGGCCAATCCGGCCTTTGTGCAGCAGGACCAGCAGCGCAACATCGATTCGCTGCATGTCGCCAACAAGACCACGCTGCGCTTCGGCCCGACCGCGGTGGAATTCGGCATCTTCACCTTCCAGCGCCATGTCGACCATCCGATCTTCCGCTATCTCGATTTCACCACCTCGGATTTCGGCGGTTTCGGCCGGGTCGTCGACGAACGGATGGTCGGCGGCTTCCGCAACCGCTTCATCGCCGGCGTCAACATCGACAACGGCACGATCGACTACACCGAGAACACCAATCCCGGCGGCGCCGTAAAAGGCCCGCTGGTGCGGTCCGAGCTGCAGAAGTCGCAGAACTACTCGGCCTATGTCGAGAACAGCTTCTACGTCGTGCCGGACGTCGCGCTGGTCGCCGGCGGGCTGTTCATGCAGGCGGTCCGCAATCGCGAGGACCGGTTCCTGTCGGACGGCAACCAGACGATCAGCCGCACCTACAGCAATTTCAGCCCGAAGGTCGGCGTGCTGTGGGATGTCGATCCGTCGGCCCAGGTGTTCGCCAACATCTCGCGCAGCGCCGAGGCGCCGACCTTCGATTCACGGACGTTCAGCACCTTCTCGGGGCCGCTGCCGCTGGTGAACGCGCAGAAAGCCACCACCTACGAAGTCGGCACGCGCGGTCGCCGGCCCGACTTCACCTGGGACCTCTCGGTTTATCGTGCCGAACTCAAGAACGAACTGCAGTGCCTCAGCACCTCCCCGTTCAGTCTCTGCAACGTCGTGAATGCCGACCGCACGGTCCACCAGGGCGTCGAGCTTGGCCTCGGCATCGCGTTCCTCAAGTCGACCCTCTCGCAGGACGACCGGCTCTGGTTCAACCTCGCCTACACCTATAGCGATTTCTTCTTCGACGACGATCCGCGCTGGGGCAAGAACATGCTGCCAGGCGTGCCGCCGCAGTATGTCCGCGGCGAGGTGATGTACAAGAATCCCAACGGCTTCTATGCGGGGCCGAACGTGGAATGGATGCCGAAGAAGTTCTATTCCGACAATGCCAATACCCTGACCGTCGATCCCTACGCGCTGCTGAACTTCCGGATCGGTTTCGACCAGGGCACCGGCTGGTCCGGTTATGTCGAGGGGCGCAACCTGCTCGACAAGCGCTACATCGCCGCCACGCTGACCGCCGATGTCGCGACACCGAACGCGGAGCTCTTCAGCCCGGGCGTCGGCCGCGCCGTCTACGCGGGCTTGCGATTCACCTGGTAGGCAAAAACCCCGCTGCCGGATTGCTCCAAGTGATCCGGCAGCGGCTGTTCAGTGCAGGATCTGCCGCAGGAAGGCTTGCGTCCGGGGGTTCTGCGGGCGATCGAAGAATTCTCCCGGCGTGGCGATCTCCATGATTTCGCCGCCGTCCATGAAGACGACCCGGTCGGCAACCTTGCGGGCGAAACCCATTTCATGGGTGACGACGATCATCGTCATACCGTCGTCGGCCAGGCCGACCATGGTATCGAGCACTTCCTTGACCATCTCGGGGTCGAGGGCCGAGGTCGGCTCGTCGAACAGCATCACCTTCGGCGTCATGCACAGCGCGCGGGCGATGGCCACGCGCTGCTGCTGGCCGCCGGAGAGCTGGCCGGGAAATTTGGCGGCCTGCTCCGGGATACGCACGCGGGCCAGGAATTCCATGGCGCGTTCCTCGGCCTCGCGCCGGGGCGTGCCGCGCGACAGCATCTGCGGCAGCGCGCAGTTCTCCAGCACCGACAGATGCGGGAAGAGATTGAAGTGCTGGAAGACCATGCCGACATCGCGGCGGACGGCATCGATCTGCTTCAGGCTCTCTGTCAGCTCGACGCCGTTCACGGTGATGCGGCCGCGCTGATGCTCCTCCAGCCGGTTGATGCAGCGGATCAGCGTCGATTTGCCCGACCCGGACGGGCCGCAGATCACGATGCGCTCGCCGGTTGCCACCGACAGCGACACGTTGCGCAGCACCTGGAACGACGAGAACCATTTGTCGACCGCCTCGATGCGGATCGCCGGCTCGGGCATCAGCGATATTCCTTTTCCTGGACCCGCTTTTCCAGCCAGCGGGCATAGAGCGAGATCGAGAAGCAGATCGCGAAATAGACGGCGCCCACCACGACGTAGGATTCGGTATAGGGCGCGGGCCAATGCGGATCGGAGGCGGCGGCGCGGCCGGCGCTGAGCATGTCGAAGACGCCGACGATCATCACCAGGCTGGTGTTCTTGACCATCACGATCGCGGTGTTGGTCAGCGGCGGGATGACTTTCTGGATCGCCTGGGGCAGGACGATGTGCCAGACGGCCTTCCAGCCGGGAATGCCCAGCGCCTTGGCGGCCTCGATCTGGCCCTGCGGCACGCCCTGCAGCCCGCCGCGGATCACCTCGGCCAGATAGACGGCGGCAAACAGGGTCAGCGCCGCCAGCGTCCGGCCCAGCTTGTCGATGGTCCAGCCGGCAGGCAGCAGCAGCGGCAGCATGATCGAGGCGACGAACAAGAGCCCCACCAGCGGCAGGCCGCGCACCCCTTCGATCGTCAGCACCGACAGGAAACGCGAGATCGGCGCGCGCGAGCGCCGGCCCAGCGCCAGCACGACGGCGAAGGGAAAACCGATGCCGAGCGACAGCAGGGCCAGCAGCAGCGTCACCGGCAGGCCGCCCCAGTTCGCGGTCGAGACCGGCCGCATGCCGGCAAAGCCGCCCCACATCAGGGCCAGCATGACCGCGACCGCGATACCCCAGGCCGCCAGCAGGTGGCGGCCCCAGAACCGGGGCGGCAGGGACGCGACGACCATGGCGAGGATCAGGCCGGTCACGGCCAGCGGGCGCCACTGCTCGTCCGGCGAATAGACGCCGAACATGATGAAGCGCAGCTTGGCCGCGATGAAGGCCCAGCAGGCGCCGTCACCACGGCAGCGCCCGGGCTCGCCGGTCTGCCAGACGGCATCGATGATCGCCCAGTTCGCGGCGGGCAGCAGCGACAGGACCAGGCCCGCGGTGACCAGGGTCAGCACGACGCTGCCCAGGTCGCCGAACAGGATCTGCAGGATCGTGGCCCGGCGCGGCTTCGGCGGCGGCGTGGCGAGGGCCGGTTCGACGGCGAGGGTCATCGGGACACCAGCGCGACGCGGGCGTTATACCAGTTCATGAACAGCGAGACGCTGGTGCTGATCGTCAGGAACACCATCAGCAGGACCAGGACGCTTTCGATCGCCTGGCCGGTCTGGTTGATCACCGTGCCGACGACCAGCCCGAGTTCCGGGAAACCGACCGCCACCGCCAACGTCGAATTCTTCACCGTCGACAGGTACTGCGTGGTCAGCGGCGGAATGATGATCCGCAACGCCTGAGGCACGATGATGTGGAACAGCGTCTGCCGGTCGCTGAGGCCGACGGCGCGCCCGGCCTCCCACTGGCCTTTCGCCACCGCATCGATGCCGCCCCGGATGATCTCGCCGATGAAGGCGGAGGTATAGATCACCAGCCCGATCATCAGCGCGGTGAATTCCGGCGACAGGCGCAGGCCGCCGGCGAAGTTGAATCCCGCCAGCCGCGGCAGGCTGGGTTCGAGCGACATGCCGCAGGCGAACCACAGGGCCACGGCGAAAGCGGCGACGGTCGCGGCGAGCAGGGCGAAGGCGCGAGGCGGGGTCAGGTTCAGGCACCGCTCGGCCAGGCTGGCCCAGCGCCACCAGGCGAACAGGGCCGCGGCAAGGCCCAGCGCGAAGATCCAGCCATGCCCACCGACCTCGACGCCCGGCAGGTAGAGCCCGCGGACCGACAGGAACACCCCCGGCAGCGGATGCAGCGCGTTGCGCGGCGCCGGCAGGCTGGAGGTGATCAGGGCGTACCAGAACAGGAGCTGGACGATCAGCGGCACGTTGCGCATCAGGGTGACGAAGGTGCCGGCCAGGCCGGAGACCAGCGGATGCCGCGAACGCCGGCCCAGCCCTACGGCCAGGCCGAGCAGGGTTGCCAGCACGATCACCACCAGCGAGACCAGGATGGTATTGCCGACGCCCGCGACATAGGCCCGGAAGAAACTGTCGGTCGGCTCGTAGGGAACGATGCTTTCCGAGATCGGGAAGTTGGCCGGGCGCGACAGGAAGTCGAAGCCGACGCGGATGCTGCGCGCCGTGAGGTTGGTCAGGGTGTTGTCGAACAACCACCAGATCGTGCCGACGAACAAGGCCAGCAGCAGGATCTGGCCGACCCATGACCGGAGGCGCTGGTTATCCCAGAGCGAGATGAGCATGGGCCGGCCCCGTGTTCGCGCTTACTGGAAGGCCAGCGGGAACATCAGCCCGCCCTGGCTGTAGAGGGCGTTGGGCCCGCGATCGAGCTTCAGCGGGCTGCCCTTGCCGAGATTGCGCTCATACATCTCGCCGTAATTGCCGAGCTGCTTGACGATGTTATAGGCGAACTTGTCGTCGAGCCCGAGGGCCTTGCCGTTGCCGGGTTCGACGCCCAGGAATCGCTTGATGCGCGGGTCGGTCGATTTCAGCTTCTCGTCGATATTGGCCTGGGTGATGCCGAACATCTCGGCGGCGATCAGGGCCTGGAACGACCAGTTCACGATATCCATCCACTGGTCGTCGCCGTGGCGCACGGCCGGGGTCAGCGCATCCATGTAGGGCGTCGCCGGGAAGATGACGTAGTCGTCCGGATTCTTGGCCTGGGTGGCGCGGGTTGAGGCCAGGGCGGCGGCGTCGGTAATCAGCGCGTCGCAGCGGCCGGAAAACAGCGCCTGCTTGGTGGCCTCGATGCTGTCGAAGACCACGGTCTTCAGGCCGAGCTTGTGTTCGGCCGAGACGTCGGCCACCACCACCTCGGTGGTCGAGCCGGTCTGGACGCAGACGGCGGCGCCCTTCATGTCCTGGACCTTGGTGACGCCGAGGCTTTTGGGCACCATGAAGCCGGTGAACTCGTAGTAGTTCGGCGTCGTGAAGTTGATGCCGTTGGCATCGCGCTGCAACGTCCAGGTCAGGGTCCGCGGCAGGATGTCGATCTCGCCGGTCTGCAGGGCGGGAATGCGCTGCTGGCCGCTGAGGGGCACGAATTCGGCCTTGTCCTTGTCGTTGAAGATCGCCACGGCGACCGCCCGGCAGGTCTCGACGTCGAGGCCGCGCCAGTATCCCTTCTCGTCGGGCGCGCCGAAGCCGACCGTCCCGGTCGACGCGGCGCAGATGACCTTGCCGCGGCCCTTGACCGTCTCCAGCGTGCTGGCGGCAAGCGCGCTGCCGGCGGTCAGCGCGATGGCGACGGCGATGGCGGATACGCTCAGGCTTTTGCACATCATGATGAAACCCCCTTTGATTGCATTTTTAAACGGCCTGCTCAGGCCGTCTGGCGTTTTTGCTCGGCGGCGATGCGGCCGGCGATGTCGGCCAGGAAGCGATCGAGATCGGCCTGCAGATCTTCTGGCGCCTCGACCCCGACGCTTAGGCGCAGGATCAGGTCGTCGCCGGTCCACGGCGCGGCAGTGCGGTGCCGCCTGACCGGCATCGGCGCCACCAGGCTGCGCGTGCCGCCCCACGATGCGCCGATCGCGAAGATCTGGAGGGCGTCGAGCGCCGGCTGGACATGGGCCACGGCGTCCGGCCGGAAGATCACGCTGAACACGCCGCTGGCGCCGAGGAAATCGCGTTTCCACAAGTCGTGGCCGGGCGAGGTGGGCAACGCCGGGTAGAGGATGCGGTCGACCGCATCGTGGGCCTGCAGCTGCTCGATCAGCGACATGGCAACCCGGGCCGCATGCTGCAGCCGCAGGCCCATGGTTTCCATGCCGCGCAACACCAGGGTGACGTCGTCGGGGGAAACACCGATGCCGTAGCGCCCCAGCGTGGTGCGGATCGGAGCGATCAGCTCGGGCCGCGCCACGGTCAGCGACCCCATCAGCACGTCCGAATTGCCGTTGAAGTACTTCGTCAGCGCCTCGGTGACCAGGTCGGCGCCGTGGACGATCGGCTTGTAGCAAAGCGGCGTCGCCCAGGTGTTGTCGCAGCCGACCAGCGCGCCGTGCCGGTGCGCGATCTCGGCGATGCGCGGCAGATCCTGCACTTCCATGGTGGTCGAGCCCGGCGACTCGCACCAGACCATCCGGGTGCGGCCATCGATCTGCCGTTCCAGGTCGTCGATCGAGACAGGATCGAAATAGGCGACGTCGACGCCGAATTTTGCCAGGTCGCTGTTGGCGAAGTCGCGGACCGGCGGGTAGGCGGTGTCGGCGATCAGGATGCGGTCGCCCGGCGCCAGGAAGGGCAGCATGGCGAAGGCATTGGCCCCCTGGCCCGACGGCAGCAGGAAGGTCCAGGCCCCCTGTTCCAGCTCGGTGATCTTCTGTTCCAGCGCGCGGGTCGTCGGCGTGCCGTAGAGGCCGTAGGTGTAGCCCTCGTGGCCGCGCTGGCCGCGTGTCGCGTAGCCCTCGGCATCGGCGAAGACGATGGTCGAGCCGCGGTAGGTCGGCACGCTCAGGCTGTCGAATCCGCCGGCCTTCACCGGGGGATTGAGCACGGTCCGGGTGGCGTCTTGCATGGAGGAATCCTTCGAACTGACCCCTCGGTTATGCGTCGCCGCGCTATATTCCGTCCAATGTCGATTTCGAGGTAGATTATTCCCCTGGGTTATATGAGGTGGTGATGAACCTCCGGCAGGTGGAAGTTTTCCAGGCAATCATGATGAACGGCACCGCCTCGCGGGCCGCCGAGGTGCTGCGGATCTCGCAGCCCGCCGTCAGCAAGGCGATCCAGGAGCTGGAGCGCCAGATCGGCTTCCTGCTGTTCCATCGCGAGAAGCGGCGGATGATCCCGACATCCGAGGCCCGGCTGTTTTTCCAGGAGGTGCAGAATTCGTTCACCGGCCTGGTCCACCTGCGGTCGGCCGCGGCGCGCATCCGCGACTTCGGCTCGGGTGAAATCCGGCTGGTCAGCCTGTCGGCGCTCTCGACCAACCTGGTGCCCAGGGCGTTGCGCGCCTTCCAGCTGCGCCACCCGAATGTGATGATCACCTTCCAGGCGCGGATGTCGTCGATGGTCAAGGATCTCGTCGCGTCGGGCCAGTTCGACCTGGGCCTGGCCGCCGACGAGATCGACGTGACCGGGGTCGACGCCAGCCTGTTCTACCGCCAGCGGCTGGTCATCGCGATGCCCGAGGACCACCCGCTCACCGCCTCGTCCGTCGTGCGGGTCGAGGACCTGCACGGCCAGAACTTCATCACGCTGGCACCCGAGGACACCTCGCGCCGGGCGTTGGAAATCATCCTCGACCAGCGCGGGGTGAAGCCCAAGATCGTGCTGGAAACGCCCTATTCGACGACCGTCTGCGCGATGGTCCAGGCCGGGCTGGGCTGCGGCATGATCAGCCCGCTGACGGCGGAACCGTTCCTGGGCCGCAACCTGACCTGGCGGCCGTTCGAACCGGCCATCCATGCCCGCACCCTGCTGATCCTGCCGCCCGACAAGAAGCCGTCGCGCATCGTCGCCGACTGCATCGAGGAACTGAAGCGGGCGGCCAGGCAGCTGACCTCCACCAGACCTGCCGTGGCGTCGTGACCCGGTGGAGGCCGGGCATCACCTGGATGCGGCGAAAGCCGTTCGTCCCACCTTTTCGGCCTGTCGGATGAAATTTACGAACATGTCGTCGGTCATGGTCTTCACCTGTACGGGAGCACGGTCGGGCGTTCCGGCGTCATAAGGCGGGTCGGGGGCATATTCGGCGATGAGCTGCACGACCTCGGCATATTCCCGATCGCGCAGCTGGCCGACGAGGAATAACCCGAAGTCGATCCCCGCGGTCACGCCGCCGCCGGTGATCCGGTTGCGATCGCGCACCACCCGGGCATCGACCGGCCGCGCCCCGAAGATCGGCAGCAGCGGACGCGTCGCCCAGTGCGACGTGGCGCTGTACCCGTCGAGCAGTCCCGCCGCGCCCAGCAGCAGCGACCCGGTGCAGACCGACGTCACATGCCTGGCGCGGCCGCCCCGGTCCTTCAGGAAGCGCATGGTCGCTTCGTCCTGCATCGCCGCCAGCGTGCCGGTGGTGCCGCCCGGCACGCAGATGATATCGAGATCCTCGGGGCATTGATCGAACGTCTTCGTCGGCGAGACGATCAGGCCGGCATCGCTGACCACGGGGTCCAGCGTCTTGGCGACCATGTGCACCGAGGCCCCCATCAGGCTGGTGAGCATGTGATGCGGCCCGACCATGTCGAGGGCGGTGAACTGCGGGTAGATCAGGAAGGCGATCTGCTCCTTCCCCATCCAGTGCGCCGGCATCGACGACATGTCGTGATCGGCATGATCCTGCGCCGCGCCCGATGCGGTCTGGGCCCGCACCTTGTCGATCGCCGACGCGGTCGTCAGGGCCGCGGCGGCAGTGATGGCGAAGTCGCGCCTTGTCATGGACATCGTTGTCCCCTCAGTTGAAGGCATAGCTGATCTGGCCGTAGATCATGCGCGGCGCGCCCGGCGCCACCTGGCCGCCGAGCCAGCTGTAGGGCGTGTAATACTCCTCGCCGGTCAGGTTCTTTGCCGAGAGGGCCGCGCGAAAGCCGCCGTTCTCGTAGCCGATCCTGGCATCGACCGTATAATAGCCGCCGGTCTTCCACTGGTTTTCATTGTCGACATACTGGCCCGATGCGGCATAGGCGCCCGCCCCGATGCTCCAGCCCGGCAGGACGTTCGGGCTGAACTTGTAGTTGGCCCAGACCCGGCCGGAATGGCGGGATACGAACGGCAAGGCATTGCCGGCCGGAACCGTCTGGCCGGAATAGCCGCGGAAGGAATCGGAGAACTTCGCATCGGTGAAGCCGTAGGAGCCGAGGAAGCTCCAGTTCCGGTCAGGCTGCCAGACGAGGTCGGCCTCGAAGCCGCGCGACTGCTGCTCGGTCAGGCCGGCCTGCCCCAGCGCGATCGTCACCGGCACGTTCTTGCGCCTGATATCGAAGACCGAGACGGTCCCTGAAAGCTGGTCGTTGAAGTTGGCCTTGAGACCGGCTTCCAGCGAGGTCGAGGTTTCGGGTTCGGGCCGCGACACCGCCGTGGTGAATCCGGCCCACCGCATCCCCTGGCTGTAGCTCGCATAGGCCGACAGGCCGCGCGTCAGCTCGACGACGGCACCGACCCGGGGCAGCAGCTTGGTCTTGCTGGTCGTATAGGTCGCCGAGGGAACCATGGCATTCTCGGTGTAGTCGATGTCGATATTGGCGAGCCGCGCGCCGCCCAGCAGATGCACACGGCCATAGAGCGACGACTGGATCTGCGCGTAGGCGCCCTTGGTGACGTAGTCGTTGTTGAAATCGTAGAACGGCACGTATTCCATGCCGGCGCTCGGGCCCGGCTTGGTATAGGCGATGGGGAACGACGGATTGTTCAGATCGACGGTCGCCGGCGGGCACGTCACCGGATCGAAGGTCATCAGGTAGCACATGTTGCCGAGATAGTCGGCGGTCATGAAACCCTTGTCCTTGACCCGGCTGTAGTCGAGGCCGACCAGGAACGTGTTGCGGCTGGGCCCGGCGGCGAATTTCGCCTGCAGGTTGGGATTGATCGTGTACTCCTGCTGCTTCTGACGCACCTCGAGGTTCTGCAGCATCCAGGTCGATGGCGGCAGGGCCGGCAGGGCGCCGGTGGCATCGCTGCCGAAGATGTTCTGCGCCATCTGGTCGAACTGCGACTGGCTCCACCGTGCCTTCAGGTTGGCCGACCAGACCTGGTTGAACTGGTGGTCGAAGGTGGCGACGATGCCTTGCGTCTTCGAATAGCTCGGCTGGATGCTGGACGGTCCGATGAACAGGTTGCGCCGGACGCGGAAATCGCCCAGCAGCGTGCCGTCGACCGGCAATCCCTGATAGGCCTGCTGTTCCTGGCGGGAAACATAGCCCTGGATCGTCAGGCTGGTATCGAGACGGTTGGTGAAGGTCAGCGTCGGATTGATGTTGTAGCGCTTGGAGCGGACGACATCGATATAGCTGCGGTTGTCGGTGTATTCGCCGGTCAGGCGGAACAGGATGGTCTTGTCGGCATTCAGCGGCTGGTTGACGTCGAAGAACGGCGCCCAGTAGCTGTAGCTGCCGAGCCTGAAGCCCACCTCGGCCCGTGCCTTGTCGGTCGGCAGCTTCGAGATCACGTTGATCGTGCCGCCGAGCGGCGCGCCGGTGCCGCCGCCGTACAGAATGGCATTCGGCCCTTTCAGGATTTCCAGCCGCTCGACGTTGACGATGCCGTCGCGATCGCCGGCGTCGTAGAGATTGACGAGGCCGTCGCGCCATTGCTCGGCCGGAAAGCCGCGGATCTTGAGCGGCGTCTGGTCGGTGTTGCCGACCATCAGCGTATCGGGCGGCTGGACGTTGCTGACGTTGCGCGCGGCCTCGCTGACGGAAACGGCGAGCTGGTCGTCGATCAGCGCGCGCGGCACCACCTGGATCGATTGCGGAATATCCTCGATCGGCGTCGAGGTTTTCGTGGCCGAGGTGGCGCTGAGGGCGCGATAGCCCTGCACGTCGCCGGCCGTCGTGTCGTCGACGGGAACCTTGTCGCCGTCGCCTTGGACGACGACCGGCGGCAGCGTGGTGGCGGTCTGGGCGAGGGCGGTGCCGTAAAGCGGCATGACGGCGGTGGATGCGGCAAGTGCCGCACGCAGCAGGCGTGACATTGCGATGGTCTCCGCAAGGAGGGACGGTCGGGGCTCGATGTCGGATCAAGCGGCCCGCGGCGGACCTTGCGAGGAGCGAGGACTGTAGGGTAGCGTCACCGCGATAGGCGATGGCGGCGTAACGAGGAGCAGGCAGGAATAGGCGTCCCGCAGCAGCAGATGCGCACCGCTGTCCGCGACGAGGGGGGCGAGCGTGGCGAAAATGCAGATGACGCAGGCGGCATGCCGCACATGGCTGCCGTCGCCCGCGCCATCGTCGTCGGCGGGCAAGCCGGCGCCGTAGCAGATCACCGATCGGTCGAGCGGCGGCTGCGCCGCCATCTGCACCGAGACGATGCCGGCAAACAGCAACTGCAGTGCGACCAACGGCCCGAAAACGATTGCCGCAAGGCGCTGCATCATGCGTCCAGGCCGCAGACGAACCTTCAAGTTCAGGCCCGGTTGGCCGGATCGGGCGAGCCGCCGCTCCTGGCATTCCTGGCACGGGCCAGGCAAAGCTCGATCTCCAGGACGGATACCGCGTGGATGCCGCGCAGGCTGCATAGGGCGGACGGCGTCCATTCGGCCAGATCGCCCAGGGTGCGGATCCCTGCCGCGGCGAGACGCCGCGAGATGCGGGTGCTCAACCCGACACCGTCCAGCGGCATGCGGCGCCAGCCTGCCCAGCCGGCGGGAGCGACGCGGGCCGGCAAGGCGTCGTGACGCGCCTTTCTCGGTTCAGCCATGGTTGTGGTCCCCATCCTCGACCGGCACGACACCCTGAAAGCGCGAGAAGTAGGCGCGGCGTGCCGGGTCGATCGCGGCCTCGGCCGCGGCCAGGCGCCGCACCAGGGCCGCGGCGACGGCGGCGGACGCGCCGGCCTGTTCGATCAGCGGGGCGGTGGTCAGGGCATCGCCGCTGCACAGGATGATGCGCCAGGCGCCATGATCCCGCCGCAGCAGGGCCCGCCCGCCGATATCGCCCTGGGTCCAGCTGGCGATGGCGAAGGCATCTGCAATCACGACCGGATCGACCGTCAGCGGCCGGTCCGGCTTGTCGAACAGTTCCATCATCCGGCGGCGGATGGCGACGGCATCGGCTTCGCCGGCTCGGGCACCGGCGGGCAGGAGGAGCGCCGTCGTGCCGGCAAACAGCAGGGATCTCCGGTTCATGGCAAGTTCCTCCCCGCGGCGATCGCGGCCGCCTTGGCGTCGTCCAGGACGGCACGCCGGCGGCCAAGCACGTCGGCGGTCAGGACCGGGCCCGCACCGGTGGGGCTGCCGGCATGGAACGGGGGCGCGGGGTCGTATTCGAGGACCAGCTGCAGCCGCTTGGCGACCTCGTCACCGTGAAGCTGGGCCACCAGGGTCAGTCCGAAATCGATACCCGCGGTGACGCCGCCTGCGGTGAGCCGGTTGCGGTCGACCACGACCCGGCCTTCAGCGGGCACCGCGCCGAGCAACGGCAAAAGGTCGCGGACGTACCAATGCGTGGTCGCCCGATAGCCGCGCAGCAGGCCGGCGGCACCCAGCACCAGTCCTCCCGTGCAGACGCTGGTGACGAAGCGCGCCTTGGCACCGCGATCGGCCAGGAACGCTATCGTTGCGGGATCCGTCATCGCGGCGATCGAGCCCTTCAGCCCGCCGGGTACGAACAGGATGTCGGGCGCCGCCGGGCAGCCGGCGAAATCGGTGGTCGGTGTCACCGGCAGCCCGATCTCGGTGGTGACGGGATCGCGGGTGCGGCCGACCAGATGGATGCGCGCCTCGGGCATCAGGCCCAAGACGGTCTGCGGTCCGATCAGGTCGAGGGCGACCATGTCCTGATGGACCAGCATCGCGATTTCGGTGCGGCCGGCCGATGTGGCAGGGCGCGTGGTGACAGCGACGGCGGCAGCGGCCGCCATGGCGGAAAAAGTACGCCGGGTGAACGACGAGTTCATGCTGTGCCTCTGTTCCAGAAGACGTCATGCACCGGCCGCGGGCGGCCGGTGCGACACGGCCAATCGGGACTCAGAGGGCGGGCGGCGGCCTCGGGGCGTTGGGCGACCTGGCTGTGTCGACAGCTATGGTTGGATCGAGGTCGGCAAAGAAGGCGATGAGCCGGGTGCTGGCCAGCGGCAACCGGAATGGCATGGGTACAGGTGTCGGCAAGACCCAGCCGCCCGCCTGGCCGATACACAGCGGGCAATGCACGCCGCCGGCCGACCGATCGGGCAGTGATGAATCGGACTGACCACCATCGACGACCTTGATGCCGTAGGGGGTGCAGATCACGATGCCTTCGCCACCCAGCGCCGAGGCGAGGGCCGCCCGGGGCATGAAGGGCAGGACCATGGCGACGAGCATGCCGAACAGCGCAATCCATGCGCCGGCACGCCGCAGCCGCGATACCCGATCCCCCATCATGCTTTTGGTATGGCTTGCGACGTCGCAGGTGTCAATCAGTGCCGGGATCGCCGCCACCGAAGCCGGGCGGCACGGTGCGTACCTCTGCGAGGTCACGACCGGCGACCGACACGCCTACCTGCCGTCCGAAGTGTTGTACCAGGGACCCAAGCCAGGCGGCATACGTGATGCGAGAAACGCAGGGCCTAAGCCGATTGGCTTAGAGAATGGCGGAGAGGGTGGGACTGTCCGCAATCATCTAGGAGCCTTGGAAATCCTAGCTTCGCTTCGGCGCGATGCGAGGCGAGTGTAGCAACTCGGTGTAGCAGTCTCAACCGACCATATATGGCCCTAATAAGCCACCCCACTCGCAGCACCGATGCATAGCGGGAAAGGGAGTTGCGACCTCAATTCAGCGCAGGAAAGCCGGCAATCTCGATGTAGCTCAGAGGGAGCCAGCCATACTCCCAGTCGGGGCTGCTGAGACCATCCGGGCAGTACACCCGCCATCCCCGCTTGTCCTGCGCCCACAGAACCCAATGCCTAGTGGGATAGGTACCCGCCTCCAAGACAATGTTCACCGCGGCGATACAGCAACCCGGCAAGCGATGCCAGTCCGCGGGCGCGCGCTGCAATTTTCGATTTCCAACCTTAATTCCAAGGCGGTCCAGGGCACCCAGCAATTGGGCCGGGGTGCTCCTGAAGCTCCGCCTTCGCTGCCAGTCGGGAAACACAAGGGGCTTTGCCGCCTGATAGCTAATGCCCCCGACCATCGCCACAACAGCGATGCCGCAGCCGGTATGGTCCCGCTGCCTGACCAATCTTCGAATCAGCATGTGCCCTCCTCAATGAGAAGGTTAGCCGAACCCGGGTTCAAGGAATTTTCAAGGCATTATTGAGGAATATCAGAATGCTCAATCAGGCCATCAATCAATAAATCTTCAACGCTAAAATCATCTAGCAAATTTCCTGGCGGAACCCCGAGCGCCACGGCTAGGCGCATCAGGTTCAATACACCGACATTACGCTCCCCTCGCTCAACTCCGCTTATATAAGTGGGATGAAGACCCGAGCCCGCGGCAAGACCTTCTTGCGAGAGTTTTTTCTCCTCTCGCAAGCGACGCACTGTTGCGCCAAAGCGCACCAAAGATCGCGGCCTTTTTTTCACGCCCCGGAGTTCGGGGTAGTGACGCAATGCGGTCCATAGACTATGAGTCAAGTTGCACTGCCACATCAAAGCGCTGGGCAGTTTGACGCGCGCTTCTGAATGGGGCTCTGACCGCCAATTCTGGGTGCTGAAAATGGGCTTCGTGCTTCTGATGATCCTGGGCGCCGTCCTGGCGCTGCTCTACCTCGTGATTTGCCTCATAAGACCCTTGCCGCCTTTTAGAACCCGCATCCAGGCCGGGAAGTGGCTCGCCCCTCTCAGCCTAGCCATGGTGATATCGGCGCTCGTTTTTGGCCCCGGCACCGATGACGGAGGCAAGTCTTCCGAGCCGCGTAAACAGGCATCAAATCCAGGAACCTCGATGGGCTCCCCGAGTGGGGTCGACGTGGCATCGAATACCTTGGTTGCTACAGCGACGAGTTCCTCCGCAAGCCAACTTGAGCAACTGGCAAAGAAAGGACATTCAAGCGTTTCGAAGGCCGAGGCGCTGGGAACATCAGCCGACCCGCAATTGTTGATCACCCTATTGGCCGACGGAGGCTTCTCTGGGGAGGGGATACTGAGGAGTGCGGCTTTACGGATGTGTGAGGTTACCCGCGCGCTCGACACCGCAAAGTTGATCGAGAGATCTGGTAAAGGTCGACTGGTCTATTTCATCGAAGTAGAAGCCGTTGGCGGCAACGCCAGCGGTGGCAAAGCACTGGGTTGGAAATTCTGGTACGACATGGCGCGTATCCCCGCCCAGGATTGCAGGGCACTGGACTGGAAGGACTTCGTTGGCTTGGCTGCCGATGTCGACACCAGGGTACTCGTCCGGGATGTACGCGCCCAAATTTGTGCCGATCAAACCAACCGGAAGCGTATGGGTAAATTTTGTGACTATCCGGCAGGAAATTAGCGAACAACTCCCCCTCATCCCCTGGGTAGCTATTCGCCCGCCGAGGCAAGACCGCAGTGGACAGGCGGGCGATCTCGGCGATCACCACGGCAGCCCTGGCGCTGGCCGGGATATGGGCGGCAAGAGGCCCCAATGCCCCGCCTGTGAGCCTCGTGGGACCAGCGAACGCCGCCCAGGCGGGAACTGCGGGCCGGCCCTTTTCAGGGCGAGCCACCGTCATTGACGGAGACACCATCCGTATTGGCGAGCATCGCATTCGCCTCAACGCGATAGATGCTCCAGAAAGGCGACAAACCTGCATACGCCAAGGTTTGGAGTACCGTTGCGGCGAGACCGCCTCTGCAGCGCTGCGCGCCTTCGTAGCAGGGCGCTCGGTAACCTGCCAACGAACCGGTACCGACCGCTATAAACGGATCATCGCGAAATGTGCTGCATCAGGCCAAGACCTGGGGGCTTGGCTCGTGGGTGAGGGTTGGGCAATCGCCTATCGACGCTATGGCCAGGATTACGTTAAAGTCGAAGAGGACGCGCGGGCCAACAGGCGCGGTATGTGGGAGGGCGTGTTTCAGCCCCCCGAGCAATGGCGCAGGACCTCACGCGAGGGAACCTCCCATCGGCTGCATGAACTCAAAGAGCAAGTTGGTCGAAAGGCGCCTGGACCGAGATAGAAGCGAGCCTTAGCCAAAAAAGCCAGAACCGGGTTCACCGGCCTTATATTATCCAAATCAAACCAATATACTCATGTCATTCCCCACCTCGATACCGCATTCTTCAGTCCAATTCGACCGCCTGGAAATCAGCCTTGAAGGCTGGCGATTGATCGGGGATCAAGAAGCGATAGACAACGCCCTTGGATCACTAGGGGCGAGAACCCTATCTCCTCTCGAAACGCTGCCGCCAGCTTTTGGAACGCTGGAGCGCATTACCTCCACCCGGAGAAGAGTCCGAATCCTGACCCCTCAGCCGGGCAGTAATGGCACACATGATGCGCCGCTTTTCGCGGGCAATATCGAGGTTAGAAGAGGGGGACAATTAGGCGACTCCAACGGTCCACCAAGGGAGCATCCTTCTTACAACGTGAACGTCGAATTGATTCTCAATCCGACGCGATTTACCCGGCATCTGATGGCTCGCCGTTATCCCGTGCTCCTCCCCCTTGAGGTCGCCCCCGCCCAATATGGCGAATTGTTTAGGGAGCCAATGTTAGCTGCGTCACGCAGCAGGCAAGGTCTGAGCCACGTCGATGAATGGTCCCTTGTTGACCCGCTCAGCGACAACTTCTATCCACTTATCAGAGGGCTCCCACGGACATTCCGCTCGTTCTTCTCTGACTCCCTCAGAGCCTATATTGAGGCGTTGTTCAGTTTACTACAGATCACCTTTTCGCAGTTCAGCTTGGTGGATGTGGTAGTTCAATCTACCCGACCCCGCCTAACGCTCCGCAAGGCAGAGGCCTATATCGAACTGCCATCCGCAGACGCGCTACAATATGTCACCGCAAATCAGGGGCAGTTTCTCCGCCTGCACAACGATGCTCGCAGGCGATTCGTCCCGCTGCGGGCCGAACTCGCAGAAGTGCGCCAAGAGCAAAATTCACCGGTCGTGGATGTTCACATTTTGAGCGGTCGCCGGCTCGTGATTTACGCCAAGACTATGAGGCGAGTGCGTTTCGAGATTCGTTTCGACTTCAAGAAATGTCCGCAGGTTCTCAATGGCCGGTTCTCATGCACCGAGGAAGGCACTAGCGAAAACCACTTGTCCGGGGTTACCGAGCGTCTTTTTCAGTGGCTTGAGACAGTGCGCAGCCAGACCGCCCTTCGGTTAGAGATTCTTGCGCCGCGGATGCCAGCCGTAGGGCCATCTACGAACAGCGCCCCGGTATATCGGCTTATGCGCATCATATCCGAGGCCTGCACCTCATCAGATATGGCCGATCATATTCTATCGCTTCTCGTAGGCAATGCAGCGATTGCTGTTCATAGAACAGCACCAGAGTTACCAGCGGTGGAGGCGCTGGAGCGCCATGGTGTCCTGCACCAACTTAGCTCCCGCCCCGCCACCTATGGCCCAACGCCGGAATACGAGCGCGCGATAGAAGCCTGCCGAAGACTTGAGATAGGGATTGAGTTCCTAGGAGGCGAGCCGGCGGAAGCAAGCTGATGAGCCTCGACATCAGTCGTCTTGCAGAAAGTGTGTCATGCGATCTTGCCACGATGATGCGCGAAATGACGATGCGAAGCCAAGGGCGCCTGCAATCATCCGCTGGATTAGATGACCGAGATCGCGAACATCGTTCCAAATGTCCGCAGTCATCTTGAACCCAGGCGTGGCGCCTCCCCACAACCCCTCATGCACCAATGAATGTCGATGATCCATAATGCGGTTGACGCGGTCATGGTCATAGTCAATGCCAAACTGCGCGCACACCGCTTTGACGCTAGCTCGATCCTTCCATTTGCCAGGGTGCTGCTGCGCCACTAACCAGCGCATTGAATCAAGCACCATGTGTTCATGCATGAAACGCTCCCAATCCCAATACACATGACGGGCTCGGGAATGCAGGTATAGGGCATTCAAAATAGCAGACTGTTCACGGTCATTGAGGGGCAACCAGGCATCAAGCGCGCGCTCGGCAATCCGCCCGATATGGTTAGGAAAAACTTCAAATCCTCTATCACTCGGGTTGACCACCAACCGCGTATCAAAATCCCAATCGTGAAAGGAAGTTCGTTGCCCGGCTAGAAAACCGAGCAGTCTTACTATTAGCGTCGCGGCCCCCGAGTGAGGATCTTGATCAGGCAACCGAGAGACATCCAACAAGTGGGATATCGGAGGGGACCATAGATCGGCTGGCACATCGGTATTCGGTACAATTTGCCATGTGCCATCGCGCGCTTCACTCCGCGTATGCACCATCGGAGGATAAAATACCTTCTGGCCCTTCACGTCTTTCAACAGGCTAGAGAAGCAATCTCTGCGCTGTGAAAAATCCGACAGAGGGCGAACCTGGATTCGCGCAGTATCAAAGCCCCATGGAAAGGTTAGAAAGCCGAACGTTACCTCAGTCGCCTTCAGGGTCGGTGCATCTAGGAGATCGACATATTCGTGAAACCTTGGATTTTCTGCGATTTGATCCGGCATAGCTGCACGCCTCCAGCGCCCGCACAGAAATCTCAGTAAATTACCCAAATTCCACACCCGGTGGTGCGGCCAGCTTCGATATCTCTTCGAACAGGAGTGTCACCGGATATTTGCCATACCCCCCGGAGACATCTGGCAGGCTATGTCCTGTGAGGACATCACCTATGTCCTTGGGAATCTTCGCCACTCGGCTTTCAGTCTTGAATCTATGCCGCCAAGCATGGCTTGGGGCCTTCGATCTGTCGCGAATACCAATGGTTTCTCGAACCCATCGGCCAATCACCTTAGAAGCGCTTCCGCCAAAGGAGCCGAACCGATCTGGCTGTATGTCCGGGAAAACCCTTCCCTGTTCCGGCAGGCCTGCCACATACTGCAGAAAGCCCTCGACCTGAAGTAGCGGGTGCAATGGGACAAACCGGGCCGAGCTAGGGGTTTTGAGTGGTCCGGCCTCATAGTTGATATCAAAGCACCAAATCCGATCAATCTGCTTAATGTCCCTTACCCGAAGTTGGCAGACTTCGCTCAGCCGAGCCCCGGAAAAAGCGCATATCCATGGTACCCAGCGCAAAAAACCTTTGGCGCTGCGACAGGAGTTTAGAATTCTTGCAGCTTCTTCATCTGAGTAGCCTGTCTGCCGATTCTTAGGCTTCCGGGATACCGGCATCGTGATACCGACCGCGGGATTAGAAGGTAGTTTTCGGTTGCTGACAGCCCAAGCCATGATGGTGCGAACCCAACCAAGCTTGGTACGGATGGTCACCAGCGCTAGAGGCTTTGGCCCACTCAACATCGATTCTTTCCAGCGAACAATGTCCTCGGCAGTAAGGCGGGCAGCATCATCATGGCCTAGGAACCGGGTCATATGCCCGATGATTTTTGAGGTGGTGTAGAAGGTCTTGTCGCTGGCCAATAGCTGTCGCTCAATCCGCCACCCTTCGAGGAGAGCGGGAAGGGGAACAGGGTTGGGAGCATGCGATCTTTCCACATCCGATTGCGGCAACATGGTTGGAGGAACCGGGTTCACTCCATTCGCCCCCCGGGAGAATTGCCGCTCCTCAAGCGCCTCACGGCGATGCCGCAGGACAGCCATCTCCTCTCGCCTGAGAAGCCTCCTAAGCTCAAGGAAACTGGCGCTGCCGGGGTCCAGGGCTATGCCGGTATCCGCAAGCACCTCGCGCGCGGTCTGGTGCAGCGAAGCCGCCACCGCCTCCCAGTCGCTGTAACCCGAATCGGCTTCATCCTCCTCTAAGGCGCGCCATGCTGCATCGCGCTCCTCCTGTGACTCAAAGTCCCAGGGATAAAGCTTGCCCTCCGCCAGCAAGGCAATTTGCTTATCCCCCCATCGGCGAGCAAGCGCGCCTAAGAAGGCCGAAGGGAGACCATCTACCTCGCCTTGTTGGGCGCGTAGTTCGGCCTCCAGCGCCTGGACTTGGAGAAGCGATGGAGCGGCCTGCCTCGGCCCGCCCGAAGCTTCCCGCCGGGCCAAAGGCGGGGGTCCCGCAGCGAGTCTGCGAGCTTCCTTAAATTGGACATCGACCAGGGCGGATTCTGCCCGGACCCGCTCAAGGGCCTCCCGCGGGTTGCGGGTATTGAGGGACTTAAGAATTTCCCGCTTTCCGATCATAGATCGAAGCGCTTCCGGGACTTTCACCCGGATATAGAAGACCGAACCGCGCCGAGTTAGCCGGGGATGCTTGGGCACCTCTTCCATATCTCCAGTGTAGCAATGTGGTGCGCTACACCGAAGCTGAAAGCTAGGTTTTCCTGGGGCTCCGCAGGTGGATCAACCACTTAGCGAGAGAATGGCGGAGAGGGTGGGATTCGAACCCACGGTACCCTCGCGGGTACAACGGTTTTCGAGACCGCCCCGATCGACCACTCTGGCACCTCTCCGCGGTAGGGTCTCGTTCGGGCCGGGGGTTAGTAGCCGAAACCCCCGAGGATGGCAACGATGAATTTTCAGCGATAATAGCCGGCCGGAATCGGGTCGGCGTAATAGACCGAGCGTGGCGTGGCGACGCTCAGGTACTGGCCGGGCGGGCAGTAGGCCGTGCCGTCCTCGGCGAACTTGACCGACCGGGCCCGGGCCAGATCCCACACCGCCTCGCGCTCGACCGCGCAATAGCAGTTCAGCGTCTGGCAGGCGCCGGCGAGCTTGGCCTGCTGTTCGGGCCCGGGCGGCGGCACGCAGGCGGCAAGGGCGGGGGCCAGCAGGAGGGCGGTGAAAACGGCAACGAGGCGGGGAGCGATCGACATGGCCGGGACGCTACCATTGCGGCCAAATTGCGGCAATCACCGCGGGGCCGGATTCAAAAGTTGACCGCACCCCCGCGAGCGGCCATGTTGCGCCGCCACAAGGCTAGCCCTACTCCAGACAACGATCGACCGAGATTGTCAGCGATGAGCAACGTCAGCCACAACGACATGGCAAACGCCATCCGCGCCCTGGCCATGGACGCCGTGCAGGCGGCCAATTCCGGCCATCCCGGCATGCCGATGGGCATGGCCGACGTCGCGACCGTCCTGTTCGGCAAGCATCTCAAGCATGCGCCGGCCCAGCCCCATTGGCCCGATCGCGACCGCTTCGTGCTGTCAGCCGGCCACGGCTCGATGCTGCTCTACGCGCTGCTGCATCTGACCGGCTATGCCGATCTGACGCTCGACGAGCTGAAGAAGTTCCGCCAGCTCGGCTCGCGCACGGCGGGGCATCCGGAATTCGGCCATGCCGCCGGCATCGAGACCACCACCGGCCCGCTGGGCCAGGGCCTGGCCACCGCGGTCGGCATGGCGCTGGCCGAGCGCGTGCTGAACGCGCGGTATGGCGATGCGCTGGTCGACCATCGCACCTGGGTGATCGCCGGCGACGGCTGCCTGATGGAAGGCATCAGCCACGAGGCGATCTCGCTGGCCGGCCATCTCAAGCTGAACAAGCTGATCGTCCTGTTCGACGACAACCAGATCTCGATCGACGGCCCGGTCGACCTGACCTGCAACGACGACCAGCTGGCCCGCTTCACGGCGTCGGGCTGGGCCACCCGCGCGGTGGACGGCCACGATGCCAAGGCGATCGACGAGGCGATGGCCTGGGCCAAGACCCAGGACCGACCGGTCCTGCTGGCCTGCCGCACCGTCATCGGCTACGGCGCGCCGACCAAGGCCGGCACCGCCTCGACCCACGGCTCGCCGCTGGGGCCTGACGAGATCAAGGGCGCCCGCGAGAAGCTCGGCTGGGCCCACGCCGCGTTCGAGATCCCGGCCGATGTCCGCGCCGCCTGGGCCGCCACCGCCGCGGCCGGCACCGATGCCGCCAAGGCCTGGGAAGGCCGCCTGGCCGCTTCGGCCGACGCCGGCGAGTTCAACCGCGTCACCGCAGGCCGCCTGCCCGAGGGGTACGAGGCCGCCTTTGCCGCCTACAAGGCCAAGCTCGTCGCCGACAAGCCGAAATGGGCGACCCGCAAGTCGTCGCAGATGGCGCTCGAGGCCATCAACCCGGTGGTGCCCGAGACGCTCGGCGGTTCGGCCGACCTTACCGGCTCCAACAATACCCGCACCGCGGGCTGGAAGCCGGTCGGCCCCGGCGCGTACGGCCAGCGCTACGTCCATTACGGCGTCCGCGAGCATGCGATGGCCGCGGCGATGAACGGTATCGCGCTGCACAAGGGTCTGATCCCCTATGGCGGCACGTTCCTGGTGTTCTCCGACTACTCGCGCCCGGCGATCCGCCTGGGCGCGCTGATGGGCCAGCGCGTCGTCCATGTGATGACCCACGACTCGATCGGCCTGGGCGAGGACGGCCCGACCCATCAGCCGGTCGAGCACATGGCCGCGCTGCGCGCCATTCCGAACCTGCTGGTCTTCCGCCCGGCCGACGCGGTCGAGACCGCCGAGGCCTGGGACATCGCCCTGCGCCAGGACAACCGCCCGTCGCTGATCGCCCTGACCCGCCAGGACCTGCCGGCGGTCCGCCTGGAGGATGGCCCGAACCTCGTCGCCCGCGGCGGCTACGAACTGCGCGCCGCCGACGGCCAGGCCCGCGTCACCCTGTTCGCCACCGGGTCGGAAATCGCCATCGCGCTCGAGGCGCGCGACCTGCTGCAGGCCGGCGGCGTGCCGACCCGCGTCGTCTCGATGCCCTGCTTCGAACTGTTCGACGAGCAGCCGGAAGCCTACCAGGCCGAGGTGCTGGGCGCCGGCACGGTCAAGGTCGCGGTCGAGGCGGCGATCCGGCAGGGCTGGGACGCCTATATCGGCAATGACGGCGGTTTCGTCGGCATGACCGGCTTCGGCGCGTCGGGGCCCTACCAGGAACTCTACAAGCACTTCGGTATTACCCCGGAGGCGGTGGCCGAGGCGGCGCGCAGCCGCCTCTGACCGCCTTTCGGGGCGTTCGACTCGCGGACATCTGGCAGGCGCGGGCCTGACCCACTATCTTATTGGCGCCCGATTCGCCTGTTCTGATCGGACCACGCCTTCAAGGGAGACCGCCATGAGCCTGACCCGTACCCTCGTTGCCGCCACCGTCGCCGCGTCGC
>JAEYTW010000086.1 GCA_023433835.1 Pseudomonadota bacterium | reverse complement strand
AAGTCTTCCTGCCCGTGTCGCTCGGCTGGGTTGTCCTCACCGCCGCCGTGCTGCAGTTCGGCGGCTGGGTTCCGAAGCTGTAGGGAGCAGCAGAAATGGCCTCTCTCGACCGTACCGCGCGTTCGTTCCTGCTGTCAGAGCTGGTGGCGGGCTTCGCGCTCACCTTGAAGTACATGTTCAAGCCCAAGGTGACCGTGAACTATCCCTACGAGAAGGGACCGCTCAGCCCGCGCTTCCGCGGCGAGCATGCGCTGCGCCGTTATCCGAACGGCGAGGAGCGCTGCATCGCCTGCAAGCTCTGCGAGGCGATCTGCCCGGCCCAGGCCATCACCATCGAGGCCGAGCCGCGCGACGACGGCCAGCGCCGCACGACGCGCTACGACATCGACATGACGAAGTGCATCTACTGCGGCTTCTGCCAGGAAGCCTGTCCGGTCGATGCCATCGTCGAGGGGCCGAACTTCGAGTTCGCCACCGAGACCCGCGAGGAGCTGATGTACAACAAGGACAAGCTGCTCGCGAACGGCGATCGCTGGGAATACGAGATCGCCAAGAACATCGCCGCCGACGCGCCGTATCGGTAAGCCGGAACAAGGCGCTCAAGGGGCAAACGACAATGGTGATTGCTACTATCGCTTTCTATCTCTTCGCCGCGGTGACGGTTGCCGCGGCGACGATGGTGATCGCGTCCAGGAACCCGGTCCATTCGGTCCTGTTCCTGATTCTTGCGTTCTTCTCGTCGGCCGGCCTGTTCGTGCTGATGGGGGCGGAATTCCTGGCGATGATCCTGGTCATCGTCTATGTCGGCGCGGTCGCCGTGCTGTTCCTGTTCGTCGTGATGATGCTCGACATCAACTTCGTCGAACTCAGGCAAGGCTTCCTGCAGTACCTGCCGGTGGGCGGGCTGGTCGGGCTGATCCTGCTGATCGAGCTGTTCCTGATCCTGGGCGGCTGGGTCTCGGCCCCGCATGCCAACCAGGTGGCGGCGACACCGATCGTGGAGGGCGTCACCAACACGCGCGCGATCGGGCAGGTGCTCTATACCAAGTACATCTACCTGTTCCAGGTCGCCGGCCTGATCCTGCTGGTCGCCATGATCGGCGCCATCGTGCTGACCCTGCGCCATCGTCCGGGCGTGCGCCGCCAGTCGTCGATGCAGCAGCTGGGTCGCCGGCGCGACCAGGCGGTCGAATTGAAGAAGGTCAAGCCGGGCCAGGGCGTCTGACGCTCACGGCTCGAGCCTAGAGGGGGTACAACATGGCTGTCGGTCTTGGCCATTTCCTGACGGTTGCCGCGATCCTGTTCACGCTCGGGATCTTCGGCATCTTCCTGAACCGGAAGAACGTCATCATCATCCTGATGTCGGTCGAGCTGATGCTGCTCGCCGTCAACATCAACCTGGTCGCGTTCTCGAGCTTCCTCGGCGATCTGGTCGGCCAGGTCTTCGCCCTGCTGGTGCTGACCGTCGCCGCCGGCGAAGCGGCCATCGGCCTTGCGATCCTCGTCGTCTACTTCCGCAACCGCGGCACGATCGCGGTCGAGGACATCAACCTGATGAAGGGCTGAAGTCGTGACGATCTTCCACATCATCGTCTTCCTGCCGCTTCTCGCCTCGATCGTCGCGGGGTTCGGCGGCCGCATCATCGGCGATGCCGCGGCCATGACCGTCACCGTCGCGGGCCTCGTGGTCTCGGCGCTGCTCTCGCTCTATGCCTTCTACGACGTAGGCCTGATGGGCCATGTCCAGACCGCCCAGGTGATGACCTGGTTCTCGTCGGGCGCGCTCGAGGTCAAGTGGGCGCTGCGCATCGACCAGCTCACCGCGGTGATGCTGGTGGTGGTCACCGGCGTGTCGAGCCTCGTGCACATCTACTCGATCGGGTACATGAGCCACGATCCGCACCGGCCGCGGTTCTTCGCCTATCTGTCCCTGTTCACCTTCGCCATGCTGATGCTGGTGACGGCCGACAACTTCGTGCAGATGTTCTTCGGCTGGGAAGGCGTCGGTCTCGCCTCCTACCTGCTGATCGGCTTCTGGTTCGAGCGTCCGTCGGCCAATGCCGCCTCGATCAAGGCGTTCCTGGTCAACCGCGTCGGCGACTTCGGCTTCACGCTGGGCATCTTCGCGGTGTTCCTGGCCTTCGGCTCGGTCCAGTTCGACACGGTCTTCGCGGCCGCGCCCCAGCTGGTCGGCAAGTCGCTCCATTTCCTGGGCATGGACCTCGACTTCCTGACGATCATGACGCTGCTGCTGTTCGTCGGCGCCATGGGCAAGTCGGCGCAGTTGCTGCTGCACACCTGGCTGCCGGACGCCATGGAGGGCCCGACGCCGGTCTCGGCGCTGATTCACGCCGCGACGATGGTCACCGCCGGCGTCTTCATGCTGGCGCGCTGCTCGCCGCTGTTCGAGCTCGCCCCGAACACGCTGCAGTTCGTCGCCTTCCTCGGCGCCACCACGGCGTTCTTCGCCGCCACGGTCGGCCTCGTGCAGAACGACATCAAGCGGGTCATCGCCTATTCGACCTGCTCACAGCTCGGCTACATGTTCTTTGCCATCGGCGTCTCGGCCTATCCGGCGGCGATCTTCCACCTGTTCACCCACGCCTTCTTCAAGGCACTCCTGTTCCTCTGCGCCGGCTCGGTCATCCATGCCGTCGAGGGCGAGCAGGACATGCGCAACATGGGTGGCCTCGCCGGCCACATCAAGCAGACCTACGTCCTGATGTGGATCGGCTCGCTCGCGCTGGCCGGCGTGCCGTTCTTTGCCGGCTACTATTCGAAGGACATGATCATCGAGGCAGCGTTCGGCGCCCATTCGGGCATCGGCTACTACGCCTTCATCATGGGCGTGGCCGCGGCCGTGCTGACCGCCTTCTATTCCTGGCGCCTCCTGTTCATGACCTTCCACGGTCATTTCCGCGGCGACCATCACGTCATCGAGCATGCCCATGAGAGCCCGCCGGTGATGCT
This sequence comes from Pseudomonadota bacterium, assembly GCA_023433835.1. Lineage (GTDB taxonomy): Bacteria > Pseudomonadota > Alphaproteobacteria > Ferrovibrionales > Ferrovibrionaceae > JAFKFH01. The sequence continues at coordinate 16,582 of JAEYTW010000086.1, read as the reverse complement.
GGTGCCGCTCTACATCCTCAGCCTGGGGGCCCTGTTCGCCGGCTTCATCTTCCACGACCTGATGATCGGCGAGCATTGGCAGAACTTCTGGGGCAAGTCGATCTTCGTCGCCGAGACCAACAAGGCGATGGAAGCGGCCCACCACATCCCCGGCTGGGCCAAGGCCCTGCCGCTGATCGCCGGTGTCGTCGGCATCTGGACAGCCTGGATGATGTACATCCGCCATACCGGCGTGCCGGGCGCCCTGCGCCGTGCCAACGAGGGGCTCTACCAGTTCCTCCTGAACAAGTGGTACTTCGACGAGCTCTACGACTACACCCTGGTCCGTCCCGCCAAGTGGATCGGCCGGGTGCTGTGGAAGGGCGGCGACGGGAAGATCATCGACGGCCTGGGGCCGGACGGGATCTCGGCGCTGGTCCTGCGCGCCTCACGCCGGATCGCCGCGCTGCAGTCGGGTTACGTCTACCATTATGCCTTCGCCATGCTGATCGGCGTGGCGGCGCTCGTCAGCTTCTATTTCTACCTGCTCGGTCGGTGATCCCATGCCGCTCCTGACGATCACCACCTTCCTGCCGCTGGTCGGCGCCTTCCTCATCATGCTCTCGCGGGGCGATGAGGAGAGCGTGGCGCGCTCGGCCCGTTGGATCGCCTTGTGGACGACGGTCATCACCTTCGCCGTCAGCTTGGCTATCTGGATCAAGTTCGACAGCGGCACGGCGAACTTCCAATACGTCGAGCACGCCCCCTGGTTCGGCGAGACGATCGGCTACCGCCTCGGCGTCGACGGCATCTCGATGCTGTTCGTGATCCTGACCACGTTCCTGATGCCGTTCTGCATCCTGGCCTCGTGGGAAGCGATCCATGTCCGCGTCAAGGAATACCTGATCGCCTTCCTGGTCCTCGAGACCCTGATGATCGGCGTGTTCTGCTCGCTCGACATCGTCCTGTTCTACCTGTTCTTCGAAGCCGGCCTGATCCCGATGTTCCTCATCATCGGCGTCTGGGGCGGGCCGCGCCGCATCTACGCGACGTTCAAGTTCTTCCTCTACACGCTGCTCGGCTCGCTGCTGATGCTGGTGGCGATCCTCTACATGATCAACCAGGCCGGCACCGCCGACATCCCGACCCTGATGAAGTACAGCTTCTCGCCGACGGCGCAGAAGTGGCTGTTCCTCGCCTTCTTCGCCTCGCTCGCCGTCAAGGTGCCGATGTGGCCGGTTCACACCTGGCTGCCCGACGCCCACGTCGAGGCGCCGACGGCGGGTTCGGTGATCCTGGCCGGCGTGCTGCTGAAGATGGGCGGTTACGGCTTCCTGCGGTTCTCGCTGCCGATGTTCCCGGATGCGAGCCTCTATTTCGCCCCGCTGATCTTCGCCCTGTCGGTCGTCGGCGTGATCTACACCTCGCTGGTCGCGCTGGCGCAGGAGGACATGAAGAAGCTGATCGCCTATTCGTCGGTCGCCCACATGGGCTTCGTCACGATCGGCACCTTCACCTTCAACCAGCAGGGCCTGCAGGGCGCGATCCTGCAGATGCTGTCGCACGGCATCGTCTCCGGCGCGCTCTTCCTCTGCGTCGGCGTGGTCTACGACCGCGTCCATTCGCGGCTGATCGACGTCTATGGCGGCCTGGTCAACAACATGCCGAAATACGCCGTCGTCTTCATGGTGTTCACCATGGGCACGATCGGCCTGCCCGGCACGTCGGGCTTCGTCGGCGAGTTCCTGATCCTGAACGGCGCCTTCCAGGTCTCGACCTGGGTCGCCTTCCTGGCCGCCACCGGCGTCATCCTCGGCGCCGCCTATTCGCTGTGGCTCTATCGCCGGGTGATCTTCGGCAAGCTCGAGAAGGAGAACCTGAAGGATCTCCTCGATCTCAGCCCGCGCGAGATCCTGATCTTCGCGCCGCTGATCGTCGTCACCCTGTGGATGGGCGTCGCCCCCCAGATCTTCCTCGACGTCATGGCGGTGTCGGTCGACCATCTGCTGCAGCAGCATCAGGCGGCCGTCGCGGCTACTGCCAAGCTCGCCGCCGCGGTCGCGCACTGAGCCCGCGGGAGTAGGACGAAATGACCCACATGACCCTCCCCAGCCTGATCCCGGTCATCCCGGAACTGGCGCTCGCCCTGATGATCATGGCGCTGCTGATGTTCGGCGTGTTCCGCGGCGACGGCTCGACCCGCGCGGTCTCCTGGCTGTCGATCATCGCCCTGGTCGTCACCATCGTGCTGGTCGGCATGGGCCCGACCGAGAAGACCGTGGCCATGAACGGCATGTTCGTGACCGACGGCTTCGCTCGGGTGTTCAAGACCCTGACGCTGATCGGCTCGGCCGTGGCGCTGATCCTGTCGTTCGGCTTCAACCGCGAGCATCAGATGGAGCGGTTCGAGTACCCGATCCTGGTGCTGCTCGCGACGCTCGGCATGATGCTGATGCTGTCGGCCAACGACCTGATGTCGCTCTATCTCGGCATCGAGCTGCAGTCGTTGTCGCTCTACGTCATCGCCGCCTTCCGCCGCGACGACAGCCGCGCGACCGAGGCCGGCCTGAAATACTTCGTCCTCGGCGCGGTGTCGTCGGGCATGCTGCTCTACGGCTGCTCGCTGATCTACGGCTTCTCGGGCTCGACCAACTTCGTCGGCATCGCCAAGGCGCTGTCCGGCGTGCCGCACGGCGAGGTGTCGATCGGCCTGATCACCGGCATGATCTTCCTGGTCGCAGGCCTCGCCTTCAAGGTGTCGGCGGTGCCGTTCCACATGTGGGCGCCCGACGTCTACGAAGGCGCGCCGACCCCGGTGACGGCCTTCTTCGCCGCCGCCCCGAAGGTCGCCGCGATCGGCCTGTTCCTGCGCGCGCTGCTCTCGCCGTTCGGCGAGCTGGTGGCCGACTGGCGCCAGGTCATCATCTTCATCGCGGTGGCCTCGATGCTGCTGGGCTCGTTCGCCGCGATCAACCAGCGCAATATCAAGCGCCTGATGGCCTATTCGTCGATCGGCCATGTCGGCTTCGCCCTGCTGGGCCTGGCCGCGGGCACCCAGGAAGGCGTGCGCGGCGTCGTGGTCTACATGACGATCTACCTCGTCATGACGCTCGGCACCTTCGCCTGCATCCTGTCGATGAAGCGCGAGCACGGCATGGTCGAGTCCATCGACGATCTCGCCGGGCTGGGCCGCACCCATCCGGCGATGGCCCTGATGCTCGGCATCTTCATGTTCTCGCTGGCCGGCATTCCGCCGCTGGCCGGGTTCTTCGCCAAGTTCTATGTGTTCATGGCGGCAGTGGATGCCGGGCTCTATATCCTGGCCGTCATCGGCATGCTGGCCTCCTGCGTCGGCGCCTTCTACTACCTGCGCGTCGTCAAGGTGATGTACTTCGACCAGCCTGCCGGCGCCTTCGCCCCCGTCCGGGGCGAGCTGGCCCTGGTCTTCGGCGCCACCGGCCTGTTCACGCTGTTCTTCTTCGTCTATCCCGCCCCGATCATGGCGGCGGCGGAAACGGCGGCCCGCGCGCTGCTGCCGTGACATCGTTGCGGTTTCGGGTCGAGCGCCACCAGGCGCTCGGCTCGACCAACGACCTCGCCCGCGAGCGGGCCGAGGCCGGTGAAGCCGAGGGCCTGGTCGTCCAGGCCGACCAGCAGACGGCTGGTCGCGGCCGTCGCGGCCGCATCTGGCAAAGCCCGGTCGGCAACCTCTATTCCTCCGCCTTGCTGCGTCCGCCGGTCCGGCCGGCCGAGGCGGCCCAGCTTTCGTTCGTCGCGGCGCTGGCCGTATCCGATGCGGTGTCGGCCGCGCTGCCGCCGGGCGGGCCGGTCGTCACCTGCAAATGGCCCAACGACGTGCTGGTGGGCGGTGAGAAGATCGCCGGCATCCTGCTCGAATCCCGCTCGAAACCCGACGGGCTGGTCGACTGGGTGATCATCGGCACCGGCGTGAATGTCGGGCTATTGCCGGCCGATCCCGGCCAGCCCGCCACGGCCCTGACCGTGCACGGCGCCACCGGCGACGTCGGTGCCGTGCTCAGCCTTTACGCCGACGCCCTGGGCCGCTGGTACCACGCCTGGCGCGAAGGGGGCTTCGCGCCGATCCGCGCGGCCTGGATGGCACGGGCCGACGGCATCGGTCGCCGCATCCGCGTCCGCCTGCCGGACCGCGAGATGCACGGCGTGTTTGCCGCGCTGGACGAAAGCGGTACGCTGCTCCTGCGTACCGACGACGGCGCTACCGTTCCGGTCGCCGCGGGCGACGTCTTCAGGGAGGACTAGCCGATGCTGCTCGCCATCGACTGCGGCAACACCAACATCAAGTTCGTGCTGTTCGAAGGCGATACCCTGGTCGCCGAATGGCGGACCACGACCGACAAGCGCCGCACCGCCGACGAATACGCGGTGTGGCTGACCCAGTTGATGTCGCTCAAGGGCATCCAGGGCAAGCAGGTGACGGACTGCATCATCGCGACGGTGGTGCCCGACGCGCTGTTCAACCTGCGCCGGCTGGTCGAGGTCTATTTCGAGATCGAGCCGCTGGTGGTCGGCGAGGCGGACTGCAACCTCGGCATCACCGTGAAGTACAACAAGCCGACCGACGTCGGTGCCGACCGGCTGGCCGATGCGATCGGCGCCTATTCGATCTGGGGCGGCCCGCTGATCGTCATCGATTTCGGCACGGCCACCACCTTCAACGTCGTCGACCGCAACGGCGATTATCTCGGCGGCATCATCGCCCCGGGCGTCAACCTCAACCTCGAGGCCCTGCATGCCGCCGCCGCCAAGCTGCCGCGGGTGACGGTGTCCAAGACCGACACGGTGATCGGCACCGACACGCCGACCGCGATGCGCGCCGGCGTCTACTGGGGGTATTTGAGCCTCGTCGAAGGCCTGACCCTGAAGCTGAAGCAGGAATACGGCTCGGAGATGACGGTGGCCGCGACCGGCGGCCTGGCGCCGTTGTTCGCCGAGGGCACCAAGGCCATCGACCATGTCGATCCACATCTGACGCGCCGCGGCCTCCTCGAGATCTGGCGGCGCAACCGGGGGCCGAAGACGCCGGTACCCCACGCCCTCGACACCAGGGGGTAGGCGATGCGGACGGCTGAGGTCCGCATTTCCTGCCTGCCGCGGGTCGCCGCGGTGGCGCTGGACTGGGGGCCCAGCCATGTGGTCTCGCTGATCGATCCGGATCTCGCCGCGGCCTCCCGCCCGCGGTTCGAGGCGCCGATCGCCCATGACGTCTTCACCTTCTTCGATCAGGAAAACCCCGACCAGCGCCCGGCCTTCATCGGCTTGTGCGAGACGGTGGTCGACCGCCTGCAGGCGATTTGCGCCGGCGCCGATCCGGCCCGCCTGCTGGTGCACTGCCATGCCGGTGCCAGCCGCTCGACCGCCGCCGGTTATGTCGCGCTGAGCCTGCTGGCCGGGCAGGGGCGCGAGGCCGACGCCTTCGCCCGGCTGCTGGCCATGACCGTGAAACCCTGGCCCAACCGTCTGCTGGTCGAGGTTGCCGACCACCGCCTGGGCCGCGGCGGGGCGCTGCTTGCGCCGCTTGATGCCTATCGCGCGCGATATCCCCGTCGCATCGACGCCTATCACCGGCTCAATCCGCGGCGCGGGCTGATCTCGACAGTGAGGCGCTGAGATGACCGACTGGCAGGGCGGTGTCCAGGTAGTGAAGGCGGGGGTTCTCGCCGATGCGCTGGGCGGGCCCGACGGGCCGGGACGGAACGGGGTGTTCGATTTTGCCGGCAGCGGCGGCAGCCGCACCTGGATCGGCCGCGTGGTATTGGCGCCGGGGGGCGGCAATACGCGGCATCATCATGGCCGCCATGAAGTCGCCCTTTACGTCGTGCGCGGACAGGGCGAGGTGCGCTGGGGCGACCGGCTGGAATTCGGCGCCGAAATCGGTCCGGGCGACTTCGTCTACTTCGTCCCCGGCGTGCCCCACCAGGAGCTGAACCGCGGTGCCGATGCCCCGCTCGAATTCGTCGTGGTGCGCTCGGACAACGAACCCATTGCCGTGATGCTGGGCGATCCGTCGGGCTGATTGCGGTATCAGGGTGTTGACGCCCGCGCTGAAGCTTGGATTTGGGCGCCGAGGGTGACATATAGGGGCATCGAACCCGTTTCAGACTGCCTGAGTGAGCCGACCGACGTGACCTATCCCCGCGACCAGCTTCTCTTCCTTGCCCTGGGCGGCGCGGGCGAGATCGGCATGAATCTCTCGCTCTACGGCTATGACGGCAAATGGCTGATGGTCGACCTGGGCGTCACCTTCGCCGACGAGACCATGCCGGGTATCGATCTGCTGGTGCCCGACCCCGCCTTCATCGCCGAGCGCGCCGAGGATCTGGTCGGCCTCGTCATCACCCATGCCCACGAGGATCATCTGGGCGCCGTGCCCTGGCTGTGGCAGGAACTGGAATGCCCCGTCTGGGCGACGCCGTTCGCCGCCCATGTGCTGCGCCGCAAGCTCGAGGAAACCGGCCTCGAGAAGAAGGTGCCGATCCATATCTACAAGCCCGGCGACGTGATCGACCTGGCGCCGTTCAAGGTGACGCCGATCGGCATCACCCATTCGATTCCGGAAAGCCAGGCACTGGCCATCGAGACACCGGCCGGGCTGGTGATGCATTCCGGCGACTGGAAGCTCGATCCCGATCCGGTGGTCGGGCCGGAATCGGATGCCGCCCAGATCAAGGCCTTTGGCGACCGCGGCGTGATGGCGCTGGTCTGCGATTCGACCAACGTGTTCAAGGAAGGCGACAGCGGCTCGGAAGGCGCGGTGCGCTCGAGCCTGGAAGCGCTGCTGGCCGGCCGCAAGGGCAAGGTGGCGGTCACCACCTTCGCCTCCAACGTCGCCCGGCTCGATACCATCGCGCGGGCCGCCGCCGCCCATGACCGCCGCGTGGCGCTGGTCGGCCGCTCGCTGTGGCGCATCACCGGGGCCGCGCGTGCCTCGGGCTACCTGAAGGACCTGCCCGATTTCCTGACCGAGAAGGACGCGGGCTACCTGCCGGACGACAAGGTCCTGCTGCTGTGCACCGGCTGCCAGGGCGAGCCGCGCGGCGCGATGGGCCGGATCGCCGAGGGCAACCATCCCCACATCAGCCTGGGGCCGAAGGACACCGCGATCTTCTCGTCGAAGATCATCCCGGGCAACGAGCGCCAGCTTGGCCGGCTGCACAACCAGCTGGCCATCGCCGGGGTCGAAGTGATCACCGAGAAGGATGCCTTCGTCCATGTCTCGGGCCACCCGGCGCGCGACGAACTGGCGCGGATGTACGGCTGGGTGCGGCCCAAGCTGGCCGTGCCGGTGCATGGCGAGCCGCGCCATCTGATCGAGCATGCCAAGCTCGCGAAAAGCCTCGGCGTGGCCGAGACCGCCACCTTGCGCAACGGCCAGATGCTGCAACTCGGCCCCGGGCCGGTGCGGATCATCGACGAGGTTCCCTCGGGCCGCCTGGCGGTCGACGGCCAGACCCTGATCCGCCCGCAAGGCGCGGTGCTGACCGGCCGCCGGCGGCTGATGCATAACGGCGTCGCCTTCGTCACGCTGATCGTCGATCCCGCCGGCCGGCTGATCGCCGATCCGCAACTGGCGCTGCATGGCCTGGGCGACGACGATGGCGACGAAGTCTTCAACGCCGTGCTCGATGCCATCGAGGATGCCGTCGACGGGCTGAAGGCCCGCGAGGCGCGCGAAGACGATGCGATCGTCGAGGCCGCGCGCATCGCCATCCGCCGTCTGGCCAAGTCGATGTTCGGCCGCCGGCCGGTGGTCGAATGCCATGTCGTCCGGCTGACCGATACCGAGGTCGCCGCCAACCTTCCCAGCAAACGTAGCCAGGAGATCGCCCGATGATCGGCCGCTTGAACCATGTCGCCATTGCCGTGCCCGATCTGGCCGCTGCCGCCGCGACCTATCGCGACACGCTCGGCGCCAAGGTCTCGGCCCCGCAGGACGAGCCCGATCACGGCGTGACCGTGGTGTTCGTCGAGCTCGACAATACGAAAATCGAGCTTCTGCATCCGCTGGGCGCGGATTCGACGATCCAGAACTTCCTCGATCGCAATCCGGCGGGCGGCATCCACCATGTCTGCTACGAGGTCGCGGATATCTACGCGGCGCGCGACAAGCTGAAGGCGCAGGGCATGCGGGTGCTCGGTTCCGGCGAGCCCAAGATCGGCGCCCACAAGAAGCCGGTGCTGTTCCTGCACCCGAAGGATTTCCTGGGGACGCTGGTCGAACTCGAACAGGTCTGATCGCCGCCGTGAACTGGTACAACGGGCTGATCGCCTACATCCTGATCTGGTTCGCTTTCCTGTTCATGGTGCTGCCGATCGGGGTGCGCACGGCCGCCGAGGCCGGCGAGGCGCTGGAGCCGGGGCAGGCGACCTCGGCCCCGGTGCGGCCCCGCATCCTGTTCAAGCTGGCGCTGACCTCTGGCCTCGCCCTGCTGGGATGGGGCGTCTATTACTGGATCTACCAGACCGACGCGCTGGGATTGGGCGCCTGGCTCTACAAGGATCCGACCTGACGCGCGAAATGCGCCGGAAAATACCGGCGCCGATTCGCGAACCCGACGCGATTGTCGGATACCGCCGCAACTATCGAAAAACTGAGGATTAGTGCGGAGTCGGTGATCGTTTGATCACGAACTGACGTGCAATTTCCCACTATGCGGGACAGGTTGTTGCTGCGATGCAACATCCCCGAAAAGAAAAAAGCAAGGCCCGTCTCCGGGCCTTGCCTTCCGCGATGTGCGGAGCATTATTGCCTCTACCTACTGGCGGTTAAAAAAAGTTCGCCCAACTCACCGCCTAGTAAGAACTTTCACCACGTAAAACAGCGTTCGGACGGCTGTTTCTCCGCGTGACTGGCTTAGTTGCCTCCCCAGACTCGGGCTGCATGGTTGGAGTGGTCCAGCCATGCTCCTTGTGCAGGCTGAAATTAGCCGAATTTGTGACAGCCGTCACTCCCTTTTTTTTCCAGTAAAATCCAGGGGTTAGGCCCGGTTGCCGGATTTGCGTGCAATCAGTGCCGCGATTCCGGTCAGTTGAATCGGCCGGTGGAGTAGCGGCCCTTGCGCCGCGGGGCTTCGGCCGATCCGAACAGCATCGACAGGCCCGCCAAAATCAGCGCGATGCAGAAGCCGCCAAGGATATCGAGCGGCCAATGGACGCCGAGATAGACCCGCGCCCAGCTGACCGCGACTGCCCAAAACAGCAGCAGGATGCCGAGGACTCGGATCCCCGGCCGGAACAGAATGCCGAGCGCCATCGTGAAGGTGACGCTGGCATGATGGCTCGGGAAGGAGGGATCGGCGCTGTGGGGCGCCAGTTGCGTGCCGACGCCATCGACGAAGGGCCGGGTCTGCGGCCACAATTCGTTCAACAGCATGACGGTGCCGACCGCGATCAGAACGGCAGCCAGCAGCCATAGGGCAGGGGACAGGCGCCGCTGCGCCACGGCCAGCAGGATCAACGAGACGGCGCAGATCGGCACGATGACGACCCAGGCCGACAGCCAGGTGGCGATCTCGACCAGCGGCGGGCCGGCGAACGGCTTGGCATTGATCAGAAGGAAAATCTGCTGGTTCAGTCCGATCGTCGATTCCACGCGCTGGGTTCCCCCCAATTCCGTACGCCCGCCCGCGCCTGAGCATGCGCGAGTCGGCTTAACGAACCCTCAACCGGAATGCTAGCGTCTGCCGACGCTGAGGTTGGAGGAATCATGGCCATCCATTTCACACCAGACGAACTGGCCGGCCGCCGTGCCCGGGCCATCGCCGCGATGCAGGAGAAGGGCCTCGACGCCCTGCTGCTCTTCAAGCAGGAGAGCATGTATTACCTGACCGGCTACGACACCTTCGGCTACGTCTATTTCCAATGCCTGGTGCTGACCGCGGACGGCCGCCGGGCGCTGCTCACCCGCTCGGCCGACCTGCGCCAGGCCCGGCATACCTCCGATATTGCCGACGTGCGCATCTGGGTCGACCGCGACGGCGCGAACCCGGCGGCGGATCTCAAGGAAATGCTGGCCGAATTCGGCCTGCAGGGCAGGCGGCTCGGCGCCGAGTTCGGCGCCTACGGCCTCAACCACGCGCTGGGCAAGCGGCTCGAGGCGACGCTCGACGGCTTTTGCACGCTTCAGGATGTCACCGGCCTGATCGATCGCCAGCGGCTGGTGAAAAGCGCGGCCGAGCTGGCTTATGTCCGGCGCGCGGCCGACCTGGCCGACCTGGCGCTCGATGCCGCCCACCAGACCATCGCGCCCGGTGCCTTCGAGGGCGACATCCTCGCTGCCATGCATGGCGCGATCTATCGCGGTGGCGGCGACGATCCGGCCAATGAATTCATCATCGGATCGGGCCGCGACGCCTTGCTCTGCCGCTATTTCTCCGGCCGCCGGCACCTCGATGCCCAGGACCAGATCACGCTGGAGTTCGCCGGTGTCTATCGCCATTACCACGCCTGCCTGATGCGCACGATCCCGGTCGGCGGCGCCAATGATCAGCAGCGCCGCATGCATGCCGTGGCGCTGGAGGCGATGGAGGCCTGCCTCGGGGCGTTGCGCCCGGGCGAGCCGATCGGCCGGGTCTTCGACGCCTATGCCGCGGTCTGCGACAAGGCGGGCATGCAGGCCCATCGCCTCAATGCCTGCGGCTATTCGCTCGGCACCACCTACGCGCCGAACTGGATGGACTGGCCGATGTTCTATGCCGGCAATCCGGTGATCGCGGAACCCGACATGGTTTTCTTCCTGCACATGATCCTGATGGATTCGGAGACCGGCATGGCGATGTGCCCGGGCCAGACCGTGCGGGTCGGGCAGAACGGGCCCGAGTTGCTGTCGGCCCGCGGCCTCGAGCTGGTGACGCGGTGAGGATCGCGCCGGCCGTGGCGGTGATGCTGGCCCTGGCCGGCCCCGCGGCCGGCGCCGAACCGCCGCGGCCGCAAGCCCGGCCCTCCGGCCCGGTGATCATGCTGAACCGCGGCGACTGCGAACGCATCGGCACGGTCTACCGGCCCGCGCCCGATGTCGCCTACAAGCCCGGCGTCGACGTGCGCGGCCGCCCGGTCGCGCCGGCCGACCTGCCCAACGGCTACGAAGGCGTGCTGCCCGACCAGATCGTGATCCCGCTGACCGTGCCGCTGCGCCGCTACGCGCCCCAGGCGCCGGCCGGGGTCGCGGATTCCGACATCTATGCCGGCGCCGTCACGCTCGATCTCGCCTCCGGCAAGCTGAAGCTGAACGGCCGGCCGCTCGAACCGGACGATGGCCAGGCCCTGGCGGCGGCCTGCGCCAGCTTGCGCCGCCGCTGACGCGGGGCGTGACCGGACCTCAAATAGCGGCTAGAACTAGCGCGATTCTGTGACTGGAGAGCCCGTCCCCATGCGAATGTCCGCCTTCTTCCTGCCCGTGCTCAAGGAGAATCCGAGCGAGGCCCAGATCGTCAGCCATCGGCTGATGCTGCGTGCCGGCATGATCCGCCAGGCGTCGGCGGGGATCTATTCGTGGCTGCCGCTGGGTTTCAAGGTCCTGAAGAAGATCGAGCAGATCGTCCGCGAGGAGCAGGATGCGGCGGGCTGCCAGGAAGTGCTGATGCCGACGATCCAGTCGGCCGACCTGTGGCGCCAGTCCGGCCGGTACGACGATTACGGCAAGGAGATGCTGCGCATCACCGACCGGCATGAGCGCGAGATGCTCTACGGGCCCACGAACGAGGAGCTGATCACCGAGATCTTCCGGGAATCGGCCAAGAGCTATCGTGAGCTGCCCAAGCTGCTCTATCATATCCAGTGGAAATTCCGCGACGAGGTGCGCCCCCGCTTCGGCGTGATGCGCGGCCGCGAATTCCTGATGAAGGATGCCTACTCGTTCGACCTGGACGAGGCCGGCGCCCGCCGCGCCTACAACAAGATGTTCATCGCCTATCTGCGCACCTACGCGCGGCTGGGCCTCAAGGCGATCCCGATGCAGGCCGATACCGGCCCTATCGGCGGCGACCTCAGCCATGAATTCATCGTGCTGGCCGAGACCGGCGAGTCCGCGGTGTTCTGCGACAAGGCGCTGGTCGAGCGCGACCCGCTGGCCGAGGCGCCGGACATGGACGGTGACCTGCAGCCGCTGGTCAATTCCTGGACCGCGCCCTATGCCGCGACCGAGGAGAAGCACGACGAGGCCCGCTTCAACGCCCTGCCGGGCGAGCGCCAGGTGGCGGCCCGCGGCATCGAGGTCGGCCATATCTTTTATTTCGGCACCAAGTATTCGAAGCCGATGAACGCCGCCGTGGCGGGCCCCGACGGCCAGCCGGTGACGGTGCACATGGGTTCCTACGGCATCGGCGTCTCGCGCCTGGTGGGTGCCATCATCGAGGCGAGCCACGACGATGCCGGCATCATCTGGCCGGACGCGGTGGCGCCGTTCGGCGTCGCGCTGATCAACCTGAAGGCCGGCGACGCGGCGTGCGACGCGGCCTGCGAGGATCTCTACGCCAGGCTGAAGGCCGCCGGCGTCGACGTGCTCTACGACGATACCGAGGAGCGGGCCGGCGCCAAGTTCGCCACGATGGACCTGATCGGCATTCCCTGGCAGATCAAGGTCGGCCCGCGCGGCCTGAAGTCGGGCATGGTCGAGCTGAAGCGCCGGGCGACGGGCGAGAACATCGAGCTGTCGCCCGAGGCGGTGCTCGCCAAGGTCACGGGGGGCTGATCGGCATGCGGCTGGTCTCGCTCCTGTTCGACGGTATCACCGCGCTCGACATCGTCGGGCCGCTGCAGGTCCTGACCCATCTGCCCGGCGTCGAGGCGATCACCGTCGCCAAGACGGCAGGGCCGGTGCGCGACCGTCAGGCAGCGCTGGGGCTGGTCGCCGAGAAGGCACTGGGCGAGATCGACCGCGCCGACATCCTGCTGGTGCCGGGCGGCCCCGGCACCCGCGGGCTGATCGACGATGCCGAGGTGATCGACTGGATCAAGGCGATCCACCCGACCACGACCTGGACCGCCTCGATCTGCACCGGCTCGCTGCTGCTCGGCAAGGCCGGCCTGCTGACCGGCAAGCAGGCCACCACCCATTGGGGCGCGGCCGCGATCCTGGAGGCGTTGGGCGCGACCTACGTCGAGCAGCGCGTGGTCTTCCACGATACCGACCGGCTGGTCACCGCGGCCGGCGTCTCGTCGGGCATCGACATGGCGCTGGGCCTGCTGGCCAAGCTGCAGGGCGACGAGGCGGCGATGGCCGCCCAGCTCGGCATCGAATACGACCCCCAGCCGCCGTTCGATGCCGGCGCGCCGTCCAAGGCGCCGGAATCGGTGCTGGCCAAATTGCGCCCGGTGCTGAAACAATTGAACGATCCCGTCGTTGCCGCGTTGAAGGCTCGCACGCCCGCTTAACGGTCTTCCTTATGCCCTTCGCCCCCTTCGAGTGGATCCTGGCCGCCCGCTATCTGCGGGCGCGCCGGTCCGAAGGTTTCATCTCGGTCATCGCCTGGTTCTCGCTGCTCGGCATCACGCTGGGCGTGGCGACGCTGATCATCGTGATGAGCGTGATGAACGGCTTCCGCATCGAACTGCTCAGCCGCATCCTCGGCCTCAACGGCCATCTGATGGTGCAGGCGGTGGGCAAGAACATCGACGACTACCCCCGGGTCGGCAACATCCTCGCCGCGATGCCGGGCGTCGCCTATGTCACCCCGGTGGTCGAGGGACAGGTGATGGCGACCGCCGGCGGCAACGCCGCGGGCGCGCTGGTCCGCGGCATCGAGCCCCGGGATTTCGCCGCCCATTCGCTGGTCGCCCGGAAGCTCGTCGCCGGATCGGTCGACCAGCTGACCGGCGACGACACGGTGATGATCGGCCAGCGCATGGCGCAGAAATTCGGCCTCAAGCTCGGCGACGGCATCACCTTCGTGTCGCCGCAGTCGACCGCGACCGCCTTCGGTTCGGTGCCGCGCTCCAAGACCTATCGCATCGTCGGCCTCTTCGACGTCGGCATGTTCGAATATGATTCGAGTTTCGCCTTCATGCCGATCGCCGGCGCGCAGCTGTTCTTCCGCACCGGCAATGCGGCCTCGTCGATCGAGGTGATGCTGGGTGACGGCGACCAGGCGCCGCGCGCGGCCCGCGCCATCCAGGTGAGCTTGGGGGATGGCTTCCGCGTCTACGACTGGCAGCAGGCCAACCAGCAGTTCTTCAACGCGCTGCAGGTCGAGCGCAACGTCATGTTCCTGATCCTGACGCTGATCATCCTGGTCGCGGCCTTCAACATCATCTCGTCGATGATCATGCTGGTGAAGGACAAGACGCGCGACATCGCCATCCTGCGCACGATGGGCGCGACGTCGGGCGCGGTGCTGCGGGTGTTCTTCATCGCCGGCACCTCGATCGGCGTCTTGGGCACCACGCTCGGCTGGCTGCTCGGCCTGGGCTTTGCCGCCAATATCGAGGCGATCCGGCAATTCCTGCAGCGGCTGACCGGCACCGAGCTGTTCTCGGCCGAGGTCTATTTCCTGTCCCGCCTGCCGGCCAAGGTCGAGATGACCGAGGTGGTGCTGGTGGTCTGCCTGTCGCTCGCCCTCACGGTGGTGGCGACGTTCTATCCGTCCTGGCGGGCGGCACGGCTCGATCCGGTGGAGGCGCTGCGTTATGAATGATCCGGCCTTGAGCCTCCAGGGCGTGCGGCGCGTGTTCGATCAGGCCGGGCGCCAGCTCGACGTTCTCAAGGGCGTCGACCTGACCGTCGAGCGCGGCGAGGTCGTGGCGCTGCTGGGCCAGTCGGGCGCCGGCAAGTCGACGCTTCTGCACATCGCCGGGCTGCTCGAACCCGCGACCTCGGGCCGCATCGCCATCGGCGGCCGCGATTGCGCGGGCCTGGGCGACGGCGACCGCACCGCGATCCGCCGCTCCGAGCTCGGCTTCGTCTACCAGTTCCACCATCTGCTGCCCGAGTTCTCCGCGCTCGAGAACGTCGCGCTGCCGCAGCTGATCAACGGCCGGTCGCGGCGCGAGGCGAACGCCCGGGCGGCCGAACTGCTTACCCGCCTCGGCCTGAAGGACCGCCTGAGCCATCGCCCGGCCCGGCTGTCGGGCGGCGAGCAGCAGCGCGTCGCCATCGCGCGCGCCATCGCCAATGGCCCCAAGCTGCTGCTGGCGGACGAACCGACCGGCAATCTCGACGGCACCACGGCCGACATCGTCTTCGCCGAGCTGGTGCAACTGGCGCGCGGCGAGCGGGTGGGCGCGCTGATCGCCACGCACAACACCGAGCTTGCCGCCCGCATGGACCGCGTCGTCGTCATGCGCGACGGTCTGCTCGTCGCGGGCTGACGCCGATGCCGTTCGCGCCGTTCGAATGGATCCTCGCCGCCCGCTACCTGCGGGCGCGGCGGTCGGAAGGGTTCATCTCGGTGATCGCCTGGTTCTCGCTGCTCGGCATCATGGTCGGCGTCGCGGCACTGATCATCGTGATGAGCGTGATGAACGGCCTGCATGCCGATCTGATCAACCGCATCCTCGGGCTGAACGGTCATCTCGTCGTGCAGATGGCGGGCAAGGACATCACCGAATATCCGGCGTTGACCCAACGCCTCAAGGGCATGCCCGACGTCGACTACGTCACCCCGGTCGTCGAGGGCCAGGCCATGGCAACCGCGCGCAACGTGGCCTCGGGCGTGCTGGTGCGCGGCGTGCAGCGCAAGGATTTTCTCGACCATTCGCTGGTCGCCCGCCGGCTGGTCGCGGGGTCGATCGAAGCCTTTGCCGGCGACGATGCCGTGCTGATCGGCAGCCGGATGGCGGCGCGTTTCGGCCTGACCGTCGGCGACAGCATCACCTTCATCGTGCCCCAGCGCGGCAAGGCGGTGGGCTTGGGCACCGCGCCGCGCTCGGTCAGCTTCCGCATCGCCGGCCTCTTCGATGTCGGCCGCGTCGAATACGATGCCAACTACGCCTTCCTGCCGTTCCAGGCGGCGCAAGGCCTGTTCCAGACCGGCGATGCCGCCACCGGCATCGAAGTGATGCTGACCGACAGCGCCCGGGCGCCCGCCTTGCGGCCGGCCTTCCAGACGGCATTGGGCGAGGGCTATCAGGTCGACGACTGGCAGCACGCCAACCGCCAGATCGTCACCGCGCTGCAGGTCGAGCGCACGGTGATGTTCCTGATCCTGACTCTGATCATCGTGGTCGCGGCGTTCAACATCGTCTCGTCGATGATCATGCTGGTGAAGGACAAGACCCGCGACATCGCCATCCTGCGCACGATGGGGGCCAGCCGCGGGTCGATCCTGCGCGTCTTCCTGATCTCGGGCGCTTCGGTCGGCCTGATCGGCACGATGCTCGGCTGGGCGCTGGGCATGGGATTTGCTGCCAATGTCGACGCGATCCGCAATTTCCTGCTGGACCTGTCGCGCACCGGCCTGTTCCCGGCCGGCGAGATCCGCTTCCTCGCCATGCTGCCGGCCAAGGTCGACGCGGGCGAGGTGGCGCTGGTCGTCTGCCTGGCGCTGGCGCTGTCGGTACTGGCGACGATCTATCCGTCCTGGCGCGCCGCGCGGCTCGATCCGGTCGAGGCGCTGCGCTACGAATGACC
>JAEYTW010000071.1 GCA_023433835.1 Pseudomonadota bacterium | reverse complement strand
CGACCGACGAGGGCCTGGACGAAGGCGGCTATACCTACGCTGCCGGCAAGCAGGCGGGCGAGCAGGGCGAGCCGGCCGAGGCGAACCCGCATCAGCCGCAGCAGCCGTCGCATGCGATCTGGGCGCGCGGCTGGAAGGCCGGCAACCGGAAGCGGGCGAAGGCTGTCCCGACCGCAGGCGACGCCGGCGCGCCGCCGCCCCCGATGGCCGCCTCGGCCCCCGACTACACGGGGATGCTGCAGTAACGATGCCCGGCGTGCTCGCCCTCGATCTCGCCACGGTGGCCGGCTGGGCCTGGGGCCGCGTGCCCGAGCGGGTGATGAGCCCGCTCGAGGCCGCCCAGGCCCGGCCGCCGGCACCGCTTGGCGGCGCGCATCGGATCAGCCGCGCCGGCGCATCGGTCGGCCTGTTCCTCAGCGATGCCGAGGACTGGCTGAACGAGTTGTGCGACCAGCACGGGCCCGTCGGCCTGATCTACGAGAAGCCGATCCTCGATAGTTTCCGCACCGGGTTCGAGACGGCGCTGAAGCTCGGGAGCCTCGCCGGCCTGGCCAGCATGGTTGCCTGCCGGCGCGGCATCCACGTGTTCGAGCCGGTCCAGCCTTCGACCCTGAAGAAGCACTGGACCGGGTCGGGCAAGGCGGACAAGCCGGCGATGATCGCCGCCTGCCGCACCCGCGGCTGGGAGCCGGTCGACGACAACCATGCCGATGCGCTCGCGCTGTGGGACTATGCCGGCGCAGTGATCGCGAAAGAGCGGCGCGGGCGGAGGCAGGCGGCATGACGGTCGCGCGCTCGAACCGCGCCGACGTGCGCAACCCAATACTGCGCCTACCATCGGCGGCGAAGGTTATGGCGCTGCCGGAGGATGCGCGGCGCGCCTTGGCCGACGTGCTGATGGACATCTCGACCGACGCCCGCGCCGTCAGCCAGTCGCTATGGGAAAACAACAAACCGACGTCGGCTGCCTATTGGGTCGCGAAGGCGATCGACGCCAAACACATCGCCCGCGTCGCCCGCAAAGGTCTGAAGCGGTCCCGCGCGCGGGATGAAGTCGGCCAGCCGCGGAGCGATGCCGAATGATCGATTTCCGCCCATACCAGCAGCACGACATCAACGCGATCCTGGCGCTGCTGCAGCGCGGGCGCTCGCCGCTCTACCAGCTGCCGACCGGCGGCGGCAAGACGGTGGTGTTCAGCCAGGTGACGCGCGTGGTGGCCGAACTCGGCTGGCGCGTGTGCATCTTCGTCCATCGGAAAGAGCTGCTGGTGCAGGCATCGAAGGCGCTGCGCCGCCTCGGCATCGAACACGGCATCGTCGCGCCCGACCACCCGATGGTGGCGGCCCAGGTCTATGTCGCCTCGATCGACACGGTGGGAACCAGGCTCGGCGCCCTGCGCGACTGGCTCGGCACGATCAACCTCGCGATCATGGACGAGGCGCACCACGTTGTTGCCGGCAAATGGCAGCGCGCCATCTCGGCCATGACCAAGGCGCTGCTGCTGGGCCCGTCGGCGACACCGTGGCGCACCGACGGCCGGCCGCTTGGCGAGGCATTCACGGATGCGCTGGTTGGGCCGAGCATCCGCGAACTGACGGCGGCCGGCTACCTGACCCCGAGCGTGGTCTACGGGCCGCCGGCGGCGATCAATCTGTCGGGCGTCAAGCGCCGCGGCGGCGACTATGTGCAGGGCGAGCTGGCGCGCGCCGTCGATACCGACGAGTTGGCCAAGCTCGCGGTCCGCTACTACGCGCAATACGCCGGCGGCGTCCCGTGCGTGGTGTTCGCCGCCGGCGTCGAGCATGCCCACCACCTGGCCGAGGCCTTCAGGGCCGGCGGCTGGGCGGCCGCGGCGGTCGACGGCAGCATGTCGAGCCGGGACCGCGACGCGGCGATTGCCGGGCTGGCCGATGACCGGCTGCAGATCCTGACCAGCTGCGACCTGATCAGCGAGGGCACCGACGTGCCGGTGGTCGGCGCCTGCATCCTGCTGCGCCCGACGCAATCGACGGGGCTCTACCTGCAGCAGGTCGGTCGCATCCTGCGCCCCTACGACGGCAAGAACGAGGCGGTCATCATCGATTTGGTATCGAACGTCAAGGCCCACGGGATGCCCGACGAGCCGCGGCCGTGGTCGCTGTCGGGCGGCCTCAAGGGCGCGGAGCGCGCGGTGACGGCGACGCGGCGGTGCCGCAGCTGCTACCGGGTGCATGCCTGGGCGGAGACCTGCCCGGGCTGCGGCCGCGGCTATCCGGCCCGGGCTGCGGCCGCGGCCGATCGCGCCGAACAGCTCAACCTGCGCGACATGCCCGGCATCGCCGGATACAGCGCGGCCGAGTTGGCTAGCATGAAGCATTTCGAGATGGTGGGCCTGGCCCAATCGGAGGATGACCTGCGCGTGATCGCCCGGATCAAGGGGTACAAGCCCGGATGGGTCGCGCATGTCGCGGCCGAGAAGGGGTGGCGGTCGGCGGCCTTCGGCGGCGGGAGGCGCTGGTGAGCGTGCGCATTATAGTCGGCGACGTGCGCCAGCAGCTGCGCCGGCTGCCGTCGGAATATGTCGATTGCGTCGTGACGAGCCCGCCCTACTGGGGCCTGCGCGATTATGGCGTCGAGGGGCAGATCGGCCTCGAGCCGACGCTCGGCGAGCACCTGGCCGTGATGGTCGACGTGTTTCGCGAGGTGCGGCGCGTGCTGAAACGGCACGGCACCGTCTGGCTGAACTATGGCGATTGCTATGCCGCCAGCCCGAACGGCAAGTCGGCCGCGACCTACAAGGCGGAGGGCGCCGACGATCGTACCTTCCGCGACAAGCCGTTCTCGACCGTAGGGCCGATTCTCGACCGCGGCTACGAGAAGGCGCCGCGCAGCGCCGACGCCAATTTCGGCGCCGTGAAGAGCGCGCACGGCGGGCGCATCGTCCCGGGCGGGTTTCTGAAGCCGAAAGACCTCTGCATGATCCCGAATCGGCTGGCCATCGCCCTGCAGGATGACGGCTGGTGGGTGCGGTCGGAGATCATCTGGCACAAGCCCAACCCGATGCCGGAGAGCGTCTACGATCGGCCGACCAGCGCCCATGAGAAAATCTGGCTGCTGACGAAGGGCGAGGACTATTACTACAACCATTTCGCCATCAGGGAGCCTGTGACCGGGGGCGCCAATCCGCGGACCGCGGGGCCGAACAGCCGGCAGAACGTCGACCGGGTGCCGCGCAGCCGCAAACCAGGCGTGGGCCCGAAGTCGGCGCCGGAAGCGTCGGGCGTGAAGTCGAACGATTCGATGAATGCCGCTCTGACCGGGCTGAGCCCCAGCGAGACGCGCAACGCCCGCAACGTCTGGACCATCCCGCCGAAGGCCTTCCGCGATGCGCATTTCGCCACCTTCCCGCCAGCGCTGGCCGAGCGCTGCATCAAAGCCGGCGTGCCCCCCACGACCTGCGCCATGTGCGGCCTGGTCGACGGCTGCGGCGGCATCTGCATGGCCATGGGTCGCCGTCCAGGCATCGTGCTCGACCCGTTCGGGGGCGCCGGCACGGTAGGGCTTGTCGCGCAGGACCTGGGTCTCGACGCGATCCTGATCGAACTCAATCCGGAATATGCCGAGATCGCGCGCAAGCGCATCGACGGCGAATGTGAGGTGGCGGCATGACGCAAACCGATATGTCCGCCTTGCCCGAGCCTTTGGTGCCAACGCATGTTGAGCTGAAAGATTTCCGCTACATGCCGCTGCTGGCCCAGCGCCTGCGCGACAGCAAGATGGTGTCGAGCGTGTCGGCCGAGGAGTTCCGGTCGGCGGTGCTGCTCTGGGCCGCGGCCTGGCACCAGACGCCGGCGGGGTCGCTGCCGGATGACGACGGCGAGCTCGCCCAACTGGCCGGTTACGGGTTCGTGCTGCGCGCCTGGAAGAAGGTCCGCAAGGGCGCGCTGCGGGGCTACGTCAAGTGCTCGGACGGCCGGCTCTATCACCCGGTGGCGGCCGAACTGGTCATGGAAGCCTGGGACACGAAGCTTGCCGGCATCTGGCGGAAAGAGTGCGATCGGCTGCGGAAAGAGAACAAGAAGCGGCGGGAGGATCGACGGAAAGAGCTACCAATTCCGACGTTCGACGAATGGAAATCCGCCGGAATGCCGTCGGAACAGATGGAGCTTTCCGACGGAAAAGACGCGATTTCCGATGGACCGTCCGATGGAATTCCGACGGAAAACGCTCTGAAGGGAATAGAAGGGAAGGGAAAGGAAGAGAAGGAAAGAAAGAATTCCTCCCTCCCTACCGCTGCGGCTAATCCCGGACAGGGCGCGCGCGGGTCAGGTCGAGCCGCCGCGCCGCCGCTGGGGGAGGGGGGCGGGGTCGCTGAAGGTGTCGCGCTGATCGACACGTTCGACCGGCTGGTGCTCGGCGCCTGGCCCGAAGCGGGGCGGCGTCGGCATGCGGCGAGCGATCCGGCCGTGGCGGCGGAACTGGCCGCGGCGGGCTTCGACGTGCCGAGCTTCGAGGCCTTCGCCGACCCCTGGCTGGCGGCCTGGGTCGAGCGTCGGAAGCCGCCAGCCGGAAGCCTCGAGCTGGTCCGGGCCGATGCGCTGGCCTGGCTGGCGGCGCGCAACCGGCCCGCGCCTGTCGCGGCCATCCCCGTCGCCGCCCCGAAGCCCGGCCCGGCGCTGGGCCTGGGTTACGACCTGGCCGAGGCCGAGCGCCGCGCCGACGAGATGGCCGCCCGCGCCCGAGGTGCCGCCTGATGGCCGACGCCCGGACGATCGAGGAAACCGTGCTGGGCCCGATGCGGGCGCTGTACGGCCAGCCCAAGCAGGTGATCAGCGTCGCCGAAGCCATGGCGAACTACATCCTGGTGCTCAAGGCGTTCAGCCCCCAGGCGCTGCATGACGGCTGGACCAGGACGGTTGCGGCGCACAAGCTGATGGGGCAGTGGCCGAGCCCGGGGGAGATCGTCGCGCATTGCCGGTCATCGCTCGACCAGCGCAGCGAGGCGAAGCGCTCGGAGGCGGCCCGCCGGCCGGCCGATCCGACCTATCGGCATGAGGCCGCGGCGGACAGCGCCATGCTGACGACGATCGGGCGCCAGGCCATGGCCGAGGGCTGGTCGCGCGAGCTGTGGCGTCAGGTGGCGACGGTCGGCGATCTGGCCGCGGTCGACGTGGTGCTGATCCGGCAGCGGCGGGCGGAGATCGACGACACGATCAGGGGGTGGCAGCTGGCCCTGGCGGCCGGGACGCTCGAAGGCCTGACGGTTTCGCTGCTCGGCTTCGGCCTCGCCATGCGACGGGTTGAGGCGGAGCATGCGGCGCGGTTCGGGTTTGCGGCGGAGGATCGGGCGGCATGACGATGACGCGGGCGGAGGTTGAGGCGACGATCAACGAAGCGATCCGGACGCTCTGCGCATTGCCCGACCGCAACCCGGTCTATGCTCGCGTGACCTGGTGGCCCGACACGCTGCGCGAGGCGGCCGACGTGTGGGCCAATGCGGTGGCCGAGGGCGGTTACGAGCGGATGCGGGCTGCGCCGTCCCGGCCGTCGGCCGACGCGATCGACCGGATGCTGCCGGTGCTCGCGTGGCTCAAGCCGCTGACCGACCGCGAGCGCTCGGTGATCTGGGCTCGGGCGTTCGGCGCACCGTGGTGGCGCATCGCCTCGAAGTGGGGGAAGTCGGAGGATACGGTGCAGCGCTGGCACCGGGCGGCGATCGATGCCGTGCTCTCGCGGCTGGATGCCGATCTGGCGGCGTTGCCGGCGGCCTGAAAAATCTTCGAACATTTTTGCGGTGCATCCGCCGCAAAACGGGGTATGTTCGTTGCACAATTGGTCGAAGCCCGCCCGGGAAACCGCGGCGGGTTTTTCTTTGCCCCGAATCAGAGGAAATCATGCCGAAAGGTGGTGTCCGCGCCGGCGCCGGCCGCCCTCCCGGCTCGCCCAATCGCAAGACGCGGGCGATCGCCGAGCGTGTCGCGGCCGAGGGGATTACGCCGCTTGAAGTCATGATGAAGGCGATGCGCGCCCACTACGACAAAGGCGAGCTCGATCAGGCGGCATCGATCGCCAAGGATGCCGCGCCCTACATGCACCCCCGCCTGACCGCGGTCGACGCTCAGGTCGGCGCCACCTTCTCGATGCCGGCCAATCCGGTCGACGCCCCGCCGCCGGAGACCCGCGACCAATGGCTGGCCCGAAAGCAACGTGAGCTTCTCAGCCTGGTCCCCGCAGCCGGGTCCGCAGAGTGATGCAATCGGGGCGACCTGGTGCCCCGAAATCCTCTACGGCGGCGCGGCCGGCGGCGGTAAGTCCGACTTCCTGCTCGGCGACTTCCTGCAGGACGTGCCGACCTATGGCCCGGCCTGGCGCGGCATCGTCTTCCGGCGGACCTACCCCGAGCTTGAAGAGCTGATCGGCCGATCGTCGGAGATCTATCTGCCGACGGGTGCGCACTGGCACGAAACGAAGCGCACCTGGCGCTGGCCCAACGGGGCGACGCTCAAGATGCGCTACGCCGAGCGCGAGAAGGACAAGTATCGGTACCAGGGCCATCAGTACACCTGGATCGGCTGGGACGAGCTGACCCAGTGGCCATCGCTGTCGGTCTATCGCTACCTGCGGTCCCGTCTGCGCTCGGCTTCGCCGGTACCGACGAAGCGGATTCGGGCGACGGCCAACCCGGGCGGCCCCGGCCATCACGAGGTGCGGGCCTACTTTATCGACGCAGCACCTCTCGGCTTTCGGCCGATCGTCGACGAGGCGACCGGGCTGGAGCGGATGTTCGTGCCGTCCCGGCTCGAGGACAACCGGATCCTGATGGCAGCCGATCCGGGCTATGTCGCCCGGCTGCAGGGTCTGGGGTCCGAAGCGCTGGTGCGGGCCCTGCTCGACGGCGATTGGTCGGTGATCAGCGGCGCATTCTTCAGCGAGTTCCGGCCCTCGCTGCATGTGGTGCAGCCGATGGAGCTGCCGGCGCATTGGCTGCGGTTCCGCGCCATGGATTGGGGTTCGGCGCGGCCGTTCTCGGTCGGCTGGTATGCGGTCAGTGATGGCGAGCACCCGCGGTTCCCGCGCGGCGCTCTCATCAAATATCGCGAGTGGTACGGCTGGAACGGGACACCGAACACCGGCCTGCGCCTGACGGCAGAGATGGTGGCGGACGGCATCGTCAAGCGCGAGGCCGGCGACCGCGTCGCTTATGGCGTGATCGACCCGGCGGCCTGGTCGGCTGACGGCGGCCCATCGATCGCCGAGCGGATGATCGGGCGCGGCGTGCACTTCCGGTCGGCCGACAACAAGCGGATGCCGGGTTGGGATCAGCTGCGGGCGCGCCTGGTCGGCGAAGATGGCCGGCCGATGCTCTATCTGTTCGCCACCTGCGTCCACACGATCCGGACCTTGCCGGCGCTGCAGCACGACGAAGAGAAGCCCGAAGACGTGGACACCGAGGGTGAGGATCACGCCGGCGACGAGACGCGCTACGCCTGCATGTCGCGCCCCTACGAAGGACCGCGCCCAAGGCCGACGGCTGATCGGCTGGCGCCGCCGACCCTGAAACAGATCTTTGACCGTCACCTGGCGCGCCGCGCCGCAGATCGAGGCAGCGAATGACCGGATATGCATCTCAGATTGCCGACCGCCGCACCGCGAGCACGTCGCCGTACCCGTTCGAGACGGACTATATCTCGGGTGACGGCCTGACCTTCGCCGCGACCACGGCCAGCGCCTCGCAGCTCGTCGCCCAGCGCGGCAACCAGCTGGTGATTTCCAATGTCGGCGACAACTGGGCGCATGTGCGCTGGGGTGACGCCGCGGTGGTGGCGACGACGGCAAGCCAGGCCATTCCGCCCGGCTCGCAGCTCGTGTTCTCGCTCGGCACCTTCGATCTGCCGGCGCTCTATGTCGCAGCTCGATCGGCGGCGAGCACCACGACCTTGCAGGTCAGCCGCGGCTGGGGGGTGTGATGGAGATCGAGGCATTCCAGCCGACTGGCGCGACCGTCTCGATCAACCCGACGACGTCGGCGCAGTCGCTCAACCTGACCACGACCTATGGCGGCGGATCGGGCGGCAAGCAGCTGGCCTACAACGGGTCAAACCAGACGGCATTCGTCTCGTTCGGCACTGCGGCGACGACGTCGGGCGCCATGCCGATCGCGGCCGGTGTATCTCGGCTGTTCGAGGTCGGTACCGGCATGACGGCGGTGTCGGTGATCGTCGGGTCGACGGCCACCGGCAACATCTACTTCACACCTGGTCGCGGGGGCGTCTGATGAACAGGTTCGCTGCCGTCACCCTGGGCGCCGTGCTGCGCGCGCTGGGCTTCACCCCGGTCAACAAGGCCGGCGACACGCTGACCGGTCCGCTGCTGTTCCCTGACGGCTCCGCCTCGGCGGTGGCCATCGCCTTTACCAACGCGACTGACGCCGGACTGCATCTCTTCAATTCGGTCACCCGCGCTGTGCGGCTAAAGGGTGGCAGCGCGGGCGCCACGGCGGCCGGCGGGGTCGCCTCGGTCCAGGGCGGCCCCGGCGGATCGACGTCGGGCAACGGCGGTACCGCGCAGATCCAGGGCGGCGCGCCGATCGACGGTAACGGCGGCAACGTGACGATTACCGGAGGCACGGCTGCCACCATCAGCGCGACGAACCGCAACGGCGGCAACGTCAGCGCGACCGCCGGCAGCGCAGTGCTCGGCGGTACGGCAGGCACGCTGAACGCCATAGGCGGCGGTGGCGGCGCGACCAGCGATGGCGGCAACGCTACTCTGCAGGGCGGCCCCGGCGGCAGCACGTCCGGCGAAGGCGGCACCGCTCAGCTATTGGGCGGGGTTCCGTCCAGCGGCAAGGGCGGCAACGTCCGCATGCAAGCCTGGGCGGGCGTCGGCAGCAGCCAGCTCGGCGGCGTCGCCATCGTTCGCGGTGGCGACGCCACCGGCTCGGCCAACGGCGGCCGTGTCGAGATGACGGCTGGCGGAAGCCCGAGCGGAATCCCGGGATCCTTGAACCTCGGCGCCGGGGCGCTGGCCACCAATGCGGCGGGGGGCTTTCTCTGCATCCCGGGCTGTCCCGGCACGCCGACCGGTACGCCGGGCAACATCGTCTCCGGCCTGGTCCCGCTGGTCATCGACACCACCAACAACAAGCTCTACGGCTACTACGGTAGCGCGTGGCACGACCTGACGGGTGTCTGATGTCCAACGCGATCGCTGCCTGCTTCATTTCGCTGGCGCACGAGATGGCGGCCAAGAATGACTGATATCGCCACCGCTGCGGCCGGCGCTCTCGAGCGTCCAGAAGACGTTGGCAAGCCGCCCCAGGGCGACGTCGCGCGCTGGTGCATGGAGCTTGAGCTTGCCGACAAGGTAGAGAAGGACTGGCGCGGGCGAGCCGAAAAGAATGTCGAGCGCTATCGCAACGGTGCGGTCAGCGACCGCAGCCGGGCCCGGTTCAACATCCTCTACACCAACGTCCAGACCATGTCGGCTGCGCTCTACAGCGACACGCCGCGCCCGGACGTGCGGCGGCGCTACTACGACGAGGATCCGGTCGCGCGCGTGGCCGCTGAGGTGATCGAGCGCGCGTGCTCGTACCAGATCGACCAGGCCAATATCGATGCGACGATCGGCGCATGCATCGATGACGGATTGATAACTGGGCGTGGCGTGCTGCGCCTCCGTTACGAAGCGGAGATGGCGCCGACCGCGCCCGGCCAGGAGGAGGCCGAGACGCCTGAAAGCGAGGCGGCCGAGGGCGACGGCGTTTCGCCGGATCCGATCGAGGCCGAGGCGAGCGACGATCAGCCGCCGTCGGAGGTGATCGCCGATCAGCGCGTCTGGTTCGAGCTGGTTCAGTGGGACGATTTCCGCCGCGGCCCGGGCCGGCAGTGGTCTGACGTGAAGTGGGTCGCGTTCCGCCACCTGTTCACCCGCGACGAGGCGATCGACGAATTCGGTCAGGTTGCCGAGGAGGTCACGCTCGACTGGGCGCCGAAGGGGTACGAAAAGCGCGAAAGTCGCGATAACGAGGAGGCCCTGTTCAAGCGGATGACGGTCTGGGAGATCTGGGACGCATGCAAGCGCCGGATCATCTGGATCGCGCCGAGCTTCAAAGACAAGCCGCTGCGCGAAAGCGACGACGTACTGAGGCTGCGGGCATTCTTCCCCATCCCGATGCCGTTCTATGCCAACGCGCCGGTCGGTGAACTGGTCCCTGTCGACGATTACAGCCAGTATGCGGCGCAGGCCGAAGAGTTGGACCGGCTGACCACCCGCATCGGCAAGCTGATCAACGGCATCAAGCTGCGCGGCATCTATGATGCATCGATCGAGGAATTCCAGCTGCTGCTGGGCCCGAGCTCGACCGACAATGACCTGGTCGCATCGAAGGGTGTGACTGCAGCGATGCAGGCCGGCGGCCTGGACCGGGCCGTCTGGATGCTGCCAATCGATATGGCTGTGGAAGTGCTGGGGCAGCTGGTGCAACAGCGCGAGCTGACCAAGCAGGTGATCTTCGAGATTTCGGGCATCTCCGACATTCTGCGGGGCAATGCCTCGGGCCCCCTGAAGACGGCGACCGAACAAAGCATCAAGGCGCAATGGGGATCGTTGCGCTTGCAGCGGCGGCAGCGCGACGTGCAGCGCCTGGCTCGCGACCTGGTCCGGCTCATGGCCGAGGTGATCGCCGAGCATTTTGACCCAATGGTGCTGACCCAGATGACGGGTCGCCAAGTCACGCCTGAAGTCATGCAACTGCTGCGCTCGGACGCGATGCGTCGGTTCCGCGTCGATATCGAGACGAATTCGACGATTGCAGCCGACGAGCAGGCGGAACGCGACGGACTGACCGAGCTGATGGCGGCGATCACCAGCATGGGCCAGGGATTGCCGGTGGCGGTGCAAAGCGGGTTCATCAGCGCCGATGCGGCCAAGGCCCTGGCTGGCGCAGTCGTTCGGCGTGCACGCCTGGGACGGATCGTGGAAGACGCGATTGACGGCGACGCCAATCGCCCGCAGCAGCAGCAGCAGCCCGACCCTGCAGCCCAGGCCGAGCAGGCAAAGGCGCAACGTGAACAAATGCAGGCGCAGGCGGAGCAAGCGAAGGCGCAGGCTGAACTGCAGCGGATCCAGATGCAGGCGCAAGCGGACCAGCAGAGGTACCAAATGAAGCTCCGCGAAATGCAGGTCGAGCATGAGATGAAGATGGCCGAGCTGCGGGCTGCGGCGCAGGCCAAGGCGCTCGAGCATGCGCTTGAGCCGTCTCCGCCTCCGCCCGCGCCGCCTATCGATGTGGTTGCCGCCTGATGCGCTCGGTCTGGCGCAACGGTCAGTGGATCGTGGTCGAGCCCGGATTGCAGCCGCGCTCTCGGCCGGCCGGCCCGATGATCATGCGTGATTTGCCGGCCTACAAGAGTCCGCTCGGCACTGGCGTAATCGAGGGGCGCGCGGCACGCCGCGAGGATCTGGCGCGCGGCGGGTGCCGCGAAGTCGATCCGGGCGAGTTCCGGCCTCGATACCTCAACCCCAAGAACGCTCACCTGAACGAGAGCAAGTAATCATGACCGACGAACTGAACGCCGATCCCACGGGTGCCGCTTCCGGCGCGACCGAGACGGCGCCGAGCATCGACGATCTGCTGACCACGGCTTACGACGATATCGAGGCGCGCGAAGCCGGCGGCGAGGTCGACACGACCCGCAGCGTAGCCGAACGCGCGCGTGATGCCGCAGGGCGGTTTGCCGCCCGCGGGGAAGAGACCAGGCCGCCCGCCGGCGGCAAGGAGACGAATCCCGGCCAGCCCGAGACGGCGGCCACCGGACAGCCGCAGGGCGATCAGCCCCCCGCTGCCACCGGCGCGCCGCAGTCATGGTCGGATGCCGCGAAGGCCAAATGGTCGGCGCTCCCACCCGATATCCAGGCGGAAATCGCCAAGCGGGAGAGCGACGTCCAGCGGGGCTTCCAGCAGCGGGCCGAGGTGTTGCAGCGCTTCGAAGGCATTGACCGGGCGATTGCCCCCTACCGCCAGCGGATCCAGGCGCTCGGTATGACCGAGCATCAGGCCGTTGGCACGCTCATGGACCTCTATGAACGGGCCGGCCGCGATCCGATCGGCTACGTGAAGTGGTTCTGCAAGGAAGTCGGGCTTGATCCGGCGGTTGCCTTCGGTGGCGCCGCAGACCCTCAGCAGAGCGCGGGTGGACCCGAGTGGGTCGATCCGCAAGTCAAGGCCCTCACCGATCAGGTGCGGGACCTGACGTCTCGATTGCAGGCGCGCGAGCAGACCGAAGAGAAGGTCGCGCGCACAAGCATCAATGCCGAAATCGACCGCGTCGCCAGCCAGCGTGACGACAAGGGTAATCTCTTGCGTCCGCACTGGGAACGCCTCGAGGCCGACATTGCCCGCCTCATCCCGCTCATCCGCCAGGATAACCCGGGTGCGTCCAATCGCGACGTGCTCGAGGCCGCCTATGACCAGGCGCTCTACCGTAACCCGGAGACGCGCAAGGCGGCGATCGAGGCGGAGAAGGCTGCGGCCCTCGCCGATGTGACGGCGCGGCAGCAGCAGGCGGCGAAGACGGCGCGGGCGGCCAACCGCCTGAACACGCGTCCCTCGGCCACGGCCGGGGCTGGCGCGCCGCAGCGCGGCCGCAGCATCGACGAGACGTTGGGTAACGCATACGACGCGATCGTTGGGCGCGCCTGAGCAACGCTAGGAGCACCAAAACATGGCAACACCATCAAGCATCTTCACGGAGCTGGTGACCACCACCCTCCGCAATCACCCGGCCGAGCTGGCCGACAACATGTCGAACCACAACGCGCTGTGGCGGCGGCTTTCGGCGAAGAACCGCATCACGACGCTCGACGGCGGCTACGAGATCGTCCGGCCGCTGGAGTATGCGGAAAATCAGACCTACCAGCGCTTCTCGGGCTACGACGTGCTGAACGTCGGCGCCTCCGACGTGCTGACCGCGGTCAAGTTTCCGTGGCGCCAAGCCGCGGTCAACGTGACCGCCTCGGGCGAGGAGTTGCGCAAGAATTCGGGCCGTGAGCGCATCATTCCGTTCGTGAAATCGCGCATCGCCGTCGCCATGAAGACGATGGCGAACAACCTGAGCCAGGACCTCTATTCGGCGGGGCTGCTCACGAACCAGATCGGCGGCATCCGCTCGATCATCCAGGACAACGGACAGGGTTCGGTCGGCGGCATCGACAGCGCGACCTGGACGTTCTGGCGAAACAAGTTCCGCGAAGCGGCGGGGACGAACACGATCAGCAAGAGCACGATCAAGGGCGAGATGAACGGGCTGTGGCTGAACCTCGTTCGCGGCACCGACAAGCCCGACCTGATCGTTGCCAGCATCGATTTCTACTCAATGTACTGGGAGAGCCTGCAGGATCTGCAGCGCTACACCGGCAACGACAACGACATGGCCAAGGCCGGTTTCCAGTCGCTCAAGTACGTCACCGCCGACGTGATCCACGATACCGCCGTGTCGGGCATCACCGACGAGCACATGTACATGCTCAACACAGACTATCTCGAGCTGTGCGTGCACCGCGACGCGAACATGACCGAGGGCGACGAGCAGCGGCCGATCAACCAGGATGCGGTCGCCGTGCCGGTCCTGTGGATGGGCAACCTCGTCTGCTCGAATCGCGCCCTGCAGGGCACGCTCATCGACGCGGCCTAAGGAGGGCTAATCATGGCAACGCCGTTCACCACATCGCCGCTGGTCGGCTCCAATATCGGCTCACCGTCGGCCGATGCGACGTTCTCGCTCGGCACCGAGATGCTTGGCACGGGCAACTCGAACTGGGTCTATGGGCAGGCCGCCTCGGCCATTTCCCAGTATCGGGCGGTCTGCATCGACCAGAACGGGCAGGCGAAGAACCTGACCAAGACGCTGGTCGACGCCGGCAATACCGTCGCGATTGCCCAGGCCGCCTTTGCCTCGGGCGAATACGGCTGGTTTTGCCGTCAGGGCTTCGATCTCTCGGCCAACATCAAGGTCCGGGTGCTCGCCTCCTGCGCGGCCGGGGCATCGCTCTACACCAGCGCGACCGCCGGCGCGCTGGACGATTCCTCGACGTCGCAGACCGAGATTATCGGCATCGTCATCGTGACGGCCGCATCATCCTCGGCAACCGACCGCAGCTGCATCATCACCACGCCGCTGCATGCGCGCAACATCTGACGGGCTGGTCGAGCTCGCGGCCGACGCCGGGCGAAACCCGGTGCCGGTCGCGACGCTGCGGGCAAACAT
>JAEYTW010000067.1 GCA_023433835.1 Pseudomonadota bacterium | reverse complement strand
CAGGTGAAGATCCGCGGCTTCCGGCTGGAACTGGGCGAGATCGAGGCGGCTCTGACCGACCTGCCGGGCGCCGCCCAGGCCACGGTGGTCCTGCGCACCGACAACGGGCTTGACCGTCTGGTCGCCTTCCTGGTCGCACAGCCCGGTGCCTCCCTCGACAAGATCGCGCTGCGCGACGCGCTGCGGGCGCAGCTGCCCGCCTACATGGTGCCTGCGCACTATGAGCAGGTGGCGGAACTGCCGCGCCTGACCTCCGGCAAGGCCGACCGCAAGACGCTCCAGGCGATGGCCCTGACCGAGGATGCCGGTGCGGGCGAGCAGGAGGAGCCGCGCAGCCCGACCGAGGCGACGCTGCTGGAGGCCGCCCGCCGTGTCTTCCCCGGCCAGTCGATCCCGCTGGAGGCCGACTTCTTCCTCGACCTGGGCGGCCATTCCCTGCTGGCGGCGCGCTTCGTCTCGGCGGTGCGCGAGACCGCCGGGCTGGCCGGCCTGACCCTTCAGGACGTCTATGGCGCCCGCACGCTGCGGGCGATGGCCGAACGGCTGGACGCCAAGGCGCCGACGGGTCACGGCGCCAAGCCGGCCGACCTGTCCTTCGATCCGCCGCCGCTGGCCCGCCGGCTGCTGTGCGGACTGGCCCAGGCCGCGGCGTTGCCGATGATCCTGGCGCTGATGACGGTGCAGTGGCTTGGCGTGTTCGTCAGCTACATGCTGCTGTCCGGCGAGGACGCCGGGATCTTCGGCGAAATCACCACGATGTTCGGCGTCTACGTCGTCATCAACATCGCCACCGTCGCCATCGCCGTCGCGGCGAAATGGCTGATCATCGGCCGGACCAAGCCGGGCCGCTACCCGCTGTGGGGCGTCTATTATTACCGCTGGTGGCTGGCCCAGCGCTTCATCGCGCTGGTCCACCTGAAGTGGTTCCAGGGGTCGCCGGTGATGCGGCTGCTGCTGCGCGCGCTCGGCGCCAAGGTCGGCGCCGACGCGATGATCGGCGAGTTCGAATCCGGCGCCATCGATCTGGTCAGCATCGGCCGCGGCACCTGCACCGGCGGCAAGGTCAAGCTGGCCAATGCCGAGGTGATCGGCAACGAGCTGGTGATCGGCACCATCGAGATCGGCGAGGATGCCTATATCGGCACCTCCTGCGTCATCGGCCACGATGCCGTCGTCGGCAAGAGCACCGAGCTGGCCGACCTGACCGCGCTCGCCGCCGGCACCCACACCGGCGATTACGAGCAGTGGGACGGCTCGCCCGCCCGCAAGGTCGGCACCGTCGACCGCACCGCCCTTCCCGAGGAGCCGCGCGCCGGCGTCGTCAAGCGCGCCGCCCAGACGCTGATCTATCTGGTCGCCCTGGTCGGCCTGCCGCCGGTGGCGCTGATCCCGATCTTCCCGGCCTTCTACCTGTTCGACAAGCTCGACGCCTGGATGGGCGGGGTGTTCAAGGTCAACTACCTCTACTATGTCCCCGCCATCGCGTGGCCGACCGCCATGTTCCTGGTGGCCTTCACCGTGCTGCTGATCGCCGCCATGCGCTGGATCGTGCTGCCGAAGGTGGAAGCCGGCTCCTACTCGGTCCACAGCTGGTTCTACGTCCGCAAATGGGTCGTGGCTCTGGCGACCGAGGTGATGCTGGAAACCCTCAGCTCGCTCTACGCCCCCGTCTACATGCGGGCGTGGTATCGCCTGATGGGTGCGAAGATCGGCCGCGACGCCGAGATCTCGACCAACCTCGCCGGCCGCTACGATCTGGTGGAGATCGGCGAGAAGTGCTTCATCGCCGACGAGGTGGTGCTGGGCGACGAGGACATCCGCCGCGGCTGGATGCATCTGCAGCCGGTGAAGACCGAGGCCCGCGTGTTCGTCGGCAACGATGCCGTGGTGCCGCCGGGTGCCTCCATCCCCACCGGCACGCTGATCGGCATCAAGTCCAAGCCGCCGGCGAATGCCGAGATGCAGGCCGGCGACACGTGGTTCGGCAGCCCGCCGATCAAGCTGCCGGTGCGCCAGAAGTTTGACAACGTGTCGCCCAACTGGACCTTCGAGCCGTCGCGCGCCCGCCGTCTGGGACGTGCCGTGTTCGAGGCGTTCAGCCTGTCGATGCCGTCGATGCTGTTCATCACCTTCGGCACCTTCGCGGTGGAATTCTTCGCCCCCGCCATCCTCGACGGGCGCTGGGGCACCTTCCTTTGGCAGTTCCTGGCGGTCAGCGTCGCCATCCCGACGGCGATGGTGCTGGTGGTGGCGCTGGTGAAATGGCTGCTGATGGGCCGCTACGCCCCCACCATGAAGCCGATGTGGTCGTGGTGGGCGATGCGGACGGAGGCGGTGGCCGTGCTGTACTGGGGTCTGGCCGGCAAGGTGCTGCTCGACCATCTGCGCGGCACGCCGATGCTGCCCTGGGTGCTGCGCATCTTCGGCACCAAGTTCGGCAAGGGCGTCTACATGGACACCACCGACATCACCGAGTTCGACTGCGTGTCGGTCGGCGATCATTGCGCCATCAACGCCCTGTCGGCCCTGCAGACCCATCTGTACGAGGACCGCGTGATGAAGGTCGGCCGGGTCAGCGTCGGAAAGGGCGTCACCATCGGCGCCGGCGCCACCGTGCTGTACGACACCCATGTCGGCGACTTCGCCCGCCTGGGTCCGCTGACACTGGTGATGAAGGGCGAGGAAATCCCCGCCCACGGCGAGTGGGTCGGCGCCCCGGCCGAGCCGGCCGTCCACGCCCATGAGGCGGTCGAGGGGCATGTGAAGGCGGCGGCGTAAACAGCCGGGGTCAGTGACTGGAAGAAAAGGCTGGTATTACCATTGCGGTGTGCCGGCCTTTTCTTTTGCCTGTCTTCGGCCCTTCATTCATCCGACGACAAACCGTCGCGCGCAGTTACTCTCTCCGATGGTTGTCTCCGCGCGGGAGCGGTGTATAAGGGGGGCCGAGCGCGGCCTGCCCCCTTCGCGCGCCCGGCCGGGCGTGTATCTCGGAGGCGAATGGTGGCCGTTGGATCGTCACGCCAGGTTCGTCAAAGGAACGCCCCAATGCCCGACGACATCGCCTCAGCCCGCGGCCTGTTTCCGCTCGCCAAGGACGACACGACCTACCGCAAGCTGACCTCGGATCACGTCTCGGTCGTCGAATTCGACGGCGAGCAGATCCTGAAGGTCGAGCCGGAAGGTCTGCGCCTGCTGGCCGAGGCTGCCTTCTCCGACATCAACCATCTGCTGCGTCCGGGCCATCTGGCCCAGCTCGCCAAGATCCTGGACGATCCGGAGGCCTCGGCCAACGACCGCTTCGTGGCGCTCGACCTGCTGAAGAACGCCAACATCGCCGCCGCCGGCACCCTGCCGATGTGCCAGGACACCGGCACTGCCATCATCATGGGCAAGAAGGGCCGCCGCGTCTGGACCAAGGGCGGCGACGAGACCGCGCTGTCCGAAGGCGCCCGTGACGCCTACCTGAAGCGCAACCTGCGCTACAGCCAGCTGGCGCCGATCT